>NZ_JBEXWK010000003.1:0-504695 GCF_040629815.1 Streptomyces sp. NPDC005878
CGACAGGGTCTCCTCGTCGATCCCGTTGCGCAACCGTCCATCGCGCCACCGCCGTATCCGCTTACGTTCTTCCCGCTGCGAGTCGCCGGTGCAACGGCGGCCGCCCACCAGGGAGATCGGGGGTGCGTACTGTGCGGATCGGACTGCTCACCGACGGCGGATACCCGTACACGACCGGCGAGTCCAGGCTGTGGTGCGACCGGCTCGTGCGCGGGCTCGCGCGGCACGAGTTCGACATATACGCGCTCAGCCGCACGGCGGCGCAGGAGGAACGCGGCTGGGTGGCCCTGCCCCCGCATGTCCGCAGGGTGCGCACGGCCCCGCTGTGGGGTACGCAGGACGGGGGGCACGTCCGCGCGCGCTCCTCGCGGGCCCGCCGCCTCGGCCGCCGCGAGCGCGACCGGTTCGCCACCTGCCTGCGTGAACTGGCCGGAGCGATCTGCATGGCCGGGCCGGGCGGCGCGGACGGCGAACGCGGCCTGCCCGGCGTGCCGGGACGGGCGGACGTGCCGACCGGCGTGCCGGGCCGGGGCGGACCGGTCGTCGCCGACCTGGGCGAACCCGGCCGTGGCGGCGACCCGGACGCGCTCACGGTCGCCTTCGAGACCGTGGCGAGCGGGGAGCTAGGCGCCCCCTCCCCGGGCGCGGGCGGCGGGTCCGCCCCGGGTGCGGGCGGCGGCTCCTCGCGATTCGCGGAAGCGCTGTACGGCCTGGCCGACTTGGCGTCGGAGTACGGCGGGCTGTCCACCGTCCTGCGCTCCGAGACGGCCGTGCGCGTCCTTGAGGCCGCCTGCCGCACCCCCGGCGCCGGCCGCGCGATGCAGGCCGCGCGCGTCCCCGACTACCTCGCCTTCGCCGACATACTGGAGCGCGCCCTGCGCCCCCTCTCGCTCGACTGGTACGACGCGGCCGGCCTCGGCGACGTCGACCTCTGCCACGCGGCCGGAGGCGGCTGCGCCGCCCTCCCGGGCCTGCTGGCCAAACGCTTCTTCGGAGTGCCGCTCCTGGTCACCGAGTACGGGGTGCGGCTGCGCGCCCAGTACCTCGCGGCGGGCGACGCGCGCGTCCCGGTCCGGGCGCTGACGGCCGCGTTCCACCGGCGGCTCGCCGCCGAGGTGTACGAACGGGCCGCGCTCATCACGCCCGGCAACACCCACACCCGCCGCTGGCAGGAGAAGTGCGGCGCCGACCGCGCCAAGCTGCGCACGGTGTACCCCGGCATGGCCGCCGACCGCTTCCAGTCGGTGGGCGAGGGCGAGGGCGCCGACGCGGGCGACCCCATGACGCTGGTCTGGGTCGGCCGCGTCGACCCGACCAAGGACCTCATCGCCCTGCTGCACGCCTTCGCGGAGATCCGGCGCGCGGAGCCGGACGCCCGCCTGCGGATCTTCTACGCGGGCCGGACCCCCGGGGCCGCCCCGGGCACCCAGCTCCACGGCCCGGGCCCGGGCCCGTACGGGTACGGCGACGCGCCGGGCGCGGGGCGCGACGGGGGAGCGGCGGGACCGGTCGGACCGGTGGGGCCGGTCGACGGGGACGCCGGCGCAGCGGCTCCCGGCGGGGAGGGGTTCCGCGGGGACGGGTTCGGTGGCGCGGTGGTCCGTGGTGCGGCGTTCGGCGGTGCGGCGTTCGGCGGCGGAGCTTTCGGCGCCGGGGCCAAGGGGTTCGGGGCCAACGGGTTCGGGGGAGTGGGCCGTTTCGGCGGGCCGGGGTGCTCGGGAAGTACGGGCCACGGGCCCGGAGGGGGCCGCGGGTCTCGTGCGGGGCACGGCGCGGGTTCGGGGTACGCGGCCGGGGCGGGTCGTGGGGTCGGTCCTGGCCGCGGGGATGGTGCTGGTTACGGGGCTGTTGGTGCCGGCTATGGAGCCGGGTCTGGTTCGGGGTACGCGGCCGGTTCGGGGTACGGGTCCGGCTCGGCGGACGCCGAGGGTGTGGGCTATGGCGACGGGCCTAATCACATGGGCGGTTATGGCGACGGGCCGGGGCACGCGGGCGGCTATGGCGGCGGCGCGCACGCTTTCGGTAGCCCTCTCTCGTCCTCCGCCTCCACGTCCGCGTCCGTCCTCTCGCCCGAGGCCGCCGCCTACCTCGCCCACTGCCGCGCCCTCGCGGCCCACCTCTTCCCCGACGAGGCCGTGGACGCGCACGCGGTCGGGGACAACCCGGTCTCCTTCGAGGAGATCGGCGGCCCGGGCGCGCCGGAGCTGGCCGACGCGTACGCGGGCGGCAGCGTCGTCGTCCTGTCCAGCGTCGTCGAGGGCTTCCCGGTCAGCCTGGTCGAGGCGATGCTCTGCGGCCGGGCCACGGTCTCCACGGACACGGGCGCGGTGGTCGAGGTCATCGGCGGTACCGGGCTCGTGGTCCCACCGCGCAACCCCCGTGCGCTCGCGGACGCGTGTCTGGCGCTGCTGCGCGACCCCGAGCGGCGCGAACGGCTCGGCGCCGCCGCCCGGGCCCGCGCCCTCGAACTCTTCACCGTCGAGCAGAACCTCGCGGCATTTCGCGGCATTTACCTGGAGCTGATGTCCCACTGCCCGGTGCGCCGGGAGGCCGTGGACGAGAGCGGCGCCCCCGTGCCCTTCGCCCATCCGGCCGAGTCCCACGTCCCCGGCAGTTGGACGGCCCTCACCGGCTCGGCCTCGTACGCCCTCCGCCGCCCCGGCTCCGCGCACGCCGAGGAGGCGACCCGATGACCCTCCCGCCGACGACCCGCCCGACGGACGGCCCCGCCGAGAACGACATCCCGCGCGCCCCCGAGAGCGCGGGCGCCTGGGACATCCGCTCGGAGGCCCTGCTGTCCGACCCGACCCCCAAGCGCCCCACAGGCGTACGAGGCCAACGCCTCCCGATCCCGAGGCCCGACGCGGGCGCACGCAGGGGGAGTTCGACGGGGGCAGGCACGGCGGAGCCGATGGCCGACCCGATGGCCGACCCGATGGCCGACCCGATGGCCGACCCGATGGCCGACCCGATGGCCGACCCGATGGCCGGACCGATGGCCGGACCGATGGCCGACCCGACGGCCGGACCAACGGCCGGACCGACGGCCGGACCGACGGCCGGACCAACGGCCGGACCAACGGCCGAGCCTGGCACCCAGTCCCCGGAGTCCCCGGAGGCCCCGCAGTCCCCGCAGTCCCTAGGGTTTCCGGAGTCCCCCAAGTCCCTAGAGCCCCCAGCCCCCAGAGATCCCCTCGCTTCCCAGGAGTCCCCCGCCCCCCAGGAACCCCCCGCCCCCCGGCGGCCCGCGTCCCCCGACCGGACCCCGGCGGCCGCCCCCCGCCCCCGCCCTCGCAGAGGCCCCGCAGACCCCGTCAAGGCGCTCATGCACCGGCACCGGGACCTCTGCGAGCGGGCCGTCGACCCGTTGGAGATCGCCGCCGGGCTCGAAGCGCACGGGGTGACCGACCGGACCGCCGCGCGTTTCCGGCACCGGGACGTGTTCTCGCTCGCCGAGGAGCTCTACGCGCGCGTGCCGCGTGGCACCGAACCGCCGCGCCACGACCTGGAACCCGCGCCCGAGCCCCCCGGACGGCCGTTCCGGGTGCTGCGGGCCCTGCTGCCGGGCGCCCTGTGCGCGCTCACCGTGACGGCCGCCCGGCTCACCGTCGGCGGGGCGCGCCTCGCCGTGATCGCGGCCGGTGCCGCCGGCGTCGGCGCGGCCCTCGCGTACGCCGTCCGGTGCGGCCCCCTGCGGACCGGGCGCGGCGCCGGGCTGCCGTGGGCGCTCTGGCTCGCCCTCTACGCGGTCGCGGGCAACGGCCTCCTGGACGCGCTGATCGCGGGCGGCCCGGACGGCGGCCCGGGCGCGCCCGACGGCTGGGGCGCCGACCCGGCGGCCGCGGTCGGCCTCGCCCTGGCCGTCGCCCCCGCCACCTGGTGCGCCCGCCTCTTCGCCGTACGCGCCCGGCGCGGCCTCGCCACCAGCCGGGGACTCGAGGAGTTCGCCGACCGCTCCCGCCCGCTCCTGCTCGGCGCGGTCGCCGTGTTCCTGGCCGCCCTCACCGCCGTCCTGCTCACCGGCCGACTCGCGTACGGGCACGGCTCGTTCGCGTCCGCCGCCGCCCCCGGCGCGCTGCTCTTCCTGGCGCGGCTGCTCGCCCTGCACGGCCACGCGCCGGCCGCCGCCGCCGGACTGCGCGCGGCCGCCTGCGCGGAGGCCGCCGCCCTCGCGCTGGTGCTCGCCGGACGGCTGCCGGGCTGCGACGCCCTCGCCCGCCCGGTGACCGCCGCCGTCGAGGCGGGCGGCGCCGGAGCCGTCCCGGCGGCCGTCTGCGGCGCCGCCGCCCTTGCCCTCCTTGCCCGGGCCACCGCGGTCCTCGCCCGCGCGTCGGCCCACTCCGTACACCCCCCGACCCCCGAACAGCACCCCACGCGTTGACGCGCGTGCACGCCCGAAGGAGAACGAGACACATGACCGCCCTGCCCCCGGCCTGCTGCCGCCCGTACGGAAAGGCCGTGCGATGAGGGTGCTACTGCTCGGTGCCAACGGATACCTGGGCCGTTTCGTCGCCGACCGCCTGCTCGCCGACCCGGCCGTACAGCTCACCGCGCTCGGCCGCGGCGACGACGCCGACGTACGGTTCGACCTCGCCTCCGGCAGCCCGGGAGCCCTCACCCGCTTCCTGGACGCCGTCCACCCCGGAGTCGTGATCAACTGCGCCGGTGCCACCCGCGGCGGCGCCCGCGAGCTGACCCGGCACAACACGGTCGCCGTCGCCACCGTCTGCGAGGCCCTGCGCCGCAGCGGCTGCGGCGCCCGGCTCGTCCAGCTCGGCTGCGCCTCCGAATACGGCCCCTCGCAGCCCGGTTCCTCCACCGCCGAGGACGCGGTGCCGCGCCCCGGCGGCCCGTACGGCGTGAGCAAGCTCGCCGGGACCGAACTGGTCCTCGGCTCCGGCCTGGACGCCATCGTGCTGCGGGTCTTCTCCCCCGTGGGGCCCGGCACCCCCGCCGGGTCCCCGCTCGGCCGCCTCGCCGAGGCGATGCGCCGGGCCATGCAGTCCGGCGACGGGGAACTCAAGCTCGCCGGGCTCGGGGTGCAGCGCGACTTCGTCGACGTCCGCGACGTGGCCCGCGCCGTGCACGCCGCCTCCCTCTCGGCCGCCCAGGGCGTCGTCAACATCGGCACCGGCCGCTCGGTGAAGCTGCGCGACGCCGCCGCCGTCCTCGCCCGGGTCGCCGGGTACGGCGGCGCGCTGCACGAGCTGGACGCGGGCCCCGGTCTGCGCCCGGGTGTGATCGGCGCGCCCCGCCCGTCCGCCGACGCCATGGAGCATCTGGCGGCGCCCCCGGCCCCGTACCCCGACGGCTGCGGCAGCTGGCAGCAGGCCGACGTCCGCACCGCGCGCGACCGGCTCGGCTGGCGGCCCCGGATCAACCTGGAGGAGTCCCTGGCCGACATCTGGATGGAGGCGGCGTGCCGCATCTGACCCGCACCGGAGCCCCGCGCGCGGCGACCTCGGGCCGGCTCGGCTTCGGCGTCCCCGGCTGCGCGCACCCCCTGGTCGCCCCGGTCGAGTGGGCCGAGCTGACCCGCCCCGGCACCCCGCTGCACTGGGCGGTCCTGAACGTCGCGCAGGGGCCGGGCACCCGGCCGGACCCGCACTGCCTGGAGGCCGCCGGGAAGCTGCGCAACGCGGGCGTCCGCGTGCTCGGCCACCTCGACACCGCGTACGGCACGCGCCCCCTCGGCAAGCTGATCTCCGACGCGCACCGCTTCCTCGACTGGTACCGCGTCGACGGCTTCCTGCTGGACCGCTGTCCCACGGACCGGGACGCCCTGCCCGGGGTGCGGCGCACGGTGTCCGCCCTGCGGGCCCTGCGCGAGGGTGCCCACGTGGTCCTCGGCCAGGGCGCCCACCCGTACCCGGGCTACGCGGAGAGCGCCGACCAGCTGGTCACCTTCTCCGGGCCGTGGAGCGAGTACCGCTGGTCCCAGGTGGCCGAGTGGACCGCCGACCACCCGGCGGAGCGCTTCTGCCACTTCGTCCACGGAGTGCCCCGCACCCACCTCGACGAGGCGCTGCGGATCGCCCGCTGGCAGGGCGCGGGAACGATCTACTTCACCGACCGGGGCGACGACGGGGGACAAATGAACCCATTTGAAACACTGCCCGGCTACTGGGACGAAATCGTCTCGCGTATCGGACCAGGTATCTCGGAATGAGAAGTGGCGTGGCAGTGTTACGGAGAGAACAACCGTACTGACATACCGACCGACGGAGATTCCGTGTCGCTGCCACCCTTGGTCGAGCCGGCTGCCGAGCTCACCGTAGACGAGGTCCGCAGGTACTCGCGTCACCTGATCATTCCCGATGTCGGGATGGACGGGCAGAAGCGGCTGAAGAACGCCAAGGTGCTCTGCGTGGGCGCCGGCGGCCTCGGCTCGCCGGCCCTGATGTACCTGGCAGCCGCCGGTGTCGGCACCCTCGGCATCGTCGAGTTCGACGAGGTCGACGAGTCGAACCTGCAGCGCCAGATCATCCACAGCCAGGCCGACATCGGCCGCTCCAAGGCCGTGTCCGCCAAGGACTCGGTGCTCGGCATCAACCCGTACGTGAACGTGGTCCTGCACGAAGAGCGGCTCGAGGCCGACAACGTGATGGACATCTTCAGCCAGTACGACCTGATCGTCGACGGCACGGACAACTTCGCCACCCGGTACCTCGTCAACGACGCGTGCGTGCTGCTGAACAAGCCGTACGTATGGGGTTCGATCTACCGCTTCGACGGCCAGGCCTCGGTCTTCTGGTCCGAGCACGGCCCCTGCTACCGCTGCCTCTACCCGGAGCCCCCGCCGCCGGGCATGGTGCCCTCGTGCGCCGAGGGCGGCGTCCTGGGCGTGCTCTGCGCGTCCATCGGCTCCATCCAGGTCAACGAGGCGATCAAGCTCCTGGCGGGCATCGGCGAGCCGCTCGTCGGCCGACTGATGATCTACGACGCCCTGGAGATGCAGTACCGCCAGGTGAAGGTCCGCAAGGACCCCGACTGCGCGGTCTGCGGCGAGAACCCGACCGTCACCGAGCTCATCGACTACGAGGCCTTCTGCGGCGTCGTGTCCGAGGAGGCCCAGGAGGCGGCGCTCGGCTCGACCATCACTCCCCAGCAGCTCAAGGAGTGGATCGACGCCGACGAGAAGATCGAGATCATCGACGTCCGCGAGCCGAACGAGTACGAGATCGTCTCCATCCCGGGCGCCCGCCTGATCCCCAAGAACGAGTTCCTGATGGGCAACGCCCTGCAGGACCTGCCCCAGGACAAGCGCATCGTGCTGCACTGCAAGACGGGCGTCCGCTCGGCCGAGGTGCTCGCGGTCCTGAAGTCCGCGGGCTTCGCGGACGCGGTCCACGTCGGCGGCGGCGTGATCGGCTGGGTCCACCAGATCGAGCCCGAGAAGCCCGTCTACTGATCCCGGTCCGGTCCCGTGGGACATTTGTCCTGCGGGACCGAGGACGGTCATCTCTGCCGGGCCCGGTGCCCCCTGAGCGAAGCTCTTACCTGTCAGCAGGTGAGCGCACGCGAAGGGGGCACTGTGATGAGCACGGTGGCAGTCGAGAACCAGGTCCTTACGAGGGCGGCCGAGGTCCGGACGGAGACCGGGGCACCGGCCAAAGGCGCCCCGCGGCCCGAGATCAAGGGCCTTCCCGCCTGGTACTTCCCGTTGGTCGGTTGCTTCGCCGGGATCTTCGACATCGCCCGCGCGTACCCGGTCGTCTACTGGATGATCCCGGTCGTCGCCGCCGTGAACATCACCCTCACGTTCACCGTCCTGAGGGCCCGGATGCGGTACATGAAGGTGCTCTGGAAGAACAAGCGCACCCGACTGCTGGCCCTCGGGCTGCTGGCCCTGCGCTTCGCGGTCCGCTTCGGCCTGGGCATGGCCGGTCTCGCCATGGGCGCGGCGAGCGGCAGCCTCGCCGTCGGCGTCGTGATGGCGGTGCTGGGCACGGCGATGGCCTGGGGCGACCAGTGGCTGATCCTGCGCACCCTCAAGCGCGCCGGCGCCTGACGGCCACCCTCTACGGCTGGAGCCGCGCCCCGCCCGCCCCGCTAGGACGAGCAGACGGTCCCGTCCGCCGGCACCCGGCCCTCCAGCAGATACGCGTCGACGGTCCGCCGCACACAGGTGTTGTCCTCCGTGTACGCGCCATGGCCCTCGCCCTTGTTCGTCAGCAGCACCCCCACGCCCGCGCCCAGCTTCCGCGCCATCTTCCTCGCGCCCTCGTACGGGGTCGCCGGGTCGCCGGTGGTGCCCACCACCAGGACCGGGCCCGCCCCCGGGGCGCTCGCCTCCGGCACGTCCCGCTCGCCCGGCACCGGCCAGCCGGCACACCACCCGGCCGTGTCCCAGGCCAGGAACTCCCCGAAGACCGGCGATATGCGCCGGAACTCGGGCAGCAGCGCCTTCGCCTGCGCGGCGGTCGGCCGGACCTTGCTGTCGTCGCAGGAGATCGCCCGCTGTGCGTGGCTCTGCGTCCCGTAGTGCCCGTCCTTGGATCGGTCGTTGTACGAGTCGGCCATCGCGAGCAGCAGATTGCCGGTGCCGCGCCGGTCGACCTCGGCGAGCGCCTGGGTGAGGTAGGGCCAGTTCTCCTTCGAGTAGAGGGGCATGACGATGCCGGTCAGCGCCAGGGTCTGGGTGAGCCGGCGCCCGCTCGACGTCGGCAGCGGCCGCTCGTCGAGCCGGGCGAGCAGCTTCGCGATCCGCTCGGTGCCCTGCTCCGGGTCCTGTCCGGTCGACTTCAGGTAGTCCTCCAGCGCCCGCTGGAAGCCGGTGGCCTGGTTGCGGGCATGGCCCACCGCGTCGGCGGTCGGGTCGACCACCGCGTCCAGCACGGTGCGCCCCACCTGGTGCGGGAACAAGTGGGCGTAGGTGCCGCCCAGTTCGGTTCCGTACGATATTCCGAAGTAGTTGAGCTTCGCGTCGCCGAGGACCTGGCGGAGCAGGTCCATGTCCCGGGCCGCGTTGCTCGTCGACACATACGGCAGGACCTTCCCGGAGCGGCGCGCGCAGCCCGCGCCGACCTCGGCGCCGTCCTTGAGGAAGGCGGCCTCCTCGGCGGCGGTGTCCGGGGTGGCGTCGATCCGCCGCTCGGCGTCCGCCTGCTCCTTGTCGTCGCGGCACACCACGCCGGAGCTCTTGGCGACGCCGCGCGGGTCGAACCCCACGAGGTCGTAGCGGGAGTTGAGGGCGCTGTAGGTCTTCGCCGCCCGTGGCAGGATCTCGACGCCCGAGCCGCCGGGGCCGCCGAAGTTGAAGAGCAGCGAGCCGATCCGCTTGTCCTTCTCGCGCGCCTGCTTGCGCACGAGCGCGAGGGAAAGGGTGTCACCGGCCGGTTTCGTGTAGTCGAGCGGCACCTTGACCTCGGCGCACTGCCATCCCGGGCTCGCGCACGCACTCCACCGCGGCCGCTGGGCGGTGAGCGCCTGCGGAAGCGCCCGCGCCTCGCCCGCCGTGCCCGGCCGGGGCGCCGCGGAGACCGTGCTCTTCGGCGGGGCGCTCGGCCCCGCGCTCTTCCCGCCGGAATCGCAGCCCGCCAGGAGCCCGGCCCCAAGCACGGCGACGGCGGCCAGCGCTCCTGCCCGTACACGTACAAGACTGTTCATGGACGCCCCCCACAGGCCCGGCAGCGGACCGGCGTGTCGGGCCGGCCCGATCCGCGGAAATCCGATCAAGCGAATCAAGTCCCGTCATCGTAGGCGGGCCCACTGACAACGCCCCCGCGAGCCCGCCCCGAGGGCCCGGGGCTACTGGCAGACCGTCCCGGCCGCCGGGGCCCTGCCGTCCAGCAGATACGTGTTCACCGCGTCCTGCACGCACTTGCTGCCGCTGTTGTACGCGCCGTGGCCCTGCCCCTTGTACGTCAGCTCCACCCCGACGCCCGCCCCGAGCTTCTCCGCCATGTGCCGGGCGCCCTCGTACGGCGTGGCGGGGTCGCCGGTGTTGCCGACGACGACGATCGGCGCCGAGCCGGGCGCGCTCACATCGGGGGTGCTCCACTGCCCCGGCACCGGCCACGCGGTGCAGCCGATCAAGCCCCAGCCGAGGAAGTCGCCGAAGACGGGGGAGGCCTTGCGGAACTCGGGGAGCTTGGCCCTCGTTTGGTCGAGTGAGTAACGGTCCTTGAAATCAGCACAGTTGATGGCGGTGTTGGCCGCCTGGATGTTGCTGTACGTCCCGTCCTTGGCCCGGCCGTTCATCGCGTCGGAGAGGGCGAGCAGCAGGGATCCGTTCCCGCCCTGCGCCTCGTCGACGCCCTGTTCGAGGAGCTGCCAGTACTCCTTGGAGTAGAGGGCCTGGGCGATGCCGTTGGTGGCCTCGGTCTGCGTCAGCATGCGGATGCCGCTGCCGGGGATGGGCTGCTTGTCGAGGTCGGCGAGGAGCTTGACGATGCCGGCCTCGACCTCCTTCACGTTCGCCCCGGACAGCTGGCACTTGTCGCCCCGGTCCACGCAGTCCTGGGCGAAGTTGTCGAGGGCGAGCTGGAAGCCCTTGGCCTGCCCGAGCGCGCCCTGCTCGGAGGTGCTGGTGGGGTCGACGACGGCGTCGAAGACGGCCCGGCCGACGTTCTTGGGGAACAAGTGGGCGTACACCCCGCCCAGTTCCGTTCCGTAGGAGATGCCGAAGTAGTACAGCTTGTCGTCGCCCAGGACCTGGCGCATCAGATCCATGTCGCGTGCGGCGCTGGTGGTGCCGACATGGGGCAGGACCCGCCCCGAGTTGGACTGGCAGGTCGCGGCGAACGCCTTCATGTGGCCGGTGAGGGACTTCTCCTCGGCCGCGTCGTCGGGGGTGAAGTCCTGGGCGAAGTAGCGGTCGAGCTGGCTGTCGCTCTCGCACTGGACGGGGGCGCTGGAGCCGACCCCGCGCGGGTCGAAGCTCACCAGGTCGTAGCGGGCCCTGAGCTTGTCGTAGTCGCCCGCGGCGGCGGGCAGGGTGGTCACCCCGGAGCCGCCGGGGCCGCCGAAGTTGAAGATCAGCGACCCGATGCGCCGGCTCTTGTCGAGGGCCTCGGCGCGGATGAGCGCGAGTTCGACGGACCCGGCGTCGGGCTTGTCGTAGTCGAGAGGCACGCGCAGGGTGGCGCACTTCCACTCGCCCCCGCCGGGCGGCGGCGAGGGGGCGTCCCCGGTCCCCTCCGCCTGGGAGGGCGCGCCGCACTTCTTCCAGGTCGGCTTCTGGGAGGCCAGCGCCGAGGCCTTGGCCGGGGACGACTCCTTGGTCCCGCTGTCGGAGCAGCCGGTGGCGGCGAGCAGCAGGGCGGCGGTGGCCGTGGCGAGAGAGGCGGCACGCAGGGCGGCGGGGTTCTCCATGCTCCCCATCGTGGGCCCGTCAGCCGTGGCCCGCGCGAAACCGCAGGCCATGCGGGTGGCAGCGGCGTGTGCCGAGCCCGGTCAGAGCTCGCCCCTGCGGGTCAGGTAGTTGAAGCACAGCCATCCCGGCAGCACCGGCAGCCAGAAGGTGAGCAGCCGGTAGAGCAGCACGGCCGACGCCGCCGTCTCGGCCGGCAGGCCCGCGATGGTCAGGGCCGTGGAGAGCGCCAGCTCCACCGCGCCGACACCGCCCGGGGTCGGGGCGGCCGAGCCGAGCGCGTTGGCGGTGAGGAAGACGACCGCCACGCTCGCGTAGCTGAGCGAGTTGGTGCCCGATCCGAAGGCCCGGATGGACGCGTCCAGGCACATCACGAAGGTGCCGGTGATCAGCAGTATGCCGCCGAGGCCGGTAAGCAGCTTCTGGGGCCGCTGGAGCACGTCCAGCATGCGCGGCACCACACCGGCGAAGAGCGACCGCACCCGGGTGACGACGAACTTCCGCAGGAAGGGGATGGCGGTGACCACCAGGATCAGCACGGCGGCCGTCAGCAGACCGGCGATCACGGTCCGGGAGGGCGACAGGTCCGGGGTCTTCTCGGTGCCCGTCACATAGCCGAACACCAGCAGCAGCGAGATGTGCGAGGCGAGCCCGAAGAGCTGCGAGGCGCCCACGCTCGCCACGGCGAGGCCAGGGCGGACCCCGGCGCGCTGGAGGAACCGGGTGTTGAGGGCCACGCCGCCGACCGCCGCCGGGGCGACCAGCTTCACGAACGAGCCCGCGACCTGCGCGATCACGGCCCGCCCGAACGGCACCTTCTCGGGGACGAAGCCCAGCAGGCTCGCCGCCGCCGCCGGGTAGGAGAGCGCCGAGAAGAGCACGGCCGCCGCCACCCAGCCCCACTGCGCGTTCGCCACCAGATCGCCGAACTTGATGTGGGTGATCTGCACCAGCAGGTAGTACGCGGCGATGGCCCCGGCGACGAACGTCAGCAGCGTCTTCACCTTGATGCGCTCCAGGCGCACCGGCTCCACCGGCGCCTGCGGGCGGATCAGCAGCACCTGGGCGCGGATCTGGGTGAGCAGATCGTCCTCGCGCGCGTTCTCCAGCGCCTCGTCGATGGCCTCCTTCTCGGCCTTCTTCTCGGCGCGTACGGCCTTGTTGTCGGCCCGTACGGTCTTGCGCTCCTCCCCGGCGGCGAGCGGCTGCTCCTCGGGGACGCTGGCGGTCGCGGCCTCGCGCCGCCTGGCCTCGGCCGCCTCGGCGGCGCGCACCTCCTTGGCCGCCAGCGACGCCTCGATGACGGCCTCGCGCTCGCGCTGCGCCTGCTCGCGCGCCAGGCGCCGCAGCGTCGCGCGCGTGGAGCGGGTCAGCGCGATCGGCTGGAGCAGCGGAAGGCTGTCGGCGACGGTGTCGGGGCCGAGCACCTCCACGGCGGCGGCGACCGCCCGCTCGGCGCCGACCCGCAGCCCCAGGGTGACCAGGAGCTGGGCGATGTCCATGCGCAGGACCACGTCGCCGGCCGCGATCTCGCCGCCGCGCAGGTCCGTGAGGATGACGGTGCCGGAACGATCCACCAGGATCGCGTCCCCGGCGAGCCTGCGGTGGGCGATGCGCCGCGACTGGAGCGCCCGCACCTGCTGCCAGGCGCTGCGCATCAGGTCGTCGGTGATCTCCTTGTCGTCCAGCGAGTCCAGGGACCGCCCCCCGGTGTGCTCGTACACCAGCATCACGGCGTCGGGGCCGAGCTCGGAGGTGGCGATGAGCTTCGGCGCGTGGGCCCCGGCGGCGATCGCCGCGTACGCGAGCAGCGCCTCCTGCTCCAGGGCCTGGCGCAGCGACTGGATGGAGCGCCGGGTGGTGATGGAGCGCAGGGTCAGCCGCCGCCACACCCGGTAGAAGAAGCCCTGGGCCTGCTGCTCGCGGTCGACGACGGTCACGTCGAGCGGGGCCGCGTCCTCCAGGGTGACGAAGTAGCGCCGGCCCCGGTCGCCCTGCTCCATGGAGTCCGGGACGTCCTCGGCGCGCATGGCGGTGAGCGGCCGGAAGCCCACGTTCCGCAGTCCGGCGAGGAGGGTCTGGCCGGTGGGCCGGACGTTGGGCGAGCCCACCGCGTACAGCGTTCCGTAGGCCACGGTCCAGCCGAGCAGGACCGTGACGAGGATCGAGAACGCGGTCGTCTGGCCGCCGACGAGCACCGCGAAGGAGTTGAGCAGCAGGACCGCCCACAGGGCGACCCGCCAGCGTGGCCGGCGGGCCATGCCGACGGCCGTCATATAGGCGATGACCGGCGCGAGATAGCCGTGCACGGGGTCGGTGAGACCGCCCGTACCGGACTGCTGGGTGAGCGCGCTGGTGATCGAGTCGGGCGCCGACTTGGCCACCCACAGATCGGTGGCGAGGGCGGCGCCGTGGGCGAGCACGGCCGCGAGCACACCGTCCGCGATGCGCAGCCCGTCGCGTTTGATCAGCCGCTCGATGGCGAAGGCGACCGGCAGGATCAGCACGGCGATGGACGAGACCAGACCGGCCAGCCGGATCAGGACGTCCGGCGCCTGGTCCGAGCCCTTGCTGATGTCCTGTTCGAGGCCGGAGGTGGTGTGGTGGGCGATGGCGGCGATGGTGAGCACGATCGCGATGGCCAGCACACCGCTGATCAGCCGAACGAGGTCGGAGGGGCGGTGCACGCGCGCGGGGAGCAGGGGTTCGTCCACGGAGACGCGCTCGATGGCGCCCGCGTTCTCACACGCCTCGAAGTCCGTGTGTCCCGTGTGTGGCGTCCCGTGCGGCGCGGAGACGGCCGTCGCGCCCGAGGGCGGCACCGACGCGATCCTGGCGCCGGACGCGGGGGAGGGCCCGGCCGGGCCCGGGGACTCCGCTTCCGGGCCGGACGCGGAGGCGGGCGTGGCGCCGGAGGCGGGTACGTCGGACCGCGCCCCCGTCTCCGGGGTGCTGCCGGCCGCCGCTTCGGGTGGCTGCACGCCCCGCTCCTTCGCCGTCTGGTCCGCTGTCTCGCCGCTCTGGTCTTCGGTCTGCTCTTCGTGCTCTCGTATCACCGGTCACCGCCCGCATGATGGTGGCATGACCGGCCCCCGCCGGGAGGCATCAGGGTGCGCCGGGGGGACGTGCACCGCGCGGCGCGCGCCCGGCGGCCGCGGTGTGCGCGGTCGGCCGGAGCCCGCTTCCGGCCGCACTGTCGGTGGCGTACGGCAGGATGGACCGGGTGAGCGATGAGCTGCCGGAACTCCCGGAGTATGCCGAACGGGTGCTGGACGTCGCCGAGCAGATCCCGCCCGGCCGGGTGATGACGTACGGGGACGTCGCCGAATGGCTGGGCGAGGGCGGACCCCGCCAGGTCGGCCGCGTCATGGCGCTCTACGGCGGCGCCGCGCCCTGGTGGCGCGTGGTGCGCTCGGACGGCGCGCTGCTGCCCGGCCACGAGCTGCGTGCTCTTGGTCACTACCGGGAGGAGTCCACGCCGCTGCGCGAGGCGGGCCGCGCCGCCGAGGGGCATCTGCCGCGCCTCGACATGCGCCGCGCGCGCTGGGACGGCGGCGGGCGGGGCCCCGGGGGCCCTTCCGGGGATGCCGGGGACAGCGCGGGCACCGCGCGGACGGGCGCGGAACGCGAGGTCGGCGGCGAGGCGGCTCATATCTGACAGCTTCGGCCATCGGACGCCACCGGGGGCGGCCGCAGGCCCGTACGGATGACTCGCTGCGTGCCGGCCGCGCTTCGGCGTACCGTCGACAGTCGGCACGGCCCCCGTCCGCATCCTCATCACCAGCACACCCACCAGGACCGGCGATCCACGTGAGCTCCTCCTCCTCCACCGGGCGTACGACGTACCCCCAGGTACGACGGCGGTCCGCCGGCGCGTACCGACTGGTACGTACCCCGTTGAGGCCGGTGGACCCCCCTTTGCTGGACGCACGTCAGCGGGCGGTGGTTGACCACGCGCACGGGCCGCTGCTCGTCCTGGCCGGACCGGGCACCGGCAAGACCACCACGCTCGTCGAGGCGGTCGCCGCCCGGGTCGCCGCCGGGGCCGACCCCGAACGCATCCTCGTCCTCACCTTCAGCCGCAGGGCCGCGGTCGAGCTGCGCGACCGCATGGCGCTGCGGCTCGGCGGCGCGCGAGCCCCGCAGGCCACCACCTTCCACTCCTACTGCTACGCCCTGGTCCGCGCCCACCAGGACGCCGACCTGTTCGCGGAGCCGCTGCGGCTGCTGTCCGGCCCCGAGCAGGACGTGGCGGTACGCGACCTGCTGGCCGGGCAGCTCGGCCTGGAGCGCGAGGGGCTCGCCTCCGTGCGCTGGCCCGACGAGCTGCGCGCCTGTCTGACCACGCGCGGCTTCGCCGACGAGGTGCGCGCGGTGCTCGCCCGCAGCCGCGAGCTGGGCCTGGGGCCGCACGCGCTGGCCGACTTCGCCCGGCGCACCGGCCGCCCCGACTGGCGTGCGGCGGCCGCGTTCTTGGCCGAATATCTCGACGTCCTGGACCTCCAGGGCGTACTGGACTACGCGGAGCTGGTCCACCGGGCCGTCCTGCTCGCCGAGCGCGCCCCGTACTCCGGCACGTCGTCCCACGTCTCCTCCTCCGCCCCGCCGCACGGGCCCGCTCCGGCCGATGCGTACGACGCGGTGTTCGTCGACGAGTACCAGGACACCGACCCGGCTCAGGTCCGCCTGCTGCGGGCCCTCGCGGGCGGTGGCCGCACGCTGATCGCCTTCGGCGACCCGGACCAGTCGATCTACGCGTTCCGGGGCGCGGACGTCAACGGGATCCTCGACTTTCCGGACACGTTCCGGCGGGCGGGCGGCGCTCCGGCGCCGGTCGAGGTGCTGACGACGTCCCGCCGCTCCGGCGAGAAGCTGCTGGAGGCGACCCGGCTGCTGACCCGGCGGATGCCGATGCCGCGTCTGCCGTCCGAGAAGGTACGGGCCCACCGTGACCTCGCCCCGGTCCGCGCGGGCGGGCGCGTCGAGGCGTACACCTACCCGACGGCCTCCACGGAGCTGGAGAACATCGCGGACATCATCCGGCGCGCCCATCTGGAGGAGGGCGTTCCGTGGCACGACATCGCCGTCCTCACGCGCGCGGGCACCCGCGCCCTGCCGGCCCTGCGCCGCGCCCTGACGGCGGCGGGCGTTCCGGTGGAGGTGGACGGGATGGACATCCCCCTGCGCCACGAGCCCGCGGTGACACCCCTGCTGACGGCCCTGCGCGCGGTGGCGAGGGCGGCGCTGTCGGGGGCGGGGGAGGAGGAGCAGGAGTACGAGGGCGAGCAGGACGACGAGAGGGTGGTGCGGGGCGGGGGCGAGGGGCGTGACGGGGGTGAGGCGCGTGACGGGGCGTTCCCCGAGGATGACGCCTCCTCTGACGGTGACGCGTCCGTCGACGGCGACGCGATCTCTGCCGGCGAGGTGTCCTCTGGCGGCGACCTGTCCCCGGAGAGCGGCGCGTCCTTTGACGGTGACGTGTCCGTCGACGGCGACGCGATCTCTGTCGGCGAGGTGTCCTCTGGCGGCGACCTGTTCCCGGAGAGCGGCGCGTCCTTTGACGGTGACGCGTCCGCCGACGACGGCGGCGCGATCCCTGCCGGCGAGGTGTCCTCTGGCGGCGACCTGTCCCCGGAGAGCGACGTGCCCTCCGAAGGCGGCGCGTCCCCCGACGGTGACCCGTCCCCCGACGGCCACCCGGACGCCGCTCCCCCCGACGCCGCCCCCGCCTCCCATACCGCCCCGCCCTCCTGGCTCGACCCCGAGACCGCTCTCGATCTGCTCACCTCGCCCCTCGGGGGCATGGACAGCGCCGACATCCGTCGCCTCGGCCGGGCCCTGCGCGACGAGGAGCGGGCCGCCGGCACCCGGGTGCCGGCGCCCTCCGACGTCCTCCTCGCGCGCGTGCTCGCCGAGCCGGAGCGGCTGGTCGCGCACGACCCCGCGTACGCCCGGGGCGCGCAGCGTCTGAGCGCGCTGCTGCGCAAGGCGCGCGAACTCCTCCAAGGCGGTGGTACCGCGGCCGAGGCCCTGTGGGAGCTGTGGAGCGGCACGCCGTGGCCCCAGCGCCTCGAACGCGCCGCGCTGCGCCGCGGCACGGCGGGCCGCAACGCCCACCGCGACCTGGACGCCGTGTGCGCGCTGTTCGACACCGCGGCGCGCGCCGAGGAGCGCACCGGCGGCCGGGGCGCGCTCAACTTCCTGGAGGAGGTCGACGCCCAGGACATCGCCGCCGACACCCTCACCCGCCGCACCGTGCGCCCCGACGCCGTACGCCTCATGACCGCGCACCGCTCCAAGGGCCTGGAGTGGAGCCTGGTCGTCGTCGCGGGCGTCCAGGAAGGCCTCTGGCCCGATCTGCGCCGCCGCGGCTCGCTCCTGGAGGCCGACCGCATCGGCCGCGACGGTCTCGCCGAACCCCTCACCCCCGGCGCCCTTCTTGCCGAGGAGCGCCGCCTCTTCTACGTCGCCGCCACCCGCGCGCGCGACCGGCTCGTGGTGACGGCGGTCAAGGCCCCGGCCGACGACGGCGACCAGCCCTCCCGCTTCCTCTCCGAGCTGGGCGAGGAGCCGAAGGACGTCACCGGCAGGCCCCGGCGCCCGCTCGCCGTCGCCGCGCTGGTGGCGGAGCTGCGCGCGACCACCGTCGACCCCGAGGCGTCCGACGCGCTGCGGGACGCCGCCGCCCGCCGCCTCGCCCGCCTCGCCGCCCTCACCGACGACGAGGGCCAGCCGCTGGTGCCGGCGGCCCACCCGTACCGCTGGTGGGGATTGAACGAGCCGACGCGCTCCGCGGTTCCCCTGCGCGACCGCGATCACCCGGTCGTGCTCTCCGGCAGCGCGCTCGACCAGCTCGCCAACACCTGTGCGCTCCAGTGGTTCCTGGGCCGCGAGGTGAAGGCCGACGCGCCCGCGACGGCGGCCCAGGGCTTCGGCAACGTGGTGCACGTACTGGCCGACGAGGTCGCCTCCGGGCGTACGCCCGCCGATCTCGCCGTGCTGATGGAGCGGCTGGACTCGGTGTGGGACGCGTTGGCCTTCGACGCCCCCTGGAAGTCGGAGCAGGAGAAGAACAACGCGCGCGTGGCGCTGGAGCGGTTCCTGCGCTGGCACACCCTCGACCGGACGGGCCGCACCCCGGTGGCCACCGAGCACGACTTCGACGTGACGCTGGAGGCGGGCGAGTACGAGGTCCGTATCCGCGGCTCGATGGACCGCGTGGAGCAGGACGAGGCGGGCCGCGCCTACGTCGTCGACTTCAAGACCGGCAAGCAGGCGCCCACGGCGAGCGAGGTGGCGGCGCATCCGCAGCTGGCGGTCTACCAGCTGGCGGTCGAGCGGGGCGCGCTCGACGAGGTGTTCGCGGGTGAGCGCCCCGCGCCCGGCGGCGCCGAGCTGGTCCATCTGCGCCAGGCCGCCCCCAAGCGGGAGGGCGGCGAGGCGTACCCGAAGGTCCAGGCGCAGGAGCCGCTGGCGGGGGAGTGGGTCGGCGACCTCCTCGCCACCGCCGCGGGCCGCGTCCTGGACGAGCACTTCACCCCCAGCCCCGGCCAGCACTGCACGAACTGCACCTTCCGTACGTCGTGCTCCGCCCTGCCGGAGGGGCGGCAGGTGCTGGAGTGACGTTTTGGGCCAGGGGGCCGCTGTACTGACAGGGGCACCTCAATCGCTGATGTCTCCGGTTCACCAGCCTTGAGGAGAGACAGATGCGGGTCAGTCGGAACGCCCTGGTCGTCGCGGTGGTCGGGACGACCGCTGTCGCCGGTCTTGCCGGGTGCGGCACGGAGGGCGGCAACGGGGCCAAGGTCGCCTCCGTGGCCGCCAAGCCGTCCGTGACGGCCTCCCCGACACCCGCGGACCCGTTCGCGGGGATGACCGCCGACGCGATCGCCGAGAAGGCGGTCGGCGTGACGAAGGCGGCGAAGACCGTGAAGGTCGCCGGCGCGGGCGTCTCCGACGGCGTACACATGAGCCTGTCGGTCACCGTCACCCGGGTGGGTGACTGCTCCGGCAGCGTGCACGTCAAGAACGGCACGGCCCGGGTGCTCAAGGCCGACCCCAGGGCGTACTACATGCAGGGCGACGAGAAGTTCTACCGGGCCATGGCCAAGGAGGACGGCACGTCCAAGGAGGAGGCCGACGCCCTGGTCGAGCTCCTCAAGGGCCGCTGGGTGAAGATGCCGACGGAGGCGCCCTCGAAGTCCGGGAAGCGCCACGGCAAGAGCTCCGGCGACGACATGGGCCAGTTCTGCGTGCTCTCCGAGCTTGTCTCCGGCATGGACGACGACAAGGGCGACCGCACCGGGATGACCAAGGGCGCCGACACCGTCGTCGCCGGTGTGCCCGCCGTCACCCTCATCAAGAAGAAGAGCGACGGCTCCGCCGTGACGATGTACGTCGCCAAGCGGGGACCGGCGCATCTGCTGAAGGTCGCCGAGACGGGCGGCGACGAACCCGGCACCGTCACCTTCAGCGACTACGACAAGCCGGTGCGGATCATGGCACCGCCCGCTGACCAGGTCATGGACCTGGAGAAGCTCGGCATGAAGCCGGACGGCGGCACCGGATCCGGCTCCGAAGACACCGGCGGCCTGAAGGTCTGACGACCGACGGCCCGGTCGTCCGTCCCCTCCCGCACCCCGGCAGGGCCGCCCGCGCTCCCACCAGGGGGGCGGGGGCCTGGGGCGCGGGGAGTGTCACATCTGCCCCGCCGGGGCCGGGGATGGGGGAGCGTCACACCTGCCCGCCGGAAACCGGGGATGCGGGGAGTGTCACACCGGTCCCGGCGGGGACCGCCGTTGTCAGTGGTCCCCGTTAGCCTCTCTGGGGTGCCCATCCTCACCGACCCCGAGGAGCTCAAAGAGCTCCTCGGCATCCCGTTCACCCCGGAGCAGACGGCGTGCATCACCGCCCCGCCCGCCCCGCAGGTCGTCGTGGCTGGCGCCGGGTCCGGGAAGACCACCGTGATGGCGGCCCGGGTGGTCTGGCTGGTCGGCACCGGGCAGGTCGCCCCCGAGCAGGTCCTCGGCCTGACCTTCACCAACAAGGCCGCGGGCGAGCTCGCCGAGCGGGTGCGCACGGCCCTGGTCCGCGCGGGCATCACCGACCCCGACGCGATCGACCCGGACAACCCTCCGGGCGAGCCCCGCATCTCCACGTACCACGCGTTCGCCGGACAGCTCCTGACCGACCACGGCCTGCGCATAGGGCTCGAACCCACCTCCCGGCTGCTCGCGGACGCCACCCGCTACCAGCTCGCGGCCCGGGTGCTGCGCGAGGCCCCGGGGCCGTACCCGGCGCTGACCAAGTCCTTCGCCTCCCTCGTCAGCGATCTGCTGGCCCTGGACGCGGAGCTGGCCGAGCACCTCGTACGTCCCGAGGAGCTGCGGGCGTACGACCGGGAGCTGCTGCGGGACCTGGAAAGCGCGAAGCTCAGCAACGCCGATCTGCGCAAAGTGCCCGAAGCGGCCGAGGGCCGACTGGAACTCCTCGACCTCACCGAGCGTTACCGGGAGGCCAAGAAGTCCCGTGACCTGCTCGACTTCGGCGACCAGATCGCGCTCTCCGCCGAGCTCGCCCTCACCCGCCCCGAGGTCGGCCGGATCCTGCGCGACGAGTTCCGCGTCGTGCTGCTCGACGAGTACCAGGACACGTCGGTCGCCCAGCGCCGGCTGCTCGCCGCCCTGTTCGGCGGGGGGACCGGACACGCGGTGACCGCCGTGGGCGACCCCTGCCAGGCCATCTACGGCTGGCGCGGCGCCTCCGTCGCCAACCTCGACGACTTCCCCCGCCACTTCCCGTACGAGGACGGCCGCCCCGCCACCCGCCACTCGCTCAGCGAGAACCGCCGCAGCGGCGGCCGTCTGCTCGACCTCGCCAACTCCCTGGCCGCGCCGCTGCGCGCGATGCACGCCGGCGTGGAGGCACTGCGCCCCGCCCCCGGCGCCGAGCGCGACGGAGTGGTCCGCATCGCGCTGCTCGACACCCACCAGGAAGAGATCGACTGGCTCGCCGACTCCCTCGCCCACCTGGTGCGCACCGGCAAGGAGCCCGGCGAGATCGCCGTCCTGTGCCGGACCGCCGGTGACTTCCCGCAGATCCAGGGCGCGCTCGTGGCGCGCGACATCCCCGTCGAGGTCGTCGGCCTCTCCGGGCTGCTCCACCTGCCCGAGGTCGCCGACCTCGTGGCCGTGTGCGAGGTGCTCCAGGACCCGGGCGCCAACGCCTCCCTCGTACGGGTCCTCACCGGCCCGCGCTGGCGCATCGGCCCCCGCGACCTCGCCCTGCTGGGCCGTCGCGCCCGCCGTCTCGTCCGGCGGGAGAAGGCCGGGTCCGACGACCCCGACCAGCGGCTCGCGGACGCCGTGGAGGGCGTCGACCCGGCCGAGGTGATCTCGCTGGCGGACGCGCTCGACACCTTCCTGGAGGCGGGCGACGACGAGGACGACGGGCTGCCCTTCTCGGCCGAGGCGCGCGTGCGCTTCGCCCGGCTCGCCGCCGAGCTGCGCGATCTGCGCCGCTCGCTCGCGGACTCGCTCATGGACGTGCTCCACCGCGTACTGACCACCACCGGCCTGGAGGTCGAGCTCTCCGCCTCACCGCACGCCCTGGCCGCGCGCCGCCGCGAGACCCTCGGCAACTTCCTCGACATAGCGGCCGGTTTCGCGGCCCTGGACGGCGAGGCCTCGCTCCTGGCCTTCCTCGGCTTCCTGCGCACCGCCGCCCAGTACGAGAAGGGCCTGGACAACGCCCTGCCCGGCGGCGAGAACACGGTGAAGGTGCTCACCGCCCACAAGTCCAAGGGACTTGAGTGGGACGTGGTCGCCGTCCCCGGCCTGGTCAACGGGGTCTTCCCCTCCACCCAGTCGCGCGAGGCCTGGACGGCCCAGGCCAAGGTCCTCCCGCACGCCCTGCGCGGTGACGCCCCGACCCTCCCGGCCACTCCGGAGTGGGACGCCAAGGGCATCAAGGCATTCAAGGAGGAGCTGAAGGAGCACCAGCACACCGAGGAACTGCGCCTGGGCTACGTGACGTTCACCCGTCCCCGTACGCTGCTGCTCGGCTCGGGCCACTGGTGGGGACCGAGCCAGAAGAAGCCGCGGGGCCCGTCCGCGTTCCTGCACGCGCTGTACGCCCACTGCGAGGCGGGGCACGGCGAGATCGAGGCCTGGGCCGACGCCCCGGCCGAGGACGCGGAGAACCCGGCCCTGGGCGAGTCCGCCGCCACGCACGCGTGGCCGCTCCCGCTCGACCCCACCTCCCTGGCACGCCGACGGGCGGCGGCCGAGACGGTCCTGGCCCACCTGGACGCGGAGGGCGCGGAGGGCGCGGCGGGCACCGAAGAGCCGCACCACGCGCGCGAGAGTCGCCCCGAGGCGGACCTTCCGTACGTTCCGTACGAGGACGGGTTCGCCGACGACCCCTTCGACCTCGACCCGGCCTTCGGTCCCGCCTTCGGTCCCGCCTTCGATCCCGACTTCGGCCCTGACCTGGACCCCGGCTTCGATCCCCGTTTCGACGAGGACGGCCCCTTCCCTCCGGACGAGCCGCTGGACGAGCCGATGGACGGACCGGTGAACGGCGCGCGGGGCGAGCACCCGGAAGGGGCGGCGGCGGGGCGGGCCGCCGTGCCCCCGGACGCCTTCGGCGATCCCGACGCCCTCGACGACCTCGCCCTCCTCAAGGACGGCTGGGACTCCCTCCCCACCCAGCGCCCGGCCCCGGTGGACGGCCCGGCGGACAACGCCGCATCCCCTCGCCCCCACCCCGACGTCCCCGTCCAGCACACCCGCCCCGACGCTGACTCCCGCGACCACCGTCTCCTCACCCCCGAGGAGCGCCGGGCCATCGCCTCCTGGGACCGCGACCTGGAGACCCTCACCACCGAGCTGCGCCGCGCCCGCGCCACCAGCCACGAGGTGCCGGTGCCCGCCTCGCTCACCGCCTCGGACCTGCTGCGGCTCGCGGCGGACCCGGACGGCTTCGCCCAGGAGCTCGCCCGCCCGATGCCCAGGCCGCCGCAGCCCGCCGCCCGCCGCGGCACCCGCTTCCACGCCTGGGTGGAGTCCCGCTTCGAGGAGCTGCCGCTGCCCATGCTCGGCCCCGAGGAGGTCCCCGGCGGCGACGAGCGCGACGCGGACATCGCCGACGAACGCGACCTCGCGGCCCTCAAGGAAGCCTTCGAGCGCTCCCCGTACGCCCGGCGCACCCCGCTCCGCACCGAAGCGCCGGTCCAGGTCACGCTGGCGGGCCGGGTGGTCCGCGGCCGTATCGACGCGGTGTACCGGGGCGAGCGGCCGGACACGTACGAGATCGTCGACTGGAAGACCGGCCGCGGCGCCACCGGCGACCCGCTCCAGCTCGCCGTCTACCGCCTCGCCTGGGCCGAGCAGCACGGCATTCCCCTGGAGTCGGTCACCGCCGCTTTCCTCTACGTACGCACCGGGGAGACCGTCCGTCCCGCCCGCCTCCCGGGCCGCGCCGAACTGGAGCGCATCCTGCTGGGCGAGGGCCGCGGCGGGGCGGGGAGCGGCCACGCGCGCCAGGAGGCCGCCCTCGCGCGCGGGAGGGGCCCGGCCGGGACACCGGCGGACGAGCCACCACCGGCGGCCGGATAGGCTCCATGACATGAGCGAGACCCCGGACAGCGCCGTCCACACCGCAGCCGACGACGCGGTGCGCGCGTACATCGAGCAGCACCGCGCCGCCTTCCTCGACGACCTCGCCGAGTGGCTGCGGATCCCGTCCGTGTCGGCCCAGCCCGAGCACGACGGCGACGTACGGCGCAGCGCCGAGTGGCTGGCCGCCAAGCTTCGCGAGACCGGCTTCCCGGTCACCGAGGTCCTCGCGACCCCCGGCGCCCCGGCCGTCTACGCGGAGTGGCCCTCCGGCGACCCGGAGGCTCCCACCGTCCTGGTCTACGGCCACCACGACGTGCAGCCCGCCGCGCGCGAGGACGGCTGGCACACCGAGCCGTTCGAGCCCGAGCTGCGCGACGGACGGCTGTACGGACGGGGCGCGGCCGACGACAAGGGCCAGGTGTTCTTCCACACCCTGGGCGTACGGGCCCACCTCGCCGCCACCGGCCGCACCGCCCCCGCGGTCAACCTGAAGCTCCTGGTCGAGGGCGAGGAGGAGTCCGGCTCGCCGCACTTCCGCGCCCTCGTCGAGGCGCACGCCGACCGGTTCGCCGCCGACGCCGTGATCGTCTCCGACACCGGTATGTGGTCGGAGACGACGCCCACGGTGTGCACGGGCATGCGCGGCCTCGCCGAGTGCGAGATCCGGCTGTACGGACCGGACCAGGACATCCACTCCGGCTCCTTCGGCGGCGCCGTGCCCAACCCCGCCACCGCCGCCGCCCGGCTGGTCGCGGCGCTCCACGACGCCGACGAGCGGATCGCCGTGCCCGGCTTCTACGACGGTGTCGCCGAGCTCACGGACGCCGAGCGCGAACTCGTGGCCGAGCTGCCCTTCGACGAGGCCGAGTGGCTGCGTACAGCCAAGTCCCGCGCCGCCCACGGCGAGGCCGGATACTCGACCCTGGAGCGCGTCTGGGCCCGGCCGACCGCCGAGGTCAACGGCATCGGCGGGGGCTACCAGGGCCCGGGCGGCAAGACGGTCGTCCCTTCCTCGGCGATGGTGAAGCTGTCGTTCCGGCTGGTCGCCGGACAGGACCCGGACCGGATCGAGAAGCTCGTCACGGAGTGGGTCGCCACCCGGATCCCGGACGGCATCCGGCACGAGACCGTCTTCAGCGCCGGCACCCGCCCCTGTCTGACGCCGCTGGACCACCCGGCGCTGCGGTCGGTCGTGCGCTCCATGGAGCGCGCCTTCGGCCAGAAGGTCCGCTTCACGCGCGAGGGCGGCTCGGGCCCGGCCGCCGACCTCCAGGACGTGCTCGGCGCCCCGGTGCTCTTTCTGGGGATCTCCGTCCCGTCCGACGGCTGGCACGCGCCCAACGAGAAGGTCGAGGTCGACCTCCTCCTCAAGGGCGTCGAGACCACCGCCCACCTGTGGGGCGACCTCGCCGCCGTACGGCTGTGAGCGGCCGCGCGCCCCGCGCCGCCACCGCCGAACGAACACCGCTGAACCCATCCACCCGGGGGAGTTGGAAGCACCTGTGAGCACCACCAGCACCACCAGCAGTGACGCCGCCGCGGACCGGCCGATCGGCCTCACCACGCCCATCAGCCTCACCGAGGCCAGCGGCATCGACCGCGCGGCCCACCACCGCCTGGACGAGGCCTGGCTGGCGGCCGCCTGGAGCCACCCGACGACCAGGGTCTTCGTGGTCTCCGGCGGACAGGTCCTGATCGACGACACCGCCGACGGCCGTACGGAACTGGTGATGACCCCGGCCTTCGAGGCCCCCGTCACCGAGACCCACCGCTACTTCCTGGGCACCGACGACGACGGCGTCAGCTACTTCGCGCTCCAGAAGGACTCCCTGCCGGGCCGTATGGACCAGTCCGCGCGCGCGGCGGGCCTGCGCGAGGCCGGACTGCTCCTGTCGCCCCGGGACACGGGCCTGATGGTCCACGCGGTCGCCCTGGAGAACTGGCAGCGGCTGCACCGCTTCTGCTCCCGCTGCGGCGAGCGCACGGTCATCGCCGCCGCCGGCCACATCCGCCGCTGCCAGGCGTGCGGCGCCGAGCACTACCCGCGCACCGACCCGGCCGTGATCATGCTGGTCACGGACGAGCAGGACCGCGCGCTGCTCGGCCGCCAGGTGCACTGGCCGGAGGGCCGCTTCTCGACGCTGGCGGGCTTCGTCGAACCGGGCGAGTCCATCGAGCAGTCGGTGCGCCGCGAGGTCTTCGAGGAGGCGGGCGTCACGGTCGGCGAGGTCGAGTACGTCGCCAGCCAGCCCTGGCCCTTCCCCTCCAGCCTGATGCTCGGCTTCATGGCGCACGCCACCTCGTCCGAGATCAACGTGGACGGCGAGGAGATCCACGAGGCCCGCTGGTTCTCCCGCGAGGACCTGCGCGCCGCCTTCGAGTCCGGCGAGGTCCTGCCGCCCTACGGCATCTCCATCGCGGCCCGTCTCATCGAGCTCTGGTACGGCAAGCCGCTGCCCCGCCCCACGCACTGAGCCCCGGCCCGGAGCCACGGCCCCGGGCACGCGAAAGGCCCCCACCTCGGCGGTGGGGGCCTCGCTACGCGCGCGTGGCGGACAAGCGCCCGCGGCTCAGACGCCGATCTTCTGCTTGACCTGGGCGAGCGAGGGGTTCGTGAGGGTCGAGCCGTCGGGGAAGAGCACGGTCGGAACCGTCTGGTTGCCCCCGTTGGCCTTCTCGACGAAGGCCGCCGACTCCGGGTCCTGCTCGATGTTGATCTCGTTGTACGTGATGCCCTCGCGGTCCATCTGGCTCTTCAGCCGGCGGCAGTAGCCGCACCACGTGGTGCTGTACATCGTCACAGTGCCCGGCATGCTCTCGCACTCCTCATGTTCGGCCCGATTGCTCGGTGCGGCTGGTGGCTCGGCTGTTCGGCCTGGCGGGTGAACGCCACGGGATGGAACGTACGCGACGGCGTCACCATTCCCGAGCCGGTACGACTAATGCCGCCCCCTGTGGACAACGCGTCCCGTGGGCCTCCTCCGACCTGGCAGCATGGCGGGGTGACATCAGCAACGCACTCCTCTCTCTTCCCCCAGGTCCCCGAGTCGGCGGACGCGGTGCTCGACGGCCTCGACCCCGAGCAGCGCGAGGTCGCGACGGCCCTGCACGGGCCGGTGTGCGTGCTGGCCGGCGCGGGGACGGGCAAGACCCGCGCGATCACCCACCGGATCGCGTACGGGGTGCGGGCCGGGATCCTGCAACCGAGCAGTGTGCTGGCCGTCACGTTCACCAACCGCGCCGCGGGCGAGATGCGGGGCCGGCTGCGCCAGCTCGGCGCCGGCGGCGTCCAGGCCCGCACCTTCCACTCGGCCGCCCTGCGCCAGCTCCAGTACTTCTGGCCCAAGGCGGTCGGCGGGGAGCTGCCCCGCCTGGTCGAGCGCAAGGTCCAGCTGGTCGCGGAGGCGGGAGCGCGCTGCCGGCTCAGGCTGGACCGGGGCGAGCTGCGGGACGTCACGAGCGAGATCGAGTGGGCGAAGGTCACCCAGACCGTCCCCGCCGACTACCCGGCCGCGGTCGCCAAGTCCCTGCGCGACGCCCCGCGCGACCCGGCGGAGATCTCCCAGATCTACGGGACGTACGAGGAGCTCAAGCGCGACCGGGGAATGATCGACTTCGAGGACGTGCTGCTGCTCACCGTGGGCGTCCTCCAGGACCGGCACGACATCGCCGAGCAGATCCGCGCCCAGTACCAGCACTTCGTGGTCGACGAGTACCAGGACGTCAGCCCCCTCCAGCAGCGCCTGCTGGAGCTGTGGCTCGGCGACCGGGACAACCTCTGTGTCGTGGGCGACGCCAGCCAGACGATCTACTCGTTCACCGGCGCCACCCCCGACCACCTGCTGAACTTCCGCACCCGCCATCCGCACGCGACGGTCGTCAAGCTGGTCCGGGACTACCGGTCGACCCCCCAGGTGGTGCACCTCGCCAACGGCCTGCTCGCCCAGGCGCGCGGCCGGGCCGCCGAGCACCGCCTGGAACTGGTCTCCCAGCGCGAGCCGGGCCCCGAGCCGCTCTACACGGAGTACGGGGACGAGCCCGCCGAGGCCGAGGGCGTCGCCCGCCGCATCCGCGACCTCATCGCCTCCGGGGTCTCGGCCGGCGAGATCGCCGTGCTCTACCGGATCAACGCCCAGTCGGAGATCTACGAGCAGGCCCTCGCGGACGCGGGCGTGCCCTACCAGCTGCGCGGCGCCGAGCGCTTCTTCGAGCGGCCCGAGGTCAGGGAGGCCGGTGTCGCCCTGCGCGGCGCGGCCCGGGCGGGGGGCAACGACTCCCTCCTCGACGACGCCGTGGACCTGCCGTCCCAGGTGCGGGCCGTCCTCGGCACCAAGGGCTGGACCGACGCGCCCCCGGCGGGCTCCGGCGCGGTCCGCGACCGCTGGGAGTCGCTGGCGGCGCTGGTCCGGCTGGCGGAGGACTTCGCGCGTGCCAAGGCCAAAGCGACGCTCTCCGACCTCGTGGCCGAGCTCGACGAGCGCGCGGCGGCGCAGCACGCGCCGACGGTCGAGGGCGTCACCCTCGCCTCGCTGCACGCGGCGAAGGGCCTGGAGTGGGACGCCGTCTTCCTGGTCGGCCTCACCGAAGGCATGATGCCGATCACATATGCGAAGACCGACGAACAGGTCGAGGAGGAGCGCCGCCTGCTGTACGTGGGCGTCACCCGGGCCCGGGCGCACCTGGCCCTGTCGTGGTCGCTCTCCCGCTCTCCCGGAGGCCGGCCGTCGCGCAGGCCCAGCCGCTTCCTGAACGGCCTGCGGCCCGGCTCCGCCGCCGTCGGCGCCCGCTCCGCCCCGGCGGCCTCCGCCGGCGGGGTCGAGCGCGGCGCCGCCCGCAGACGCACCCGGCGCGGCCCGGTCCTGTGCCGGGTGTGCGGCAAGACGCTCACCGAGGCCGGCGAGATGAAGCTGATGCGCTGCGAGGACTGCCCCTCCGACATGGACGAGGGTCTGTAT
This sequence comes from Streptomyces sp. NPDC005878, assembly GCF_040629815.1. Lineage (NCBI taxonomy): Bacteria > Bacillati > Actinomycetota > Actinomycetes > Kitasatosporales > Streptomycetaceae > Streptomyces > Streptomyces sp. NPDC005878. The sequence goes on from NZ_JBEXWK010000003.1 coordinate 28,890, forward strand.
GAGCGCCTGCGCGACTGGCGGGCGGGGCAGGCGAGCCTGCTCGGGCAGCCGCCCTACTGCGTCTTCACCGACAAGACCCTGATGGCGATCGCGGAGGCCGTGCCGTCCAGCGGCGGCGAGCTCGCGGTGATCTCGGGCGTCGGCGCCCGCAAGCTGGACCGCTTCGGCGCCGATGTCCTGGCCATCTGCGCTGGTCAAGAGGTTGGTGGGAGCGAGGACGGGCCGTCGTGAAAACTCGTGGGAAAAATAGTTTGCGCCCGCCCGGGGAAGCCCCATAGGTTCTTAACCACGGAAACAGCGGCTTCTCAGAGGCCCTGCGTCCGTGCTCTACTTGCTGTACTTATCCGAATACGCATGGGATCAGGGCCCCCGGGCCCCAGCTCCCCGAGACGCCGAGAGGAGGCGAGACCAGTGACCAGCTTCATGAACTTCACCAGCATCAGCACCACCAAAATGACCGATCGCTCGGTCGTCGCCACCTGCCCGCTCGGCTCCTCGTTCCAGGGCACCGGTCTGTCCACCGGTGTCTCCGGTCTGCTCGGCCTCTCGGTCGTCATTCCGTCCTCCCTGGCGAGCTTCCCCGTGCGGACCGGCAATGAGCGACCGACCCAGGCACCGGAAGCAGTGGTGGCGAAGGGACAGGCCCAGGCCTATGCCTTTGCGGCTGCCGGTGCCGGAGCCGAGAAGCAGACGACGCAGCACCACACCATGTGGGCCTTCCGTGGGCTCGAACCCTGGAGCGATCCAGCCTGATCCAGGATCAGGCAGGCGCCTTCAGGGCCGCGGAACCCCACCAGGGATCCGCGGCCCTTCTGTTTGCCCTGAACAGGGAGAACAGCGCGAGGGTCTCGGTACCAGCCGAAACCCGGCCGACCGGCCGGACCGACAACAAGACGAGGAAGAAAACACCGTGCAACTCGAAGCGCACGCCCCGTCCGTACCGCCCGCCCAGACGATCCCCCCGCCCGGTCTCACGGAGGACCCCGCCTTGACTCCCCTCACCGCGCTCACCGCGCTCGACGACGCCATCGAGAACCTCGGCGTACCCGTCCCCTGCCGCTCGTACGACCCGGAGGTCTTCTTCGCCGAGTCCCCGGCCGATGTCGAGTACGCCAAGTCCCTCTGCCGTACCTGCCCGCTGGTCGAGGCCTGCCTCGCCGGAGCCAAGGAGCGGCGCGAGCCGTGGGGCGTCTGGGGCGGCGAGCTCTTCGTCCAGGGCGTGGTCGTGGCCCGCAAGCGGCCCCGCGGCCGCCCGCGCAAGAACCCGGTCTCCGCATGAACCGCCCGGGAACCATCGACCGCCCCCTCACGAACGACCCCCAGAAGCAGGCCCCGATGACGACGTCCACCAGCGAGCCCAAGGGCTCCGCGACCCCAGACTTCACCACCACCGGCGCGAACGCCTCGCGTCAGAACAGGACCCTCGAAATGCAACTCATGCCAGAAGCCCTCGCCCGTGCCCATATGCACGAGCGCATGCGCGAGGCCGAGGCCGAGCGGCAGGCCATGCGCCTGATCGCCGCCCGGCGGATGCAGCGCCGCGCCGAGCGCGTGTCGATGCGTGCCCGCCGCGCCCTGGCCATGGCCGTCATGCAGTGACGACCGCACCGCCAGACCGCGTGTGAAGTGACGAATCAGCCCCCCCCGGGGGCCGGTCCGAACGGACCGGCCCCCGCGGTGCGTTGTGCCCGCAACCCCCGGCCGTGGCGGTATCGTCACGAAATGGACGACCCGACTCAGCCGACTGCCGAGACCGTTGTGTGCTCGCGCTGCGGCACCCCCGCCGAGAGCACTCCGCCCACGTGGACCTACTCCGTGGAGAACGGCCACCGTCTCTACTTCTGCGACGCCTGTGCGCGCGCCAACATCCGGGCGATCGAGAGCAGACTCGACTCCGTGTGGTGGTGACCGGCGGGGGGGGCCGCCCCCCCGTCCCCCGCCCCCCCCGCCCCACCACCCCTGGCCTCACGCCCCCGCGGGCTGCTCGTCCACCTCGTTCTCCGGCTCCTCGGCCCCCAGGGTCTCCCCGGGCTCCATGGCAGCCGGCGTTCCCGGCCCGACGGGCTCCTCGTCCCCGGGCAGGAACCCGGGCACCCACCGCTCCAGCTCGTCCCGCAGCCGGACCGTCGCGGCCAGCTGGCACAGCACCCCGATGGTGGAGAGCGTCACCCGGTGTATCAGCAGATACGCGGGCGGCAGGTTGAGCTGCTTGCCCAACTGGTGCGCGGGGGAGCGCGGGTCCGCTATCCGCGCCGCCTGCCCGCGCATCCAGGCGCGCGTGAAGGTGAACTCCTCCGCCTGCGCGGGCTCGATGATCGGCAGCAGATAGTCCAGGACGGCATCCGGGTCGAGGTCTATGGTCTCCTTCACGAAGCCCTCCTCGCACAGCAGCGCGTAGACCGCTTCCGCGTTGCCGTCGAGCGTCATCCGCAGCGATTCGCCGATCGTGCGGGGCAGCCCGCCCGGCAGCCGGTCCACCGTCCCGAAGTCCAGCACGCCGAGGCGCCAGGGGCCGTCCTCCTTCTCCGGCGGCAGCAGCCGGAAGTTGCCCGGATGGGGATCCGCGTGCAGCAGCCCGGTCCGCGCCGGACCCGAGAAGAGGAACCGCGCCAGCAGCTGGCCGGCCCGGTCGCGCTGCTCCTCCGTACCGTCCGTGATCACCTCGGACAGCGGGGTGCCGTCGATCCACTCGGTCACCAGGACCTGGTCGCGCTGGTGCACCACATCGGGCACCACCACATCGGGGTCGTCGGCGAACTCCGCCGCGTGCGCCCGCTGGGCCCGTGCCTCCAGCTCGTAGTCCAGCTCCTCCGAGACCCGGTCGCGCAGCTCCGAGATGAGCGGCTTGATGTCCATACCGGGGATCAGCGGCCCGAGCAGCCGCGCGAACCGGCTGAGCTGCGTCAGATCGGAGAGCAGCGCCTCCCCGGCGCCCGGGTACTGCACCTTGACCGCCACGTCGCGTCCGTCGTGCCAGACGGCCCGGTGCACCTGCCCGATGGAGGCCGCGGCGGCGGGCTTCTCGTCGAACTCAAGGAACAGCTCGCGCCACTCCTCGCCGAGCCGCTCCGCGAGCACCGTGTGCACGGTCCGGGTCGGCATGGGCGGGGCCGCCTCCTGGAGCTTGGTCAGCGCGGCCCGGTAGGGCCCGGCGACCTCCTCGGGCAGCGCCGACTCGAAGACGGACATGGCCTGCCCGAACTTCATAGCCCCGCCCTTGAGTTCCCCCAGGACCTTGAAGAGCTGCTCGGCGGTGCGCTGCTGGAGCTCGCGGCCCACGATCTCGGCGGACTTGCCGCCGATCCGCTTGCCCAGGCCCCAGGTGGCACGTCCGGCGAAACCAAGTGGCAGCGCGGCCAACTTGGCGGTCCGGGTGACCGCCTTCCGGGGAAGATCAGACATGCGCCCCTCCAATTCCCAGCCGGCCGTGCCGCGCGCCTCGCGGCAGTGCGTCGTCGACAGCGGATACCGGGGCCATTGTGTCCTGCGTCCGGGCGCCCCCGGAGGTGTCCTCCCTCTCACTGTCGCCGGCGGCGCCGCAGGGACAGTCGAGCCGGGCCGCCAGACGCCGCGGCCGCCAGTCGAGCGTGGGCAGTGACGCCTCCCACCGCGTGCCCGTGCTCGCCGGGAGGTCGCCGTCGAGGAAGGCCAGCGCGTGCGCCGCGGCCAGGCCCGCCACGGCGGTCGCGAGCGAGAGGTCACAGGCGGGGACCGCGACCCGGCGGCGGCCCGAACGCCACTGCGCCAGCATCCGGGGCCAGCCGGGATCGCGCTCGGCCCGCTCCAGCGCCAGACAGCCCGCGCACCCGGTGCCGCCGGGCAGGACCAGCGGCCCCACCAGCCCGGTGGTCTCCAGGACTCCCGCGTACAGATGCGGGACGCCCGCCGCCACCCACTCGGCGCCGGTCACCGGATCCGGCGCGTACACATCGAGGCCGTCCCGGGGGGCCACCACGATCAGTGACAGCCCTGTCGGCTCGTCGGCCTCGCCCGCCCGGGGCGGACGGGCCGGGGCCGCGCCCCGGACGAGCTGCCGGGCCGCCGGGCCCCGGCGCTCACCGACGGCCCGGCCGGGCAGCCCGCCGGGCGCCACGTCCCAGGGCCGCACCGTCCCGCCGTCCAGCACCTCCACCCGCCCGACCCCCGACGCGGCCAGCACCGAGGCGATCGTCGCGCCGACCCGCCCGGCGCCCCGCACCTGCACCCGCAGGGACCGGCGGGCCGCCAAGCGCCGGGCGCCGGCGCCCGGTTCGGGGTGGACCAGGCAGAGCGAGGCCAGGTCGGGCCTGGTCCGGTCGGACGCCTCGGTCCGCCCCCGCGAAGCCCGCGCGGCGGGGCCGCCTGCCGTGGCGTCGTCGACCACCCCGGCCTCGGTCAACCTCCGCACCAGGGCGTCCACTTGGCCGGGCGAGAGGCCCACCGCCCGCGCCTCCTCGTACAGCAGCGGCAGGCCGCGGGTGCCGTCCAGGAGCTCCAGGAAGCTCCCGGTCGCCGTGTCCACCGGCGAGAGCACCACGGCCCGTGCCGGAGTCACCCCGAACTGCACGGTCTGCCGGTCCCGCCATGCCCGGCGCAGCGCCGGTTTCAGCATGGGGTGGGCGTCCATCGGATGCATGTCGATCCCCCGTCGTTCCGCGTGTGCGCGGCCGGGCGCGGGCCATGTGGTCGCCGCCCGCCCGGTCACGTCCCGTCCTGCGATCCGTTGCCAGAATGCCCGGTGCGGCGGACGCGTGCGGAAAGTTGTCCACAGGCGCGGGCGTTAGTCGTACTAATGGTGCAAGCGCCGAATGGATCATGGGCGAACCCTTCCGGAGGCGGGACTTCCCCCACTGACAGCGGGTAACGTCGGGGCGTGCCCGCCGACCCACTGCAGAGTGCCGGAAGCCCGCCCCGCAGTCCGACAAGTCCGCCGCCCCGCGGTCATGCGACGAGCGCGGTCGAGGTGCGCAGAAGCGCCCGGCGCAGCAGGACGGTCAGCGCCTACCGCGAGGGCGACCGCACCATCGTGCTGATCCCGGCCCGGATGTCCGAGGCCGAGGAGCAGCGCTGGGTGAGCGTGATGCTCGACAAGCTCGCCGCCCAGGAGAGCAAGCGGATGCTGGGCGACGCGGAGCTCACCGAGCGTGCCGAGCGCCTGTCCGACCTGTACTTCGAGGGCCGCGCGCGTCCCGCCTCGGTGCGCTGGGTGACCAACCAGAACACCCGCTGGGGCTCGTGCACCCCGGCCGAGGGCAGTATCCGGCTCTCGCACCGGCTCCAGGGCATGCCCGAGTACGTCGTGGACTACGTCCTGGTCCACGAGCTGGCGCACCTGCTGGTGCCGGGCCACGGACCGCGCTTCTGGCGGCTGCTGGAGGCCTATCCCCGTACGGAACGCGCGCGGGGATACCTCGAAGGGGTGGTGGCCGCGGAGCGGCTGCCGCATCTGCCCGCCGCTCGCGGGGAGTGATCTCGGCGATCGTGTACCGAATGCGTACCGGTGCTTCCCGGCTTGGGTGATTGTCGCAGGCAGCCGTTAGCCTGGCGCGACCAATCACACTCGGGATGGGGGACGGTCGTTACGCATGGCCAGGGAATTCCAACGCGGCCACAAGGCCAAGATCAGTGACCTGACACCGGGGACGGATCTGTATGTAGGCGTGCAGATCGGCGCCCCCGGGCTGTCCTTCGACATCAGCTGCTTCGGCCTCGACGCCAACGAGCAGCTGTCCGACGACCGGTACTTCATCTTCTTCAACCAGCCCAAGTCGCCCGAGGAGTCCGTCCAGCTGCTGGGCGCCCAGGCCGGTGACACCGAGTCGTTCCGCGTCACCCTGGACCGCCTCCCCGCCCACATCCACAAGCTGTCGTTCACCGCGACGATCGACGGCGCGGGCCAGATGTCGCAGATCGGCCCCGGGTACATCAGAGTCGTCGCCGGTGGCGAGGAGGTCGTCAGATACTCCTTCACCGGCGCCGAGTTCAGCACCGAGCGCGCGGTGATGCTGGGCGACTTCTACCTGAAGGACGTCTGGCGTTTCGCGGCCGTCGGCCAGGGCTTCGACGGTGGCCTGGAGGCGCTGCTGAAGAACTTCGGCGGCGAGGTCGCCGAGGAGGAGCCCGCGCAGCCGCAGCAGGCGCAGCAGCCGCAGGGCGCCGCCCCGGGCTTCGCCCCGCCCGCGCAGACCGCCCCCGCGCCCGGGTTCGGCGCGCCGGGGACACCGCAGCAGCCCCATCCGCCGCAGCCGGCCCCCCACTTCCAAGCCCCGGCCCCGGCCCCCGCGCAGCACTACGCGCCGCCGCCGCCCGGATCCACCCCGCCGCCGGCCCCCGCGCCCAGCCCGCAGATCCACGCGGCGCCGACCCTCGCCGCGCCCCTGAGCATGCCGCCGGGCACCGTGCCGCCCCCGGCCGCCCCTGCGCCGCCGTACGGGCAGCCGCCCCAGCAGCCCTCGTACGGCCAGGTCCCCGGCCAGTACCCGGGCCAGGTCCCGCCGCCCGGCGCGCCCTCCCCGTACGGAGGCCCCGCGCCCTACGGACAGCCGGCGCCGTACGGGCAGCCCGCTCCCTACGGTCAGCAGCCCGGGCTTCCCCAGGGGATGCCGCCGCAAGGGATGCCGCAGTCCGGCGGCGGGCTCGCGGGTGCCATCCAGCAGTACCGCGAGCTGCCCACCGGGCAGCGCTGGACCCCGCAGAACAAGCAGCTCGTCCGGGTCGACCTCGGTGCCGGCGGTTCCCCGGTGCTGGCCCGTCAGGGCAGCATGGTGATGTACCAGGGCAAGGTCGACTTCGGCTACAAGGGCGCCGGGTTCGCCGGCCGGATCGTCGGCAACGCGACCGGCCAGGAGATGCAGCTGATGCGCTGCAGCGGCCGCGGCCAGGTCTTCCTCGCCGAGAACAGCGCCCATCTGCACCCCATCGAACTCCAGGGCGACGGCATCTGCGTCTCCGCCGAGCACGTCCTGGCGTTCGACGAGTCACTTCAGTACGAGGTGCGTCGCATCGAGGGCCACGGCATCCCCGGCGGCGCGCTGTTCACCATGCAGTTCCAGGGCACCGGCACGCTCGTGGTGATGACCCACGGCGCCCCGGTCGTGCTGCCGGTCACCCCGACCACGTTCGCGGACAGCGACGCGATCGTGGCCTGGTCGTCGGCCTCGCAGGTGATCGTCTCCAGCCAGGTCAGGCTGCGCCGCAACGCCTACCCCGGCCACAGCGGCGAGTCCGTCAACCTGCAGTTCCGCGGCGCGCCCGGGAACTTCATCGTCGTCCAGCCGTACGAGGTCTGAGGGAGCCGGGACCATGAACCAGCAGCTCGCGGGCTACGCCCCCGCCCCCGTCACCGCCCGGATGGAGAACCACGGCAGCGCCATGCTCAAGGTGGCCATGGCCACCGGGCAGGACCTCTTCGCGCGCGTGGGCTCGATGGTCGCCTACGAGGGCTTCATCCAGTACGAGCCGAACCCGCCGGCCGTGCGCCAGATCGCCCGTGACTGGATCACCGGCGAGGGCGCCCCGCTGATGAAGTGCACCGGCGACGGACTGCTCTACCTCGCCGACTACGGAGCCAATGTGGTCGTCGTCCAGCTCAACAACGACGCGCTGTCCGTCAACGGCACCAATGTGCTCGCCTTCGACGCGAGCCTCCAGTGGGGCGTCGAACGGGTCAAGGGCCTCGCCAAGTTCGCCGGCCAGGGCCTGTTCAACGTGAAGATCACCGGCACCGGCTGGGTCGCCCTGACCTCCCGCGGCACGCCGGTCGTCGTCGACTGCGGAAGCGGCGAGGACGAGACGTACGTCGACCCGGACGCCCTGGTGGCGTGGTCCCCGAACCTCAAGGTGAAGGGCAAGCGCAGCTTCAAGGCGTCCTCGCTGATCGGCCGGGGCAGCGGAGAGGCGTACCAGATGGCCTTCTCGGGCCAGGGGATCGTCGTCGTACAGCCGAGTGAGGACAGCACCGACCGCCTGCGGGCCCGGGGCTGAGGGGGAGCGAGAACACCATGCAGAGCCCGCTTTTCAGCTACACCGAGCAGCAGTCCCCGGAGCGCTACAGCGCGCAGAACGCACAGCTGCTGCGCGTGGTGCTCACCGGCCACGACGACATCCTCGCCCGCAAGGGCTCGATGGTCGCCTACCAGGGGCTGATGGAGTTCGACGGCGAGTACCAGTCGCGCGGCAACCAGAACGCCCGTGTCCGCACCGGCGAGGGCCTGGACCTGATGCGTGTCTCGGGCCAGGGAACCGTCTACCTCGCCAACCTCGCGCAGTACGTCCACGTGGTGGACGTGGACCGGGACGGGCTGACCGTGGACAGCGGCTACGTCCTGGCGATGGACTCCTCGCTGCACTACGAGGTCGTCGCCGTGGACAGTCAGTACGGCATCTCCGGCACCGGCAAGTTCCAGCTCCACATCACCGGCACCGGCAAGGTCGTCCTGATGACCTCGGGACAGCCGCTGATGCTCCAGGTCACCCCGGACAAGTACGTCAACGCCGACGCGGACGCGATCGTGGCCTGGTCCACCTCGCTGCGGGTGCAGATGCAGGCGCAGACGCACTCCACGGGGGTGTGGCGGCGCCGCGGCAACACGGGTGAGGGCTGGGAGCTCAGCTTCCTCGGCCAGGGCTTCGCGCTGGTGCAGCCCAGCGAGGTGCTGCCGCCGCAGAACGCGGTGATCGGCCAGGGCCTGCGGGCCCAGTACGGCGTGGGCCAGCAGGGCGCCCACGCGCAGAACCAGGGCAACGCCTGGAGCTGACCGGGCGTCGGTCATCGGTCATCGGTAAGGGGCGGCCGCCATGGGCGACCGCCCCTTACCCGTTCCTCTCGTTCCCGGCCGGCCGGGCCGTCAGCCCGTCACAGACGGGCCCGCGCGCCCTCCAGCAGCCGCACCACCGAGTCGTCGGCGACCCGGGCCACCTCGTCGTAGTCGAACCAGCGCAGGTCCAGCGACTCGTCACTGATCGCCTCGACCGCTCCGGCCGGGGCCAGCGCCGCGTACTGCACGTCCAGGTGCCAATTGCACGGCGAGGGGATCGGGTGCCGGTCGAGCCGGACGGGCCCGCCCGGCAGCAGTGTGAGACCGGCCACACCGGACTCCTCGGCGGCCTCGCGCAGGGCCGCCGCCGTCAGCGAGGTGTCCTGCGGCTCGCAGTGCCCGCCCATCTGGAGCCACATGTTCAGCTTGCGGTGCAGCGTCAGCAGCACCTGGCCGCGCTCCGGGGCGATCACCAGCGCGCTCGCCGTGAGGTGGCCGGCCTCGCAGGCCTTCCACATCCCGTCCGGGTGCGCCGAGAGATGGTCGAGGTAGGCCCGGCGCAGCTCGGGCTGGTCCTCGTACGCCTTCAGTACGAGGACCGCGTCTTCGTGCAGACTCACTTGCCGTCGTCGTCCTTGTCCTCGTCGCCCTTGGCCGCGGGGCCGTCCTGGGGCTCGTCCTTGCGGGAGGCGGCCTCGCCGAGCATCTTGTCGAGCTCCGAGAAGTCCAGCTGCTCGCGGTGGACGAAGCCGTCCGGGTCGTCCAGGTCGGAGGCGGTCGGCAGCATGTCCGGGTGCTCCCACAGGCCGTCGCGGCCGTCGACCCCGCGCGCGTCCGTGAGCGAGGCCCACAGGCGCGAGGCGTCGCGCAGCCGGCGCGGGCGCAGCTGGAGGCCGATCAGGGTGGCGAAGGTCTGCTCGGCGGGACCGCCGCTCGCGCGGCGCCTGCGCAGGGTCTCGCGCAGGGCGTCCGCCGAGGTCAGACGCGGCTTGGCGGCCTCGTGCACCACCGCGTCCACCCAGCCTTCGACCAGCGCGAGCGCCGTCTCCAGACGGGCCAGGGCGGCCTTCTGCTCCGGGGTGTCCTCCGGCTGGAACATGCCCTGCTGAAGCGCTTCCTGGAGCTGCTCGGGGTTGGACACGTCGAGCTGGCCGACCGCGTCCTCCAGCTTCGCCGTGTCGACCTTGATCCCGCGCGCGTAGCCCTCGACCGCGCCGAACAGGTGCGAGCGCAGCCACGGCACATGGGCGAAGAGGCGGTGGTGGGCTGCCTCGCGCAGCGCCAGGTAGAGCCTGATCTCGTCCTTCGGGACGCCCAGGTCCTTGCCGAACGCCTCGATGTTCAGCGGCAGCAGCGCGGCCTTGCCGGCCGGGCCGAGCGGCAGCCCGATGTCGCTGGAGCCGACGACCTCGCCCGCGAGGACGCCGACGGCCTGCCCGATCTGCTGGCCGAACATGGCGCCGCCCATGGAGCGCATCATGCCGATCAGCGGGCCCGCCATGGCCTGCATCTCCTCGGGCAGCACCCCGCCCATGGCCGCGCCCACACGCTCGGCGACCGGGTCGACGAGCTCCTTCCAGGCCGGCTGGGTCGCCTCGACCCACTCCGCGCGGCTCCACGCCACGGCCGTCGACGCGCCCGAGGGCAGCGACGTCACCCCGTCCAGCCACAGGTCGGCCAGGCGCACGGCCTCCTGGACGGCGGCGCGCTCGGCCGGGCCGACGCTCGCGTCCTTGCTGCCGTCTGCGGTGCCCTGGGCGACCGTCTGACGCGCGATCTGCTTGGCCATGTCCCAGTTCACGGGACCGCCCTCGTAGCTGAGCATCTGGCCGAGCTGCTGGAAGGCGGCTCCCAGGTCGTTCGGGTTCAGCGAACCGAACATCGCCGCGAACGGGTTGTCCGCGCCACCGGCCCCGCCGCCGAACCCGAACGGATTCGCCGGGCCGCCCTGGTTGCCCTTGCCCTTCTCCTTGCCCTCGTCGCCGTTCTCCGGCTCCTCCGGCGGAAGGCCGAATCCGAATGGGTTGTCACTCACGGGTTTCCTCGGCTCCTAGGGCCGCCGGCTCCTGCCGACGGCGACTGCCCGACCAACACCACCAGCGTAGACATCCGCGCCGGATAAGGGCTCGGTGCTCCGCCGACTCCCGGCCTGCGGCAGGATGGACGTCACCTGGTCCGTACGCGTCATTCGTGTACGTACTGAAGACAACCGCTGGAGACGCCCGGTGAGTTCCCCAGATCCGCAGGTTCGCGCAGCGCGAAACCCTTCCCCCTCCGCAGCGCGGGGTCCCGTCGTCGCGGTCACCGGTGCCGCGGCCGGGATCGGCGCGCTCCTCACGGCGCGGCTCGCCGCGTCCGAGGAGATCAAGCAGGTCATCGCCATCGACGAGCGCCGGGGCGAGGTGACCGAGGCCACCTGGCACATCCTGGACGTCCGCGACCCGGCGATCGCCGAGAAGCTGCGCGGCGCCGACGTCGTCGTCCACCTGGCGCTCGACCTCGACCTGGAGTCCGACGCGGCCGCCCGCACGGCCTACAACGTACGCGGCACGCAGACGGTGCTCACGGCCGCCGCGGCGGCCGGGGTCCACCGGGTAGTGCTGTGCACCTCGGCGATGGTCTACGGGGCGCTGCCCGACAACGACATCCCCCTCTCCGAGGACGCCGAGCTGCGTGCCACCGCCGAGGCGACCGGTGTCGGCGACCTCCTGGAGATCGAGCGGCTGGGCCGCCGCGCCCCGCGCGCCCACCCCGGCCTCAACGTCACGGTGGTAAGGCCCGCCGTCCTGGTGGGCGGTACTGACACCGCCCTCACCCGGTACTTCGAGTCGCCCCGCCTCCTGGTGGTCGCCGGATCGCGTCCGACCTGGCAGTTCTGCCATGTGGAGGACCTGTGCAGCGCTCTGGAGTACGCGGCGCTGGGGAAGGTCGACGGGGAGTTCGCGGTCGGCTGCGACGGCTGGCTCGAACAGGAGGAGGTCGAGGAGCTCAGCGGCATCCGGCGCATGGAGCTGCCCTCCGCGGTCGCGCTCGGCGCCGCCGCCCGGCTGCACCGGATCGGGCTCACCCCGTCCCCGGCGGGCGACCTGGCGTACACGATGCACCCCTGGGTGGTCAGCGTCGGGCGGCTGCACGACGCGGGCTGGCGGCCGCAGTGGACCAACGAGGAGGTCCTCGCGGAGCTCCTGGATGAGGCCGCCGGGCGACACACCGTGGCGGGCCGCAGGCTGGGCCGGAAGGACGCGACGGCCGCCGGGGCCGCCGGAGCGACGGTCGCCCTGCTGGGAGCGGCCGCCGCGATCCGCCGGGCCCGTAAGCGCCGGGGCCTGTAGGACCCTCCTACGGGGGGCGCCGGTGACGGGGTGAAAGAGCTATACCGCGATGTCCGTGCGGTACGGCACGATGGGGCCATGGCACAGACCCCTCACGACCACCCCGGCGAGCAGGGGGCGGACGACCCGATCCGGCTGCTCGAGATCCGTGACACCCCGCTCTCCCTGGACGAGGTGTTCCGCGCCGTGGGAGACCCCTCGGCGGGCGGCACCGCGCTCTTCGTCGGCACCGTCCGCGACCACGACGGCGGTGCCGACGTATCGGCCCTCGGGTACTCGTGCCATCCGACGGCCGAGGCGGAGATGCGCCGAGTGGCGGACAAGGTCGTCGCCGAGTTCCCGGTCCGCGCGCTGGCGGCCGTCCACCGAGTGGGCGAACTGGGTGTGGGCGATCTGGCGGTCGTCGTGGCGGTCTCCTGTCCGCACCGCGGGGAGGCGTTCGCGGCCTGTCGCAAGCTGATCGACGACCTGAAACACGAGGTCCCGATCTGGAAGCACCAGCGTTTCTCCGACGGCACGGACGAATGGGTGGGCGCCTGCTGACCGCGGGGGGCCGCCCCCCAGGGGTGAACGGGCCGCCCGAGGGGTGAGGCTGAAACCCTGTCGGGGGGATCCGCCCCGATTTGCGTAACCGCACCCCTGCCGCGAGCGTTGATCTCGCAGATGGTTAATCTGCTGATCTGTCAGTTGCGGTCGCTCATCTAGGGGACGGGAGGACGGAATGGCTGCGCTCACCTGGTTGCTGATTCCGCTTTTCGCTGCTGTCGGCGCGGCGATATGGGCGCGCTGGGCCGCCCGCAATCGCACGTCCGGCGACGTCGCTGAACTCGCCGGTTACAGCCGGTTCCGAGAAGCCATGGAGAAGTCCCAGGCCGGAACCGAGCCCGCCTGACCCCCTTCGGCGCGGCTCTCGCGCCCCCGGATGTACGCGGATGTCCACCCTCCCCGTACGGACCGGCCCCGGCGGTGCACCGACAGGCACGTCCCGTACTGTCGTTCCATGCCACGCCGCACCGCGACGATGCTCGCCTCCACCTTGATCCTGATCGCGCTGCTCTGCGCAGGCGTCCTCATCAAAGTGCCCTACTCGGAGATGTCGCCCGGCCCCACGGTGAACACGCTCGGTGAGGCGCGCGGCGAGCCCGTCCTGCAGATCTCCGGGCACAAGACGTACCCGACGACCGGCCACCTCAACATGACGACGGTCAGGGTCACCGGTGCGGACTACAACATGAACCTGGTCGAGGCCGTCTACGGCTGGCTGGCCCACGACAACAAGGTCGTGCCGCACGACACGCTCTACCCGGACGGCAAGACCGAGGAGCAGTCCTCGCAGGAGAACGCCGAGGAGTTCAGCCAGTCCCAGGAGAGCGCCAAGGTCGCGGCCCTGAACGAGCTGAAGATCCCGGTGAAGTCCCGGGTCGTCGTGGCGTCCGTGGTCAAGGGCAGCCCGGCCGAGAACAAGCTGCACGCGGGCGACGTGGTCAGGTCCGTCGACGGCTCGCCCGTCAAGGAGCCGGCCGACGTGGCGAAGCTGGTCACCAAGCACCGCCCCGGCCAGAACGTGGTGTTCTCCGTCGTCCCCGCCAAGGAGGCGGCCGCGGCGGAGAAGGCGGGCAAGGAGCCCGAGGGCGGCGAGAACGTCACGATCACCACGGAGAAGGCCAAGGACGGCGACCGGGCGATCGTCGGGATCCAGGCCGGGACGGACCACACCTTCCCGTTCTCCATCGACATCAAGCTCGCCGACGTCGGCGGCCCGAGCGCGGGCCTGATGTTCGCCCTCGGCATCGTCGACAAGCTCACCCCCGGAGATCTGACCGGCGGCAAGTTCATCGCCGGTACGGGGACGATCGACGACGCGGGCAAGGTCGGCCCGATCGGCGGCATCGAGATGAAGCTGATCGGCGCGCGCGGCGCGGGCGCCCGGTACTTCCTGACGCCCGCCGAGAACTGCGCGGCGGCCGCCTCGGACACCCCCAGCGGGCTCACCCTGGTGAAGGTCTCCACCATCGACGACGCCACCAAGGCGCTGGAGAAGCTCCGCAAGGGGGACACGGCCGGTCTGCCGAGCTGCTCGGCGAAGTGACCGGCCGCGTCCACGCGCGCGTGGACGCGCCCCGCGCGTAGCGGTCCGCTACTCCGCGAAGGTCGCGGCGAGCGCCTCGGCCAGGCCCGGGACGAGCCCGGCGCCGGTGAGCACCTCGGTCGGCGAGTCCTTCTCGCGCAGCCGTACGGCCGAGTCGCGGGCACCGTCGCGCAGCACCGCGACCGTCATCCGCACCTCCTGGCGGTCGGGGTGCTTGGCCACCCACTTCGCCAGCTGCTTCTCGCTCAGACCCTCGGGCACGGACGCCTCGGCCGACGGCGGCAGCATCAGGCGCTCCACGGTCAGCGCGCAGCCGACCACCGCGTCCGGCCAGGCGATGGTGCCCAGGAACTCGTCGAGGGCCTGGCCGGCCGGGATCTCGTCCTGTTCGATCGGGGTCAGCGGGGCGGCCGCGTCGCCCTGGTCGAGGCCGAGCTGGGCGGCGAGCCCGGGCTCCTGGGTACGGAGCTTGGCGGTGTCGACGAGGGCGAACAGCCGGGCCGGCTGGTCCCAGCCGAGGCCGGAGGCGTACTCGTCGATTTCCAGCACTGCGCGGGTGAGGGGGCTCGCGGCCATCGGGGGGCCGGAGGGGGAAACGTTGGACATGAGCAACATCCTGCCCTCTTTCACCCCGGAATCGGGAACTGAGTAAAGCCTCAGTAAGTTGCATGAGTGGGCTCTACGATCGCGGGGCCTGCTCAATCGACAGCGAACTTCGAGGTGCGCACCTTGGCTTTCCAGATGCCGGACCGCGGCGGAGGCCCGTCCGGGCCACGGATCAGAGTCGGCCGGCCGTCCCGCCGGGTCCGGACCCTGCTCATGACATTGGGCATCCTGGCCGTACTGGCCATGGCCTTCGTCATGTTCGCCGGGTTCTGGACGGACTGGCTCTGGTACCGCTCGGTGCACTATTCGTCCGTCTTCACCACCACCCTGTGGACCAAGATCGGCCTGTTCTCCTTCTTCGGCGTCCTGATGGCCGTGGCCGTCGGGCTCAACATCTGGCTGGCGCACCGGCTGCGGCCGCCGCTCAGCGCGATGTCGCTGGAGCAGCAGAGCCTGGACCGCTACCGGATGGGCATCGCCCCGTTCAAGAAGTGGCTGCTCCTGGGCATCACCGCGCTCGTCGGCCTGATCGCCGGAGCCTCCGCCTCCGGGCAGTGGCGCACCTGGCTGCTGTGGGTCAACGGAGTGCCGTTCGGGCAGAAGGACCCCCAGTTCCACCTGGACGTGTCGTTCTACGCCTTCGACCTGCCCTGGTACCGGTTCCTGGTGGGCTTCGGCTTCGCGGCGACCGTGCTCTCCCTGATCGCCGCGGCCCTCACGCACTACCTCTACGGCGGCCTGCGGATCACCAGCCCCGGCGCGCGGGCCACCGGCGCCGCCACCGGGCACCTGTCGGTGCTGCTCGGTGTCTTCGTCGCCCTGAAGGCCGTGGCGTACTGGCTGGACAGGTACGGCCTGGCGGTGAAGTCCAGTGACTTCAAGGCCAGCAGCAACTGGACCGGCCTGCGGTACGTGGACGCCAACGCCTATCTCCCGGCGAAGACGATCCTGTTCTGCATCGCCGTCATCTGCGCGCTGCTCTTCTTCGCGACGCTGTGGCGCCGCACCTGGCAGCTCCCGGTGATCGGCTTCGGCCTGATGGTCCTCTCGGCCATCCTGATCGGCGGGCTCTACCCGGCGATCGTGCAGAAGTTCCAGGTCCAGCCGAACGAGCAGGCCAAGGAAGCGCCGTACATCCAGAAGAACATCGACGCCACGCGCAAGGCGTACGGCATCGACCGCACCGAGGTGCGGGACTACCAGGGGACGACGGCGGCGGAGGACAACGCCAAGCTGCGCGCCGACGCCGACACGGCGGCCAGCTACCGCCTGATCGACCCCAATGTGGTCACCCCGGCCTTCCAGCAGCTCCAGCAGGAGCGCAAGTACTACCAGTTCGCCGTACCGCTGGACGTGGACCGCTACACGGACAAGGACGGCAAGGAGCAGGACACGGTCGTCGGTCTGCGTGAGCTGAACCTCAACGGCATCGACAAGCGCAACTGGATCAACGACCACTTCACCTACACCCACGGCTACGGAATGATCGCGGCCAAGGGCACCAGCGTGGACTCCACGGGCTCCCCGGACTTCACCGAGTCCGGTCTGCCCACCCGGGGCCAGTTCGACAAGAACACGTACGAGCAGCGGATCTACTACGGCGAGAAGACCGAGCAGTACTCGATCGTCGGCGGTCCGCAGAAGGAGCTCGACTACGAGGCCGAGGGCAAGGGCCAGAAGACGACGAGCTTCGACGGCAAGGGCGGCGTCAGCCTCTCCAACCCGTTCAACCGCGCCGCGTACGCGGTGGCCTTCAGCGAGCCGCAGATCCTCTACTCGGGGGCCATCGGCGAGGGTTCGAAGATCCTCTACAACCGCACCCCGAAGCAGCGGGTGGAGGCGGTCGCCCCGTGGCTGACCATCGACGGCGATCCCTACCCGGCCAAGATCGGCCACCGGATCCAGTGGGTCGTCGACGCGTACACCACGACCAACGGCTATCCCTATGCCTCGCGCACCACGCTGGGTGAGACGACCGCCGACTCGCTGACCACCCGCCAGCGCGCGGTGGTGGCCCAGCAGAACCAGGTCAACTACATCCGCAACTCGGTGAAGGCCACCGTCGACGCCTACGACGGCACGGTCACGCTGTACCAGTGGGACACCCAGGACCCGGTCCTGAAGACCTGGATGAAGGCGTTCCCGCACACGGTGAAGCCGAAGGCCGCCATCCCCGAGGACCTGCTGGCCCATCTGCGGTATCCGCAGGACATGTTCAAGGTCCAGCGCGAGCTGCTGACGCGGTACCACGTCACCGAGCCGGTGCAGTTCTACAGCGGCAGTGACGCCTGGCAGGTGCCGGACGACCCGACCAACAAGGACGGCGTCGC
The DNA here is from genome assembly GCF_040629815.1 of Streptomyces sp. NPDC005878. NCBI lineage: Bacteria > Bacillati > Actinomycetota > Actinomycetes > Kitasatosporales > Streptomycetaceae > Streptomyces > Streptomyces sp. NPDC005878. Next base: position 45,982 of record NZ_JBEXWK010000003.1, read on the forward strand.
GGTCCCGCCGTACTACCTGTCGATGAAGATGCCGGGCGCCGAGAAGGAGGGCAACAAGTTCTCCCTCACCACGACGTTCACGCCGAACGGACGGCCCAACCTGGGCGGGTTCATGGCGATCGACGCGGACGCGGCCAGCAAGGACTACGGCACGATCAGACTGCTCAGGGTCACGGACAACGTCCAGGGCCCGCAGCAGGTGCAGAGCAAGCTCAACGGCCTTCCCGAGGTCGCCGAGTTCGTCCGCAACCTGCGGGGCAGTGACTCCGAGATCGACTACGGCAATCTGCTGACCGTGCCCCTGGGCGGCGGGTTCCTGTACATCGAGCCGGTGTACGCGCGCGGTGGCTCCGCCAACTATCCGCTCCTAAAGAAGGTCGGCGTCTCCTACGGCGACAAGACCGTCTTCAAGGACACCCTGGCCCAGGCGCTGAACGCGGTGTTCGGCGTGGACGGGGCCGAGCCGCCCGCGACCAAACCGCCGACGGACACCACCAAGCCGCCGGCCACCGGGACCGACGCCACGGTGGAGCAGGCCATCAAGGACGCCCAGAAGGCGTACGACGACGGCCAGAAGGCGTTGCAGAAGGGCGACTTCGCGGCGTACGGCAAGGCCCAGCAGGAGCTCCAGGCGGCGCTCAAGCGGGCCGCCGAGGCCGAGGCCAGGGCGAAGGGGTCCTCCCAGGGAGCCCCGGCCGACGGCTCCGGCGGGGGAGGAAGCGGCTGAGCACCGGCCCGGCCGGACGATTATCCGGTCGGGCTCCGTTCCGTGTCGTGATACGTTGTGTTCACCGACGCGGGGTGGAGCAGCTCGGTAGCTCGCTGGGCTCATAACCCAGAGGTCGCAGGTTCAAATCCTGTCCCCGCTACTCACGGACGAGGGCCCGGATCCATCAGGATCCGGGCCCTCGTCGATTTGCGCTGTCCGGATGTGCCCCTGCTGCGTTTGGCTTATCTCTCTGTGGGCATGTCGACAAAACGCCGAAGTGACCTCACTGGCTGCGGTATACCAGGTGTACGCGGGTAGCGGGTGGTGCGACGATGGTATTTATGGGGGACAGGGCAACTCTGTTGGAGACAGGGCGGTTTGCGCAGATGCGCTCCGATGACGCCGCCGATGCCGAGACCGAGGCACGGCACCGGCGTGCTGCCGACGGCGGCGACGCCGCGTCCATGAGCGTTCTCGGCTCCCTGCTGCTGCGCCGCGGCGACCTCGACAGCGCCGAGCCCTACCTGCGCGGCGCCACCGCCGAGGGCGACCGCGCCGCGGCCAACAACCTCGGAGTCCTGCTGCACCAGCGCGGCTACGCCGACGAGGCGGCCGGGTGGTGGCGCATCGCCGCCGTCGCGGGCTCCGCCGCCGCGGCCCACGCGCTGGGCCGCCACTACCGCGAGCGCGGCGACGAGCCGGCGGCCGAGTACTGGCTGCGCCAGTCCGCCGAGCAGGGCCACGCGCTGGGGGCTTACGCCCTGGCCGACCTGCTGGAGCACCGCGGCGACGTGGGCGCCGAGCGGTGGCTGCGCGCCGCCGCCGAGCAGGGCCACCGCGAGGCCGCGTACCGCCTCGCCCGGCTCATCGACCAGCGCGGCGAGCGCGACGGCGCCGAGCCTGACATCGCTGTCGAGCCCGAGGCGGACGCCGGGGCCAGGAGCACCGAGGCCGAGCAGTGGTACCGCCAGGCCGCCGCGCGCGGGCACCGCAGGGCCGCGCTGCACCTCGGCGCGATCCTGGAGAAGCGCGGCGAGCTGAAGGAGGCCGGGCGCTGGTACCTCACCTCGGCCAAGGACGGCGAGGCCAAGGCCGCCTGCGCGCTCGGCTTCCTGCTCATGGACGCGGGCGACGAGGAGAGCGCGGCCGTGTGGTGGCTGCGCGCCGCCCAGGACGGCGACGGCAACGCCGCCAACGCGCTGGGCGCCCTGCACGCGGCCCGGGGCGAGACGCAGACCGCCGAGCGCTGGTACCGGGCGGCGATGGACGCCGGGGACGACAACGGGGCGTACAACCTGGCGCTGCTCTGCGCCGCCCAGGAGCGCACCGCGCAGGCCGAGCAGTGGTACCGGCGCGCCGCGTACGCGGGCCACCGCGAGGCGGCCAACGCGCTCGCCGTCCTGTTGCTCCAGGCCGGCGACGCGACCGGCGCCGAGCCGTGGTTCTCCAAGGCGGCCGAGGCCGGCAGCGTCGACGCGGCCTTCAACCTCGGCATCCTCTTCGCCAGCCGCGACGACGACCGGACCGCCCTGAAGTGGTACGAGCGGGCGGCGGCGGCCGGGCACACCGAGGCGGCCCTCCAGGTCGGCATGGCGCTGCTCCGGGACGGCGAGGAGGCCGCGGCCGAGCGGTACCTGCGCTGCGCCGCGGGCGGCGGCAGCGCGGAGGCGGCGTTCCGGCTCGCCACGGTCCTCGACGCGCGCCAGCCGCCGGCCGGCGCGCCGGTGCTCGGCGAGCCGGTGGCCGAGAAGACGGAGTGCGAGGAGTGGTACGAGCGTGCCGCCTCCCAGGGGCACCGGCGCGCCCAGGTCCGGGTGGGCATGCTCGCGGCGGCCCGGGGCGACCAGGAGGGCGCCGCGCGCTGGTACCGGGAGGCGGCCGAGGCGGGCAGCCGCAACGGCGCCTTCAACCTCGGGCTGCTGCTGGCCCGCGAGGGCCGCGAGCGGGAGGCCGCCCTGTGGTGGGCCCGGGCCGCCCGGGCGGGCCACGGGCGCGCCGCGCTGCGGCTCGCGCTGCTCGCCGCCCGGTGCGGGGAGCTGGCGGAGGGGCAGCGCTGGTGCGCGCGGGCGGTGGAGCTCGGTCCGGCCGAGGTGGCGGAGCGGGCGGCGCGGCTGCGGGAGGCGCTGCACCAGGAGCTGACGGCGTAGCGCCGCGCGAGCGGGCGGCGGCCGATCGGGTTTGCGCTGGTCCGCGCGGTGACGTACTGTTGGGTTCACCGACGCGGGGTGGAGCAGCTCGGTAGCTCGCTGGGCTCATAACCCAGAGGTCGCAGGTTCAAATCCTGTCCCCGCTACCACGTACTCAGGGCCCGGATCCCATGGATCCGGGCCCTGAGTCGTTTGCGTGTGGGGGTACGGAGAACCGTGTGATTCGGGTGGCGCGGTCTGCGGCCGGCCGGCCCATGCCCGGGCCGTGGGCGGGAGGCCCACGGCCCCGCCCTAGGCCTTCGCGCAGTCCGGGCAGAGGCCCCGGTAGGTGACCTCGACGTCGGAGACCGTGAACCCGAAGCGCTCCCCGGCGGGGAGGTCCGCCAGCGGGTCGCCCGTCGGGTGGACGTCGCGGATCGCGCCGCACCGGGCGCAGACCAGGTGGTGGTGCGGCCGGTGCGCGTTCGGGTCGTACCGCTTGGCACGGCGGTCCGTCGAGACCTCGATGACCTCACCGAGCGTCACCATCTCGCCCAGCGTGTTGTAGACGGTCGCGCGGGAGATCTCGGGCAGCTTGGCCACCGCGCGCGCGTGGACCTCGTCCGCCGTCAGATGCGTGTGGTCCCCGTCGAGGACTTCGGCCACGACGCGCCGCTGAGCCGTCATGCGCCAGCCGCGTCCGCGGAGTCGTTCCAGCAGGTCACTCATAAGGGCCAGCCTAACAGTCGGGGGACCGTGTCCCGAACGGGTGTGACTTTGGATGGCTGCTTGACTTAGACAAAGTCCATTGTAGGATCGGAATCGGCACAGGCCAAGGGACAGGACTCGCAGGAATGACGCAGGAGGCGCACGTGACGCAGGGACCGCTCACCACGGAGGCCGGCGCGCCGGTGGCCGACAACCAGAACAGCGAGACCGCGGGCGTCGGCGGCCCGGTGCTTCTCCAGGACCAGGCGCTCCTGGAGAAGCTCGCGCACTTCAACCGGGAGCGCATCCCGGAGCGCATAGTCCACGCGCGCGGCGCGGGCGCCTACGGCACCTTCACGGTGACCCGGGACGTCACTCAGTGGACGCGCGCGAAGTTCCTCTCCGAGGTCGGCAAGCAGACCGAGACGTTCCTGCGCTTCTCCACCGTGGCCGGCAACCTCGGCTCGGCCGACGCCGTGCGCGACCCGCGCGGCTTCGCGCTGAAGTTCTACACGGAGGAGGGGAACTACGACCTGGTCGGCAACAACACGCCCGTCTTCTTCATCCGGGACGCCATCAAGTTCCCCGACTTCATCCACACCCAGAAGCGCGACCCGTACACGGGCTCCCAGGAGGCCGACAACGTATGGGACTTCTGGGGCCTGAGCCCGGAGTCGACCCACCAGGTCACCTGGCTCTTCGGCGACCGCGGCATCCCGGCCACGCTGCGCCACATGAACGGGTACGGCTCGCACACGTACCAGTGGAACAACGAGGCGGGCGAGGTCTTCTGGGTCAAGTACCACTTCAAGACCGACCAGGGCATCAAGAACCTCACCCAGGCCGAGGCCAACAAGCTGGCCGGCGAGGACCCCGACAGCCACCAGCGCGACCTGCGGGAGGCCATCGAGCGCGGTGACTTCCCGTCCTGGACCGTGCAGGTGCAGATCATGCCGGCGGCCGACGCGGCGACCTACCGCTTCAACCCGTTCGACCTCACCAAGGTGTGGCCGCACGCGGACTACCCGCCGATCGAGATCGGCAAGCTGGAGCTCAACCGCAACCCGGAGAACATCTTCGCCGAGGTCGAGCAGTCGATCTTCAGCCCTGCGCACTTCGTGCCCGGCATCGGGCCGTCCCCCGACAAGATGCTCCAGGGCCGCCTCTTCGCGTACGGCGACGCGCACCGCTACCGCGTCGGCATCAACGCCGACCACCTGCCGGTCAACCGCCCGCACGCCACCGAGGCGCGCACCAACTCGCGTGACGGCTACCTCTACGACGGCCGCCACAAGGGCGCGAAGAACTACGAGCCGAACAGCTTCGGCGGACCGCGGCAGACCGGCCGCCCGCTGTGGCAGCCGGTCCCGGTCACGGACGTGACGGGCAACCACCCCGCCCCGCTCCACGCCGAGGACGACGACTTCGTCCAGGCGGGCAACCTGTACCGGCTCTACTCCGAGGACGAGAAGACCCGGCTGATCGAGAACCTGTCCGGCTTCATCGCCAAGGTCTCGCGCGACGACATCGCCGAGCGCGCGATCGAGAACTTCCGCCAGGCGGACGAGGACTTCGGCAAGCGGCTGGAGGCCGCGGTCCAGGCCCTGCGCGGCTGAACAGCACTGGACCGCTTGCCGTGGGCGGTCGGAGGGCCGGTTCCCCCAGGAAGCCGGCCCTCCGCGCGTGCCCAGGAGCGTGCCCCGGTGCGGGTGCGTGCCCATGTGTGTGTCTGTGCGCGGTGCCGGCGCGCGCCCGTGGCGCTTCAGCCGACCAGTTCGGCCGGATGGCGCCGGGAGGGCGCCCAGCAGCGGATGATGTCCCGGACCGAGACCACGCCGACGGGGCCGGCCCCGTCCAGCACGATCAGGTGCCGGAAGCCGCCGTGGGACATCGCGTCGGCCGCCTCCTCCAGGGTCCAGCCCGGCGCCGCGAAGACGACGTCGGTGGTGGTGTGGGTGCTCGCGGTCTCCCGGTCCGGGTCCTGGCCCTGGCCGAGGGAGTTGAGGATGTCGCGCTCGGTGAGGATGCCGAGCCCGCTGGTGTCGGGGTCGAGGACGACGGCCGCTCCGACGCGGCGCGCGGCCATCAGCCGGGCGGCCTGACGGAGGGTGTGCGTGGGTCCGATGGTGAGGACCACCGTGCTCATGGCGTCACGGACGAGCATGGATGGAGCCACCTCCTTGGTGAACCCCCGTGGTCCCGTACGGGAGTACGGGAAACGAGAACGGATTCACAAGTTCACAAGTGGGGGGGCTCCTAGAGTCGCATCGGGGAAGCGCGTCAACAAGAGGGTGGTAGAGGTCAGTTGAGGGGCGCGTAAAAGTACGACCCACGCCCCTCTCGCGCCCCAGGCGCGCGGCCGCGCCGGGCCGCGCCTCAGTCCGCGGTGCCCACGTGGTTCAACAGCTCGTCGTGGAGCAGCCCGTTGGAGGCCGCCGCGCTGCCGCTGTGCGGGCCCTCCTCGCCGTCCAGACCGGTGAAGACGCCGCCCGCCTCCTGCACCACGATGACGTTGGCCGCCATGTCCCACAGCGAGAGCTCCGGCTCGGCGCAGATGTCCACCGACCCCTCCGCGACCATCATGTACGGCCAGAAGTCGCCGTACGCGCGCGTACGCCAGCACGCCCGCGTCAGGTCCAGGAAGTCGTCGAGCTTGCCCCGCTCCTCCCAGCCGCTCAGCGAGGAGTACGCGAACGAGGCGTCCGCCAGCCGGGAGACGCTGGAGACCCGCAGCCGGGACGCCTGCGACAGACTGCGGCCGGTGTACGCGCCGTGCCCCTTCGCCGCCCACCAGCGCCGGTTGAGCGCGGGCGCCGACACCACGCCGACCACCGGCCGGTAACCGCCCTCGCCCGCCTCCATCAGCGCGATCAGCGTCGCCCAGACCGGCACCCCGCGCACGTAGTTCTTCGTGCCGTCGATCGGGTCGATCACCCAGCGGCGCGGACCCGTGCCCTCCAGGCCGTACTCCTCGCCCAGGATGGCGTCCCGGGGCCGCGCCCGCTGGAGATGGCCGCGGATCAGCTCCTCGGCGGCCTTGTCGGCCTCGCTCACCGGCGTCATGTCCGGCTTGGTCTCGACCTTGAGGTCGAGCGCCTTGAACCGGTCCATCGTGGCGGCGTCGGCGGCGTCCGCCAGGACGTGGGCGAGCCGCAGATCATCGTGGTAGTCGGGCATGGCCACACCGTATCGACCGGCACCCGCGGGGACCACATGGCCCGGGATGCGGACACCGGCCATGGTCCCCCTCCCGCCCGCCGCGGCTCTTGACAGTGCCGGGGCGCGCGTCAACCCTGAGGACGGCCCGCTCGCACGGCCCGGGGAGGCGCGATGCCCACAGCGCGGGAAGCCCTACTGGACGCCGCCGTCTCGGCGCTCACGGCACGGCCCTGGTCGGCGGTGCGGATGGTGGACGTGGCCGCGGCCGCCGGGGTGTCCCGGCAGACGCTCTACAACGAGTTCGGCAGCAAGGAGGGCCTGGCCCGCGCCCTGGTGCGGCGCGAGGCCGACATCTATCTGCGCGGCGTCGACCGCGTCCTGGCCGAACGGGTGGGCCCGGCCGACCGGCTGGTCGCGCTCGTGGAGTGGACCGTGCGCTCGGCGCGCACCAGTGCGCTGATCCGGGCGCTGCTCACCGGCTGCCGGGACGAACGGCTGCCCGCCCCACGCGCGCCCCGCACGCTGGGCGCGCACTCTCCCGTACCGGCGCAGCGGCGCGCGGACGCCGGGGTTCCGGGGCCGTCCGAGCTGGTGGCGACGGTCCGGGACCGCTCGCTCGCGGCGCTGGAGAAGGAGCTGCCCGGGGCGGAGCCGGGCGAGCTCGCGCGCTGCTGCGAGACGGTGGTGCGGCTCGCCCTCTCGTACGTCGTGGCGCCGGATCCGGGGCCGCCCGCGGGGCCCGGCGGGACCGGCCACGCGGCCCATGTCCGCGCGGTCCTGGCCCGCACCCCGGTACGGCCCGCGCTCTGAGGACGGGCGCCGAATCTGGCAGGCGCGCGCCCGGCGCGGGCCTCAGTGCGCCGAGCCCGAGATCTGGAGGCCGATCACGCCCACGATCACCAGCGAGATGGACACCAGCTTCAGCGTGGAGACCACGTCACCGAGGAAGACCATGCCGTAGATCGCGGTGCCCGCCGCGCCGATGCCCGTCCACACCGCGTACGCCGGGCCGACGTCCAGCTTCCTCAGGGAGAGGGTCAGCAGACCGAACGAGCCCAGCGCGAAGGCCGCGAAGGCGATGGTCGGGGCGATCCGGGTGAAGCCGTGCGACAGTTTGAGGCAGACGGCGAACCCCGTCTCCAGGATTCCGGCGACCACCACCAGCAGCCACGCCATGTCCAAGCCCTCCCGCAACACATAGGTGACTGCTCGTCATCGCTAGGGCGATTATGCACGCGGCGCCCGTCAGTCGCCCTCGTGGCGCTCCCGGGTGGCGAGCAGCCGGCGCAGCGAGTAGAGCCGCGCCGGGTCGGCGTGCCCCTCCGCGACCCAGGCGTCCAGCGCGCACTCCGCCTCGTCGTGGCTGCACGCGCGCGGGCAGTTCTCGGTGCCCGGCACCAGGTCCGGGAAGGCCAGGATGACCCGGGACGGGTCGACGTGGTGCAGGCCGAACGACCGCACGCCCGGGGTGTCGATCACCCAGCCGCCGTCGCTGCTCGCCAGCGGCAGCGCGAGCGCCGAGGTGGTGGTGTGCCGGCCGCGGCCGGTGACCGCGTTGACATGGCCGGTGACGCGCCGGCGGTCCTCCGGGACCAGCGCGTTGACCAGCGTCGTCTTGCCGACACCGGAGTGGCCGACGAACGCGGTGGCCTTGCCGCCGAGGTGCGCGCGCACCCGGTCCGCCGCGTCGCCGCTGTAGAGCTCCTCGCGCGAGGTGACGACGTGCGGGACGCCCAGCGCCCCGTACATCTCCAGGAGTTCGTCCGCCGGGGCGAGATCCGACTTGGTGAGCACGAGCAGCGGGGTGAGCCCCGCGTCGTACGCGGCGACCAGGCAGCGGTCGATCAGCCGCGGGCGCGGCTCGGGGTCGGCCAGCGCGGTGACGATCGCCAGCTGGTCCGCGTTGGCGACGATCACCCGCTCGAAGGGGTCGTCGTCGTCCGCCGTGCGGCGCAGCACCGAGCTGCGCTCCTGGATGCGCACGATCCGCGCCAGGGTGTCCTTCTCGCCCGAGAGATCACCGACGATCATGACGCGGTCGCCGACCACCGCGGCCTTGCGGCCCAGCTCGCGGGCCTTCATCGCGGTGACCGTGCGGCCCTCGACGAGACAGGTCAGCCGGCCCCGGTCGACGGTGAGGACCATGCCCTCGCAGGCGTCCTCGTGCTTGGGGCGGATGGTGGTGCGGGGACGGTTGCCCTTGCGGTTCGGGCGGACCCGGATGTCGTCCTCGTCGGGGTTCTTGCCGTAGCGGCGCATCTGCTCAGGCCCCGCTCAGTTTCCGGCCCCGGTCAGCATCTCGGTCCACATCCGCGGGAAGTCGGGCAGCGTCTTGGCGGTCGTGGCCACGTTCTCGATCCCGACCCCCTCCACGGCGAGGCCGATGATCGAGCCGGCCGTGGCCATGCGGTGGTCGTCGTACGTGTGGAAGACACCGCCGTGCAGAGCGCGCGGGCGGATGTGCAGACCGTCGGCGGTCTCGGTGACATCGCCGCCGAGCTCGTTGATCTCCTTGGTGAGGGCCGCCAGGCGGTCCGTCTCGTGCAGGCGCAGATGGGCGACCCCGCGCAGCGTCGAGGGCGAGTCGGCCAGCGCCGCCACCGCCGCGATGCCCGGGGTGAGCTCGCCGACCTCGCTCAGGTCCACGTCGATGCCGTGGATCGCGCCCGAGCCGGCGAAGACCAGGCCCCGCTCGGTCAGCTCGCAGGAACCGCCCATCTCGGTGAAGATCCGCCGCAGCTGGTCGCCCGGCTGGGTGGTGCGCTCGGGCCAGTCCGGGATCGTCACCCTGCCGCCGGTGATCAGGGCGGCCGCCAGGAACGGCTGGGCGTTGGAGAGGTCCGGCTCGACGGTGAGGTCGCGGCCGAGCAGCGCGGACGGCGAGACCCGCCACACGTTCGGCTCGCCGCCGGTCTCCGGCTCGTCCACCTGCGCGCCGACCGAGCGCAGCATGTCGACCGTCATCCGGATGTGCGGCATGGACGGCAGGGTGGCGCCGGTGTGCCGTACCTCCACGCCCTGGTTGAAGCGGGGCGCGGAGAGCAGCAGCGCGGAGACGAACTGGGACGAGGAGGAGGCGTCGATCCGGACCCGCCCGCCGTCGAGGGCGCCGCTGCCGTGCACGGTCAGCGGGAGCGCGCCCCGGCCGTCGTCGTCGATCCGCGCGCCGAGCGCGCGCAGCGCGTCGATCACGCCGTTCAGGGGCCGTTCGTAGGAGCGGGGGTCGCCGTCGAAGCGGACCGGGCCGTCGGCGAGGGCGGCGACCGGTGGCAGGAAGCGCATGACCGTACCGGCGTTGCCCACGTCGATGGCGGCCGGGCCGTGCAGACCGGCCGGGATCACGCGCCAGGCCTCGCCCGAGCCGTCGGGGCCCACGCCCTCCTCGATGCCGACGCCGAGGGCGCGCAGCGCCTCGGCCATCAGCAGGGTGTCCCGGGAGCGCAGGGGGCGGCGCAGCCAGCCGGGCTCGGCGGCGAGGGAGGCCAGCACCAGCGCCCGGTTGGTGACCGATTTCGATCCGGGCACGGTGACCGTCGCGTCGACGGCTCCGCTTGCGACGGGGGCGGGCCAGAGGGCGGGGTGCACGGGCGTTTCGGTCATGGCTCTCACTTTAGTGGGGGGAGAACCTAGAGTCCGAGCAGCCACCGTCCGCCGCCGATGAGCGAGCAGACCGAGACGGCGTGGAAGAGGAAGAGCCAGAGCGCCGGTGGTACGGACGTGAGCCGCGCCAGCTGGTCGGCGTCGGAATCGCCGCTGTTGTGCCGGCGCCGCTTGGCCTGGAGCTCGAAGGCCGGCCGGACGCCCCCGAGCAGCAGGAACCACACCACCGCGTACGCGAACGCGGACTGCACGTCGGGCGAGGTCAGCCAGGACACCAGCAGGAAGGCGGCGCCGCTGAGGACCACGGTGAGCACGCCGTACGCGTTGCGGATCATCACCAGCATCACGAGCAGCAGGGCGGTGGCGATCCAGAGCAGCAGGGTGACGCGGTGGGCGGCGAGCAGCCAGGCGCCGCCGAGGCCGAGCAGCGGGGGAGCGGTGTAGCCGGCGGCGGCGGTCAGGATCATGCCGAGACCGGTCGGGCGGCCCCGGCTGACGGTGAGGCCACTGGTGTCGGAGTGGAGCCGGATGCCGTCCAGGCGGCGGCCCGTGAGCAGGGCGACCAGGCCGTGGCCGCCCTCGTGGGCGATGGTGATCGCGTTGCGGGACAGCCGCCAGACGCCGTGCGGCAGTACGACGGCGAGGGCGGCCACGGCGGTGGCGACCACCAGCCACTGGGCGGGGGCGGCCTGGGTGTCGAACACGTGCAGATCGGGCAATTCGTCGGCCATTTCCGGGACGGCTCCTCGTGGTGGGCTGCCGCGTGGCAGGGTGACGGTCATGTGTGGGAGGTATGCGGCGAGTCGTGGCCCCGAGGATCTCGCGGACGTCTTCGGGATAGAGAAGTGGGACCCCGATCCGGGCGAGGCGCTGGCGCCCGACTGGAACGTGGCCCCGACCAAAGAGGTCTACGCGGTCCTGGAGCGTCCACTGAAAGACGCGGACGACCCGCGTCCGGTTCGCCAGCTGCGCAAGCTCCGGTGGGGCCTGGTGCCGTCCTGGGCGAGCTCGCCGGACGGGGCGGCCCGGATGATCAACGCACGGGCGGAGACGGTGCACGAGAAGCCGTCCTTCCGCCGCCCCTTCGCCGCCCGCCGCTGCGTCATCCCGGCGGACGGCTACTACGAGTGGGTCACCGGGGCGGACGAGCGCGAGCTGGAGGTCGAGGGGAAGCGGAAGCGGCCGCGCAAGCAGCCGTACTTCATCTCCCCGGCGGACGGGTCGGTGTTCGCCATGGCCGGGCTCTACGAGTTCTGGCGGGACCGGTCGCTGCCGGAGGACCACCCGGGCGCGTGGTGGGCCACGTGTTCGGTGATCACGACGGAGGCGGAGAAGGGGCCGCTGGGGGTGGCCCCGCCAGAAGGGCCGTCCACCCTCTACGCGATCCATCCCCGGATGCCGCTGATGCTGCCGCCCTCGCGCTGGGACGCGTGGCTCGACCCGTCCACGACGTCCGTCGAGGAGCTCCGGGGGCTGCTGGCCCCTCCGCCGGAGGGGCTGATGCGGGCGTACGCGGTGTCGACGGCGGTCAGCAATGTGCGGAACAACGGGCCGGAGCTGCTGAAGGAGCTGGCGGGCCCGGAGGAGGGGACGCTGTTCTAGGGGGCCTCGCCCCTCCCCCGGGGAAGGGGTGTCGTGATCATCCGCAGGCCGTCCGCCGCCGGTCGTGGGATTGCCCGCGCTCCCGAGGGGCCGGGAACGCCGTAGAGGTTCCGGGTCCCGGCAGGATGGGGGCGTGACATCCACCGATCTTGTCGAGACACCCGCCGGGGACGCCCGGATCACCTGGCACCGCGCCCGTACCCCGCGGCTCCTCCTCGCCCTCGGCCACGGCGCGGGCGGCGGCATCGAGGCGCGGGACCTCGTCGCGCTCGCCGGTGCCCTGCCCCCGCTCGGCGTCAGCGTCGCCCTCGTGGAGCAGCCCTGGCGTGTCGCCGGGAAGAAGGTGGCGCCCGCGCCCAGGACCCTGGACACGGGGTGGCGGGCCGTGTGGCCCGCCCTCGCCGCCGCGGGGGTGCCCGTCGTCGCCGGAGGGCGCAGCGCCGGGGCGCGGGTCGCCTGCCGGACCGCGCGCGAGCTGGGCGCGCACGCCGTGCTCGCGCTCAGCTTCCCGCTGCACCCGCCCGGCCGCCCCGAGAAGTCCCGGGCCGAGGAGCTGCTCGGGGCCGGGGTGCCCACCCTCGTCGTCCAGGGCGGCAACGACCCCTTCGGGCGGCCGGAGGAGTTCCCCGAGGGCGCCTACGAGCGGGTGGAAGTGCCGTCCGGGGACCACGGGTTCGCCGTGCCCAAGCGGGGCGCCCTGACCCAGGAGGAGGCCCTCGGGATCATCACCGACGGCGTCGGGCGCTGGGTGGGCGCGCTGCGGGAATGACACGTACCGGCCCGCTGTTGTGACGGACGTAAACATCCGCAGGGCCGTTATTTCGTGGACAGGGAGTCCGTCGCATGGGTTCGACCATCTGCCCCAGCCGCTCACGCGCCGCTGACCTGGACTGGACGGTGCTGTCGGCGCCCAAGACCGCTCCTATTGGAGCGGCGGCCGGACCGGATCGTCGTCTATTCTCCGATTCGAGCGGGTCCGGTTTCGGACTCGTCACACCGTTCGAGGAGGTGGGTCCGGTCACAGGGACCGACGACGGCCACGTGGAAGAGTCGACCGCCGAGCGCAACGCGCGCTTCGAGCGGGATGCCCTCGGCTACCTCGACCAGATGTACTCGGCCGCGCTGCGCATGACGCGCAACCCCGCGGACGCCGAGGACCTGGTGCAGGAGACCTACGCCAAGGCATACGGCTCCTTCCACCAGTTCCGGGAGGGGACGAACCTCAAGGCTTGGCTCTACCGGATTCTCACCAACACCTTCATCAACTCGTACCGGAAGAAGCAGCGCGAACCCCAGCGCAGCGCCGCCGAGGAGATCGAGGACTGGCAGCTCGCGCGCGCGGAGTCGCACATGTCGACCGGACTGCGGTCGGCCGAGTCGCAGGCGCTGGACCACCTGCCCGACTCCGACGTGAAGGAAGCCCTCCAGGCGATCCCCGAGGAGTTCCGCATCGCCGTCTATCTGGCGGACGTGGAGGGCTTTGCGTACAAGGAGATCGCGGACATCATGGGTACACCCATCGGTACGGTGATGTCCCGGCTGCACCGGGGCCGCCGCCAACTGCGCGGAATGCTGGAGGACTACGCCCGTGACCGCGGGCTCGTCCCGGCCGGCGCCGGCGAGTCGGACGAAGCGAAAGGCTCGGGCTCATGAGCTGCGGAGAGCCGCACGAGACGGACTGCTCTGAGGTCCTGGACCATCTCTACGAGTTCCTCGACCACGAGATGCCCGACAGCGACTGCAACAAGTTCGAGGTGCACTTCGAGGAGTGCTCCCCGTGCCTGGAGAAGTACGGCCTCGAACAGGCCGTGAAGAAGCTGGTGAAGCGGTGCTGCGGGTCCGACGACGTCCCCGCCGACCTGCGCTCCAAGGTCATGGGCCGGATCGACCTGATCCGCTCCGGCCAGGCCGTGCCGGACCAGGACATCGTCACCGAAGGCTGAACCGGGAGCCGAACCGGGGCCGAACCGGGAAGCGTCCCCGGTTCCCTCGCGTTCCCCGGGCGAAGAAGGGCCGCTGCCACGGGCGCGGCCCTTTTTCCGTGCCGCGAGGTCCCGCGAGATCTCGTCCCACGAGATCCTTTCCGCACGCCTGTCACCCGAAGGTGCTAATCCACCGGGACCTGAACGGTTCAATCCGACAATGCGCCTACCCGCCGTCCCGCGCGGGCCTATCCTCCCGATCCGGAGCAGGAGGGAGGCGCGCCATGGACCGACCGCGGTGGCGGACCCTGCCCTGGGGGGCGCGTGCCGTTCTTCTGGGCGCGGTGGCGGGCGCGGGGGCGTGCGCCCTGCCCGTGGTGCGCGCGGATGTCCCCTGGGGCGCGCTGGGCCTGCTCGCCGGGCTGTACGCGCTGTGCGAATGGCCCGCGCGCTGCCCCTTCCGCGCGGGGCGCCTCACCGTCCCGACCGCCTCCGGCTGCTTCTTCCCCGTGCTGCTCGCCGCCGCGTTCCTGCTGCCGCCCGCCGCGGCCGCGCTGGCCGCCGTCCCCGGCGCGCTCCTCACCAGGGCCGAACAGGAGCCGCGCTCCCTGCGCCGCCTGTGGCGCGCCGCCCAGCTGGCGCTCGCCGTGGGCGCCGCCGCCGAGGCGCACGCACGGCTCGGCGGACGCGCCCTGCTCGGCGGCACCCCGGCCGCCCCGGCCCCCGACTTCCCGTACGTCCTGCTGCCCGCCGGGGCCGCCGCCCTGGTCTTCTGCGCGGTCCTGGCCGCCCTCGACGGGCTGATCCTGTGGACCGCCGAGCGGCTGCCCGCCCGGACCGCCTGGCGCGGGCTGCTGCTGCGCTCCCTGGGCCCGTACTGCGTCCACGGCCTCGCCGGGCTGATGATGGCGGTGCTCTGGCGCAGCCCGTACGGACCGCCCGCCGCCCTGCTGGTGCTGCTCCCGATGTACGTCTCCTGCTGGGTCTTCGCGCAGTACCACCGCGAGCACGCCGCCCACCAGGCCACCATCCGCGCCCTGGTGCAGGCCGTCGACATCAAGGACACCTACACGCGCGGCCACAGCGAGCGCGTCGGACTCGCCTCGGTGCTCATCGCCCGCGAGCTCGGCATGGACGAGAGCCGCCTGGAGGTGCTGCGGTTCGCCGGGATCCTGCACGACGTGGGCAAGCTGGGCGTGCCCACCCGGCTGCTGCGCAAGGACGGGCCGCTCACCCCGCAGGAGCGCGCGGTGATCGAGCTGCACCCCGAGTACGGGCACGAGATGGTGCGCGGGATCGGCTTCCTCGGGGAGGCGCGCGCCGCGATCCTGCACCACCACGAACGGCTCGACGGCAGCGGCTACCCCTACGGCCTCGCCGGACCGCAGATCCCCGAGTTCGCCCGGGTGGTCGCCGTCGCCGACGCCTTCGACGCGATGACCTCGACGCGCTCCTACAGCCGTGCCCGGCCGGTGCGGACGGCGGTCGAGGAACTCCAGCGGTGCGCCGGACGCCAGTTCGACCCGGCGATGGTGCGGGCCCTGGTGCGCGCCCTCGACCGGCACGGCTGGCACCCCGCGGTGACCGCGGACGAGCCGGACCGGGGCGCGGGAGGGGCGCGCGGAAACGTCTCGGCGTGCGACTCCGCCCCGGCCGGGCGCCCATGAGCCCGGGGCCGGCGCCCACGAGCCCGGCGCGGGCGCGCGCGGTGCCCTCCACCGTCGCCGGGGTGTACGGGGCCGCCGCGGCTCTTACCGCATGGGCGCTGGCCGCCACCTTCTGGTCCGGGGTCGAGGAACCGGGGGTCGCGCTCGCCTTCGGGGCCCTGGTCGCCGTCGGGGAGCTGGCCCGCTGGGGGGACGGGACGGACGGGGCCGACGGGGACACCGTCCGCGAGTGCGCGCCGCTGGGCTCGGCGGGCGCCCTCGCGTACGCCCTGCTCGGCCGGAACGCCGGGCACGCCACCCACCACGGCGTCCTTCAGGCCGTCGCCGTGGTGCTCGCCGCCGCCCTGGTCGGCGCGGTGCCGCACGTGGCGCTCGGCCGCGGCCCGAGCCTGGACCAGATGGCCCGGCGGGTGCTGACCGTCGCCTTCGCCGCCGCCTGCTTCCAGCCGCTGTACAACTCGGGCGCGCTGGAGCTGTGGGTCGGGCACGGCCCGTCCTACGCGCTCTTCCTGCTGCTCGTCCTGGTGCTCACCGCCCTGTGCGACGCGGTCCTCGCCGCCGCGCTGCTGCGGGCCCGCACCTCCTTCCCGTACGGCCCGCTGCTCCGCGACGAGCTGCGGGCGCTGCTCGGCGTCGGCTCGGCGGTCTGCGCCACCGGCGCCGTCATCGCCCTCGCGGTCGCCGTGGCGGGGCTGTGGGCGCTGCCGGTGTTCTGTGTGCCGCTGCTCCTGACCCAGCTGGCGTTCCGGCGGTACGCGGCGGTGCGCACCACCTACCGGCAGACCATCACCTCGCTCGCCCGCGCCACCGAGATCGCCGGCTACACCCAGCCCGGCCACGCCCGCCGGGTCGCGGTGCTCAGCCGGGCCGTCGGCCGCGAGCTGGGGCTGAGCGAGTCCGAGCTGACCGTCCTGGAGTACGCGGCGCTGATGCACGACATCGGCCAGCTCTCCCTGGTCGACCCGGTGCCCGCCGGGGCGACCGCGCCGCTGCCCGCCGCCGAACAGCGCCGGATAGCGCTGCTCGGCGGGGCCGTGGTGCGCCAGACCGGGGTGCCCGCCGAGGTCGCGGTGATCGTGGAGCGGCAGGCGGACCCCTACCGCGAGCAGCCGCTGCCCGCGAGGATCGTGCGCGCGGTCAACGCCTACGACGACCTCGCGGGCTCTCCCGGCGGCCCGGGCAGCTCCCTGAGCGCCCTGGAGCAGCTGCGGCTGGGCACCGGACGGGACTATCAGCCCGAGGTCGTCGAATCCCTCGCACGCGTCCTGGCCAGGGGCTGTCTGACCCTGGCGGCACCTGGGTAACCCAGGAGTAATGAGCGGCCTTCCGGCCGGGCATGGTTGGATGCGAAAGAACCCAGAAAACTGGGAGACCGAAGACCGGCTCGGAGGCAGGTCGGTCTGGGCAGGCGGGAATCGTGAGGATCTTCGGCAAGGGACGGCACCGGCCCTCCGCCTCGTGGCGGCAGGCCACGGACCGTGCGTTCACGCTGATCGGCGACGGCAGGTACGAGGACGCCGGCGCGCTGCTGACGCGCGCCGCGGACCTGGAACCGTGGCTCTCCGAGTCCTGGTTCAACCTGGCGCTGCTCCACAAGTTCCGGCACGACTGGGAGCAGGCGCGGGCCGCAGGCCTGCGGGCCGTGGCGCTGCTGGACAAGGAGACGGGCGCCCCCGACTGGTGGAACGTCGGGATCGCCGCCACGGCGCTCCAGGACTGGCCGCTGGCGCGGCGGGCCTGGCAGGCGTACGGACTGAAGGTGCGCGGCTACCAGGAGAGCGCCACCGGCACCGGTGAGCCGCTCGGAATGGAGCTGGGCAGCGCGGCCGTACGGCTCTCGCCCGAGGGCGAGGCCGAGGTGGTGTGGGGGCGCAGGCTGGACCCGGCGCGGATCGAGGTCCTGTCGATCCCGCTGCCGTCCTCCGGGCGGCGCTGGGGCGAGGTGGTCCTGCACGACGGGGTGCCGCACGGCGAGCGCACGGTCGCGGCCGGGCCCTCCTTCCCCGTCTTCGACGAGATCGAGCTGTGGGCGCCCTCGCCGGTGCCCACCTGGGTGGTGCTCCTGGAGGCCGCCACCGAGGCCGACCGGGACGCCCTGGAGCGCCTCGCGGCCGACGCGGGCTTCGCCGCCGAGGACTGGTCGTCGTCGGTGCGGCTGCTGTGCCGGGCCTGCTCGGAGTCGACGATGCCCAGCGACGAGGGCGACGGCGAGCACCTGGACCCGCACGACCACAGCGAGCCGGGCCACCCGGGCCCGCTGGGCCACCGCACGGCCGGCGACCTGTGGGTGCCCGAGCGCGAGTGCGGGATCGCGGCGCCGCCCGGACTGGTGCGCGGACTGCTCGACGGCTGGGTCGCGGACAGCCCCGACAGCCGCGAGTGGCGGGATCTGGAGGAAGTCTGCTGACCGCCCCCGTAGGCTGTACGGGTTCGGAATCGGGTTTTTGAGGAAGGCGTACGGCGGACATGTCGCAGCAGGAGACGGACCAGCAGGTCGGACACGACGGGTTCGTCGTCGACACGGAGGACTGCGAGGAGCGCGAGCAGGCGTACCGCGCCCGGGGCACGTCCCGGCCCATCACGGTCGTCGGCAACCCGGTGCTGCACAAGGAGTGCAAGGACGTCACCGCGTTCGACGACGAGCTCGCCGCGCTGATCGACGACATGTTCGCCAGCCAGCGCACCGCCGAGGGCGTGGGCCTGGCCGCCAACCAGATCGGCGTGGACCTGAAGGTCTTCGTCTACGACTGCATGGACGACGAGGGCGTGCGCCACGTCGGCGTCGTGTGCAACCCGGTCCTGGAGGAGCTCCCCGCCGACCGCCGGGTCCTGGACGAGTCCAACGAGGGCTGCCTCTCGGTCCCGACCGCCTACGCGGAGCTGGCCCGCCCCGACTACGCGGTGGTCCGCGGCCAGGACGCCCAGGGCAACCCGATCCGGGTGCGTGGCACCGGCTACTTCGCCCGCTGCCTCCAGCACGAGACGGACCACCTCTACGGCTACCTGTACATCGACCGCCTCTCCAAGCGCGACCGCAAGGACGCGCTGCGGCAGATGGCGGAGAACACCCCGCGCTACGAGGTCGTCCCGAACGACTAGCCGTTCGTACGTACAGCGAAGGGCCCCGCACCACGGACGGTGCGGGGCCCTTCGCCGTATCCGGACCTAGAACTCCTCGTCGAAGCCCACCGAGCCCTCGACCGCCACCTGGTAGGCGGACGGGCGGCGCTCGAAGAAGTTCGTGAGCTCCTGGACGCCCTGGAGCTCCATGAACGAGAACGGGTTGGCGGAGCCGTACACCGGCGCGAAGCCCAGGCGCGTCAGCCGCTGGTCGGCGACGCACTGGAGGTACTCGCGCATCGACTCGGTGTTCATGCCCGGCAGACCCTCGCCGCACAGGTCGCGCCCGAACTGGAGCTCCGCCTCGACGGCCTCCTTGATCATGTCGGTGACCTGCTGCTGGAGCGCGTCGTCGAAGAGCTCCGGCTCCTCCTTGCGGACGGTGTCCACGACCTCGAACGCGAAGTTCATGTGCATCGTCTCGTCACGGAACACCCAGTTGGTGCCGGTGGCGAGGCCGTGCAGCAGACCGCGCGAGCGGAACCAGTACACGTACGCGAAGGCTCCGTAGAAGAACAGGCCCTCGATGCACGCCGCGAAGCAGATCAGGTTCAGCAGGAAGCGGCGGCGGTCGGCCCGGTTCTCCAGACGCTCCAGCTTCTCGACCTCGTTGATCCACTTGAAGCAGAACTGGGCCTTCTCGCGGATGGAGGGGATGTTCTCCACCGCGTCGAACGCCGCCGCGCGGTCGTCCGGGTCGGGCAGATAGGTGTCGAGCAGCGTCAGATAGAACTGGACGTGCACGGCCTCCTCGAAGAGCTGGCGGCTCAGGTACAGCCGCGCCTCGGGGGAGTTGATGTGCTTGTACAGCGTCAGGACCAGGTTGTTCGCCACGATCGAGTCGCCCGTGGCGAAGAACGCCACCAGCCGGCCGATCATGTGCTGCTCGCCCGGCGAGAGCTTGGCGAGGTCGGCGACGTCGGAGTGGAGGTCGACCTCCTCCACCGTCCAGGTGTTCTTGATCGCGTCCCGGTAGCGCTCGTAGAAGTCTGGGTAGCGCATCGGACGCAGGGTCAGCTCGAAGCCCGGGTCGAGCAGGTTCTTCTCGGTGGAGCTCATTACTGGCAGGCCTCGCAGGACTCGGGGTTCTCAAGGGAGCAGGCGACCGCGTCGGCGTCGGGGGCGGCCTGCTGGACGGGGATGGGGGCGCTGGCCTGCGCGGCGCGGGCGATGCGCGTGGCCGGGCGCGAGCGCAGGTAGTACGTCGTCTTCAGCCCCTGCTTCCAGGCGTACGCGTACATCGACGACAGTTTGCCGATGGTGGGCGTCTCCAGGAACAGGTTCAGCGACTGCGACTGGTCCAGGAACGGGGTGCGGGCCGCGGCCATGTCGATCAGGCCGCGCTGCGGGATCTCCCACGCCGTGCGGTAGAGCGCGCGCACGTCGGCGGGGATCCAGCTGAAGTCCTGGACCGAGCCGCTCGCCTCGCGCAGCGCCTCGCGGGACTGCGCGTCCCACACGCCGAGCCGCTTCAGGTCCTCCACGAGGTAGCCGTTGACCTGGAGGAACTCACCCGAGAGCGTCTCGCGCTTGAAGAGGTTGGAGACCTGCGGCTCGATGCACTCGTACACACCGGCGATGGAGGCGATGGTCGCGGTCGGGGCGATCGCGAGGAGCAGCGAGTTGCGCATGCCCACCGCGGCGATCCGCTCGCGCAGCGCCGCCCAGCGCTCCGGCCAGTTCAGCTCGACGTCGTAGTGGTCGGGGTGCAGCACACCGCGGGCCGTCCGGGTCTTCTCCCAGGCCGGCAGCGGGCCCGAGCGCTCGGCGAGGTCGCAGGACGCCTCGTACGCCGTGAGCATGATCCGCTCGGCGAGCTTCGTCGACAGGGCCTTGGCCTCGGGGGAGTCGAAGGGCAGGCGCAGCTTGAAGAAGACGTCCTGGAGGCCCATCGCGCCCAGGCCCACCGGACGCCACTTGGCGTTGGAGCGGCCGGCCTGCTCGGTCGGGTAGAAGTTGATGTCGACGACGCGGTCGAGGAAGGTCACGGCGGTGCGGACGGTCTCGTCCAGCCGCTCCCAGTCGATCTCGCCGGAAGCCAGCACGAAGGCGCCGAGGTTGACCGAGCCGAGGTTGCAGACGGCCGTCTCGCCGTCGTCGGTGACCTCCAGGATCTCGGTGCAGAGGTTGGAGGAGTGGACCGTGTGGCCGGGCTCCGCCGTCTGGTTGGCGGTGCGGTTGGAGGCGTCCTTGAAGGTCATCCAGCCGTTGCCGGTCTGCGCAAGGGTGCGCATCATCCGGCCGTACAGGTCCCGCGCCGGCATCGTCTTCTGGGCCAGACCCGCGGCCTCGGCCCTGCGGTAGGCGGCGTCGAACTCCTCGCCCCACAGGTCGACCAGCTCGGGCACGTCGGCGGGGGAGAACAGCGACCAGGTGCCGTCCGCGTCCACCCGGCGCATGAACTCGTCCGGGATCCAGTGCGCCAGGTTCAGGTTGTGCGTGCGCCGGGCGTCCTCACCGGTGTTGTCGCGCAGCTCCAGGAACTCCTCGATGTCGGAGTGCCAGGTCTCCAGGTAGACCGCCGCCGCGCCCTTGCGCCGGCCGCCCTGGTTGACCGCCGCCACCGAGGCGTCCAGCGTCTTCAGGAACGGCACGATGCCGTTGGAGTGGCCGTTGGTGCCCCGGATGAGCGAGCCGCGCGAGCGGATGCGGGAGTACGACAGGCCGATGCCGCCGGCGTGCTTGGAGAGCCGCGCCACCTGGTGGTAACGGTCGTAGATCGAGTCCAGCTCGTCCAGCGGGGAGTCCAGCAGGTAGCAGCTGGACATCTGCGGGTGGCGGGTGCCGGAGTTGAAGAGCGTGGGGGAGGACGGCAGGTAGTCGAGCCGGCTCATCAGCCGGTACAGCGAGGCGACCTCGTCCAGCGCGCGCACCGAGTCGTCCTCGGCCAGGCCCGCCGCGACCCGGAGCATGAAGTACTGCGGGGTCTCGATGACCTGGCGGGTGATCGGATGGCGCAGCAGGTAGCGCGAGTAGAGCGTGCGCAGGCCGAAGTAGCCGAAGCGGTCGTCGGCGCCGTCCGCGAGGGAGGCCTGGACCAGCGCGTCGAGCCGGGCCGCGTGCAGCCGCACGAAGTCGGCGGTGCGGTCCGCGATCAGCCCCTCGCGGTGGCCGACCTCGACCGACTCGGAGAACGAGACCGAGCCCTGGCCCGCGGCCTCCTCGGCGATCGTGAGCGTCAGCAGCCGGGCGGCGAGGCGGGAGTACGCCGGGTCCTCGGAGATCAGACCCGCGGCGGCCTCGGTGGCGAGCCCACGCAGCTCCGCCTCGTCCGAGCGCGCGTTGCGGCCGCGCAGCGCGGCGGCGGCGACACGGCCGGGGTCGGTGTCCGGCAGGTCGGCGGTGAGGTCGGTCAGGGTCCGCAGCAGGGCGGTCCCGGGGGCATCGACCGACTCCTCGGCGATCGCTGAAGCGGGATCCGCAGGGGCGATGGTCACGTGGGGGCACTCCTCGCTCGGCACGGGGCCTCGGGGAAGTGCGCGGGCACACGGACACACCCCCTCGGGGGTACGCCGCGTCCACTGCCCATTCCGCGAGGCCCGGACGTCTCGGCGCCCGGACCGGACGGTCAGGGCGGGCTGTTCGGCAGGTCCTCGGACTGAACAAGTACGCAAACGCGTACGAGTACACCGTTGCGGGACAGTTCCGGATTTGCACCGGATTCCCCTGCGGCGACAGCGAGCACGAGCATACATCTTGTGCCGGGCGGTCGTGGCGCCCCCACATGTTGTGTCGCATCCGTACCGGAGTGTGTGTGCTGGGTAGTTGCTTCACCGCGGGCCGGTGGGGGCCTGTCACGCGGTTCCCCGCGCCCCCGAGGGGGCTGCGGATGCCGTAGGCCGGAACCGCGAGGCGGTCGTGGGCATTCCCCGGGGCATTTCCCGGAGCCACGAAAACGGGCCGCCGGGCTTCCCCGGCGGCCCGTCCCACGGTGGTCGGCTCAGTGCGCCGAGCCCGCCGTCGCCGGGGGCAGTTCGACCTCCACGCCCGGGTCGCCCGCGTCCGCCGTGTAGTCCCGCGGGGATGTCTCGTCGACCCCGTCGGGGGCCTTCACGGCCCGCAGGACGAGCGTGAGGACGACGGTGACGGCGACGTTGAAGACGAACGCGGTGAGGCCGATGTAGCCGATCTCACCGATGCCGGGGATGTTCTTGGAGCTGCCGCCGAAGTGCTTCTGGGTGGGGGAGGCGACCCCGTACGCGGCGAGCGTGCCGTACGCCATGCCGGCCGCCCAGCCCGCGAGCAGCGCCCAGCGGTGGAACCAGCGCGTGAACAGACCGCCCACCAGGGCGGGGAAGGTCTGGAGGATCCAGATGCCGCCGAGCAGCTGGAAGTTGATCGCGACCGTCTTGTCCATGGTCAGGACGAAGACCAGCGCGCCCACCTTCACCAGGAGCGAGACGATCTTGGAGACCTGCGCCTCCTGCTTGGGCGTGGCGTCCGGCTTGATGAAGTCCCGGTAGATGTTGCGGGTGAACAGGTTCGCGGCCGCGATCGACATGATGGCCGCGGGGACGAGCGCACCGATGCCGATCGCCGCGAAGGCCACGCCCGCGAACCAGTCCGGGAACATGTCCTCGAAGAGCTGCGGGATGGCCAGCTGGCCGTTCTTGACCTTGACCCCGGCGGCGATCGCCATGAAGCCGAGCAGCGCGAGCAGGCCCAGCATCAGCGAGTACAGCGGCAGGATCGTGGTGTTGCGGCGGATGACCTCGCGGCTGCGCGAGGAGAGGGTCGCCGTGATGGAGTGCGGGTACATGAACAGCGCGAGCGCCGAGCCGAGGGCGAGCGTGGCGTAGGTCCACTGGCCCGCGTCGCCGGGCACCAGCGCGCCGGTGGGCTTGCCGGCCGCGTTGGGCGTCTCGAACTTGTGCCGGGCCGCCGCGAAGATGTCGTCGAAGCCGCCGAGCTTGATCGGGATGTAGATGATCGCCACCAGGATGACGATGTAGATCAGCGTGTCCTTCACGAACGCGATCAGCGCGGGGGCGCGCAGCCCCGAGGAGTAGGTGTACGCGGCGAGCACCGCGAACGCGATCAGCAGCGGCAGGTCCTTGACGAACCAGTTGCCCGAGCCGCCGATGCCCATCACGTCGAGCACCGCCTGGATGCCGACGAGCTGGAGCGCGATGTACGGCATCGTGGCGAGGATGCCGGTGACCGCGACCGCGAGCGAGAGGCCCTTGGAGCCGAACCGGCCGCGGACGAAGTCCGAGGTCGTCACGTAGCCGTGCTTGTGCGAGACCGACCAGAGCCGCGGCAGGAAGGTGAAGATCAGCGGATAGACGAGGATCGTGTACGGCACCGCGAAGAACCCGGCCGCGCCCGCCGCGTACACGGCCGCCGGGACCGCGACGAAGGTGTACGCCGTGTAGAGGTCGCCGCCGAGCAGGAACCAGGTGACCCAGGTCCCGAAGGAGCGGCCGCCCAGGCCCCATTCGTCGAGGCTGTGCTCGTTCTCGGCGCGGCGCCAGCGGGCGGCCATGAAGCCGACGACCGTGACGGCGAGGAAGAAGAAGATGAAGACGCCGAGCGCGACGCCGTTCACCCCGTCCTTGGCTGCGAGCGTCACTTGCCCTCACCCGCCTTGCGGCCGTGCTGGTCGCGCTGCCACAGCTTGTACGCGAGCATCGTGAGCGCGGTCGAGATGACCACCCACAGCATCTGGTACCAGTAGAAGAAGGGGATCCCGGCCAGGGCCGGGTCGGCCTTCGCGTACGAACCGACCCACAGCATCGCCACGAAGGGCGCGATCAGGCAGAGCGCGATGACCACGCGCACCGGCGTGATCACCGCTCTCGGCGTTTGCGTTGTTTCCGGCATGGTGGCTCCGTCCCCTCGCTGTGCTCACCTGATGCAATGCGCACGAAATCTAGGGGACGGAATCCCGCCATGGAAGCCCTGTACCGGATACCGGACGTCATCCGGCGACCGGTTCAGCCCGTCGGCCGCCTCAGTCCGTCGGCCGCTTCAGCCTCGCCACGAACTTGTAGCGGTCGCCGCGGTAGACCGAGCGCACCCACTCCACCGGCTCGCCGTCGCCGTCCAGGGAGTGCCGGGAGAGCATCAGCATCGGCAGGCCCACGTCCGTGCCGAGCAGTCCGGCCTCGCGGGGGGTGGCCAGCGACGTCTCGATGGTCTCCTCGGCCTCGGCGAGCCGCACCCCGTACACCTCGTTGAGGGCGGTGTAGAGAGAGGTGTACTTGACGAGCGAGCGGCGCAGCGCGGGGAAGCGCTTGGCCGACAGGTGCGTGGTCTCGATCGCCATCGGCTCGCCGCTCGCCAGCCGCAGCCGCTCGATGCGCAGCACCCTGCCGCCCGCGGCGATGTCGAGCAGCCCGGCGAGCGTGTCGTCGGCCGTCACATAGCCGATGTCCAGGAGCTGCGAGGTGGGCTCCAGGCCCTGGGCGCGCATGTCCTCCGTGTACGACGTCAGTTGCAGGGCCTGGGAGACCTTGGGCTTGGCGACGAACGTCCCCTTGCCCTGGATGCGCTCCAGGCGCCCCTCGACCACCAGCTCCTGGAGGGCCTGGCGCACGGTGGTGCGGGAGGTGTCGAACTCGGCGGCCAGGGTGCGCTCGGGCGGCACCGGGGTCCCCGGCGGCAGGGTCTCCGTCATGTCGAGCAGGTGCCGCTTGAGGCGGTAGTACTTGGGCACGCGAGCGGTCCGGGCGCCGGGGCCCGCCTCTGTCTCCGTACCGCTCCCGTCGGTGGCCATGGCCCGCCTTCCCGAGTGCTGCGCTGCTGCCGTCACCGGCTCCTCCGTCTGTCGCGGCTCACATGGTGGCACGGACCGGTCACGGGTCGTCGCCCTCCCTCAGGTGTCGGTCCGATAACGGACGCGACAGCCCTTCTTATACACCCTTGACACCCCTAAAGGTCTAGGCCAAGCTCCGGGTACTGGTCTAAACCATTAAAGACCAGGTCCCAGCCCCACAGGCAGTACACGTCGTATGGCTTCGCGGTGGGCGGGGGGTTGCAGCATCCCTGAGGAGGGTGGCGTGAAGCGCAAGCTCATCGCGGCGATCGGCGTCGCGGGCATGTTGGTCAGCATCGCGGCGTGCGGCGACGACGACAAGAAGGACGACGGCGCCAAGGGCGGCGACGCCAAGTCGCTGACGGTCTGGCTGACGGTCGACGCGCAGAAGAACTGGCCCGACCTGGTCAAGGCGGCCGACGACGCGATCGTGGCCAAGCACCCCGGTCTGAAGATCAACCACGAGTACTACGGCTGGCCGGACAAGAACGCCAAGCTCGACGCCGTGCTCGCCACCGACAAGGCCCCCGACGTGGTCGAGATGGGCAACACCGAGATGCTCGCCTACTCGGTCAAGGGCGCCTTCGCGGAGATCGACCCGTCGAAGTTCGACAACTCCTCGGCCTGGCTCGACGGCCTCAAGGCCTCGGTCACCTACGACGGCAAGACCTACGGCGTCCCCTACTACGCCGGTGGCCGCACCGCCACCTGGCGCAAGGACATCGCCACCGAGGCCGGCGTCACCGCCGCCCCGAAGACGTACACCGAGCTGACCGCCGACCTGGACAAGATCCAGGCGAAGAAGGGCGACAAGTTCAGCGCCTGGTACCAGCCGAGCCGCGACTGGTACGCGGCCATGTCGTACGTGTACGACGCCGGCGGCTCCATCGCCAAGGAGGACGGCGGCCAGTTCAAGGCGAACCTGTCCTCGCCGGAGTCCCTCAAGGGCCTGAACGAGTACAAGAACATCCTCGGCAAGTACATGCACGGCGACAAGACGAAGGACGAGGCCGACCGCCCGATCGTCTACGGCCAGGGCAAGTCCGCGCTGATCTTCAGCGCCGCGTGGGAGGGCGGCAGCGCCGCGCTCCCCGAGAACGACAAGGTCGGCAAGCTCGCCGACAAGCTGGAGTCCTTCGTGATGCCCGGCCCGTCCGGCAAGGCCATGCCGGTCTTCCTCGGCGGCTCCGACCTCGCGGTCCCGGTCAAGTCCAAGGCGCAGGCGCTCGCCGCCGAGTGGATCAACGCGTTCACCGGCACCCAGGGCCAGAAGGGCCTGATCGCCAAGCAGAACCTGCCCAACAACAAGACGGCCCTCGCCCCGCTGAAGTCGGACCCGAAGACGGCCGTCCCGGCCACCGCGGCCGAGTCCAGCTGGTTCGTGCCCATGGCGCCGGGCTGGGGCCAGGTCGAGAAGGCCAAGGTCCTCCAGGACATGCTCCAGGCCATCGGTACCGGCAAGAAGTCGGTCGAGCAGGCCGCGAAGGACGCGGACGCCGCGATCGACAAGGTCATCAACACCAAGTGACCTGTGGGCGAGGGCCCCGTCGGAAGAGCGACGGGGCCCTCGCCCGGCCAGTGCCGAAAGAGGGACCGCTAGGAGCGCGCGATGAGTGCCGCAGAGACAACCACCGCCAAGGTGCCGCCGGCGCGGCGCGACCCACTACCGGGTGGGGGACCCGGAAAGCCGAAGAGGCCGGTCAGCAGACGCGGAGCGGGACAGGCGGCGGTGCCCTGGGCGCTGCTCGCCCCGTGCCTCCTGGCCCTCGCCCTGGTCCTCGGCTATCCGCTGGTACGCCTGGTCACCCTGTCGTTCCAGAAGTTCGGCCAGCCGCAGCTGTGGGGCTTCAAGGACCCGGAGTCGGTCGGCTTCGACAACTTCACCAAGGTCCTCGGCGACAGCGAGTTCTGGACCGTCGTCGTGCGGACCGTGCTGTTCGCCTTCACCGCGGTCGTCCTGACCATGGTGCTGGGCATGCTGATCGCCCTGCTGCTCCAGCGGGTCTCCGGCTGGGTCAAGACCCTGGTCAACATCGCCCTGGTGGCGAGCTGGGGCATGCCGATCGTCGTCGCCATCACCATCTTCAAGTGGATGTTCGACAGTGACTTCGGCGTACTGAACTGGCTGCTCAGCCAGGTGCCCGGGGTCGACATGATCGGCCACAACTGGTTCGCCAGCGGCACCCAGGGCCTCGCCGTGATCATGCTGCTCGTGGTCTGGGGGGCGGTGCCGTTCGTGGTCATCACCCTCAGCGCGGGCCTCACCCAGGTCCCCAAGGAGCTGGAGGAGGCCGCCCGGCTGGACGGCGCGGGCTCCTGGGGCGTGTTCCGGCACGTCACGCTGCCGATCCTCAAGCCCATCATCGTGATGCTGGCGACCCTGTCGGTCATCTGGGACATGGGGGTGTTCCCGCAGGTCTTCGTGATGCGCGGCAACCACCCCGAGCCGGAGTTCCAGTTGCTCACCACGTACTCGTACGACAAGGCGTTCGTGGTCAACGACTACTCGCAGGGCTCGGCGATCGCGCTGCTGACCGTTCTGCTGCTGCTCGGTGTGATCGCCGTGTACATGCGGCAGATGCTGAAGATCGGAGAGGTGGAGTAACAACATGGCTGCCTCCAACGCGCAGGCGCTCGCCCGCCCCCGCAAGAAGAAGTCCAAGCTCGGCTGGAACCTGCTCGGGCTGCTGGTCTTCGCCACCGCCGGCTTCCCGGTCTACTGGATGCTCAACACCGCGCTCAAGCCCGCCAAGGAAGCGATCGACCCGGACCCGCACTTCTTCCCCCGGACGCTCACCACCGAGAACTTCCGCCGGGCGCTGGACATCGGGGACTTCTGGGGTGCGATCGGCCGCTCGCTGATCGTCTCCGTCGTGGTCGTGGTGATCGGTATCGCGGTCGGCCTGCTGGCGGCGCTCGCCATCTCGCGGTTCGCGTTCCGGGGCCGGAAGATCGTGATCATCGGCATCCTGGCGGTCCAGATGGTCCCGCTGGTCGCGATGATCATCCCGGTCTTCCTGCTCCTCAACGACCTGGGCCAGTACGACAAGCTGTCCGGCCTGATCCTCACCTATCTGACCTTCATCCTCCCCTTCACGGTCTGGACGCTGCGCGGCTTCATCGTCAACGTCCCCAAGGAGCTGGAGGAGGCGGCGATGGTCGACGGGTGCAGCCGCACCGGCGCGTTCGTCCGCGTGGTCTTCCCGCTGCTGGCGCCCGGCATGGTGGCCACCTCGGTTTACGGCTTCATCCAGGCGTGGAACGAATACCTCTACGCCCTCATGCTGATGAGCCAGAACCACCAGACCGCCACCGTGTGGCTGTCGAACTTCACTACCCAGCACGGCACCGAGTTCGCCCCCATGATGGCCGGCTCCACCATGATGGCCGTCCCCATCGTGGCTCTCTTCCTCCTCGTCCAGCGCAAGATGGCCGCGGGTCTGACGGCCGGCGCAGTGAAGGGATAACGCCGCCCCATGACGACGATCGCACGCACCACCGACAC
Organism: Streptomyces sp. NPDC005878; assembly: GCF_040629815.1. Classification (NCBI taxonomy): domain Bacteria; kingdom Bacillati; phylum Actinomycetota; class Actinomycetes; order Kitasatosporales; family Streptomycetaceae; genus Streptomyces; species Streptomyces sp. NPDC005878. Next base: position 74,857 of record NZ_JBEXWK010000003.1, read on the forward strand.
ACTCACGCGCGACGCCCTCACCGTCCTCCAGCCCGGCTTCGTCGGCACCACCGCCCCCGACTGGCTGCTGCGCCGGATCGGCGAAGGCCTCACCTCGGTGGGTCTGTTCGGCCGCAACATCGCCACGGCCGGACAACTGGCCGCCCTGACGTCCCAGTTGCGGTCCGAGCGGGACGACGTCCTGGTGGCCATCGACGAGGAGGGCGGCGACGTCACCCGTCTGGAGGTCCGTACGGGCTCGTCCTTCCCCGGCAACCTGGCGCTCGGGTCGGTCGACGACACGGACCTGACCCGGGCGGTGGCGCACGAGCTGGGCCGCCGACTGGCGGCCTGCGGGGTGGACCTCAACTGGGCCCCCTCCGCCGACGTCAACTCCAATCCGGGCAATCCGGTCATCGGAGTACGGTCGTTCGGCGCCGACCCGCACCTGGTGGCGCGGCACACCGCGGCGTACATCGAGGGGCTCCAGTCCGCCGGGGTCGCCGCCTGCACCAAGCACTTCCCCGGCCACGGGGACACGGCGGTCGACTCGCACCACGCGTTGCCGCGCATCGACGTGGACCTCGACACCCTGCACGCCCGTGAGCTGGTGCCGTTCCGCGCGGCGATCGCCGCGGGTTCCAAGTCGGTCATGAGTGCGCATATCCTGCTTCCCGCGCTCGACCCCACCCGGCCGGCGACGCTGAGCCCGCGTGTCCTGACCGGACTGCTGCGCGAGGAACTCGGCTACGACGGGCTGATCGTCACCGACGCCGTGGAGATGCAGGCCATCGCCTCGACGTACGGGATCGAGCGCGGCTCGGTCCTCGCGATCGCGGCCGGTGCCGACGCGCTGTGCGTCGGCGGCGGTCTGGCGGACGAGGACACCGTGCTGCGGCTGCGCGACGCCCTGGTCGCGGCGGTACGCGACGGGGAACTGCCCGAGTCACGCCTGGCCGACGCGGCCGAGCGGGTACGCGCGCTCGCGTCCTGGACGCGGCGGGCCAGGGGGGATGTGGCGGGGCCGGGCGCGGAGATCCAGGAGGGGACCGCGCCCGGCACCGCCATGGGTTCCGACGGGGGCGCCGCTTCCGGCTTCGGCTCGGGCATCGGCTCCGGAGCCGGCTTGGGCTCGGGCGCCGCTTCCGACACCGGCTTCGGCTCGGGCACCGACTCCGGCTCTGGGTCCGGCATCGGTACCGGCTCCGGCTCTGGCCCTGGTCCTGGTCCCGGCGCCGACATCGGGCTTGTCGCGGCGCGGCGTGCGCTGCGGGTCACCGGGGGCGCCCTGCCGCTGGCCGCGCCGCCCCATGTGGCCGCCTTCACCCCGGTCGCGAACATCGCGGTCGGGGACGAGACGCCGTGGGGGCTGGCTGCCGAGCTCGTGGCGCTGCTGCCGGGGACGTCGACGGGCACCTACGGCCCGTCCGTGGACCCGTCCTCGGTGCTGGCCGCGGCCGGGTCCCGCCGGATCGTGGCGGTCGTCCGGGACGAGCACCGGCATCCTTGGATGGGGGCGACCCTGGACGCGCTGCTGTCGGCGCGGCCGGACACGGTGGTGGTGGAGATGGGGGTGCCGCAGGCTGCTGTGCGGGGGGCGGTGCATATCGCTACGCACGGGGCGGCGAGGGTGTGCGGCCGGGCGGCGGCAGAGGTTTTGTCCCCCGCCCCGCCCCTCCCCTGAACCCCTCCGGCGGGGAGCCTTCCGAGCCGGGGGTTCGTCTGCGGGCCGGTGGGTGGCTGGTCGCGCAGTTCCCCGCGCCCCTTCAGGGCCCGGACTTCGGCTGTCGGTCGTGGGTGGCCGAGCGCGCAGTTCCCCGCGCCCCTAGGCACTCAGGGGCGCGGGGAACGGCGCGACCAGCCACCCACAGCCTGCGGACGAAAGCGGGTTTAGGGGCGCGGGGAACTGCGCGACCAGCCCTCCACGGTCCGCAGGCGAAAACGGGGGCAGGGGCGCGGGGAACTGCGCGACCAGCCCTCCACGGCCTGCGGACGAAAGCGGGTTTAGGGGCGCGGGGAACGGCGCGACCAGCCACCCACAGCCTGCGGACGAAAGCGGGTTCAGGGGCGCGGGGAACGGCGCGAGCAACCCTCCACGGTCCGCAGGCGAAAACGGGGGCAGGGGCGCGGGGAACTGCGCGGGCAGACCCGCTCGGCCGCCCGTCGGCGGGGACGGGGGCCGGGGGTGCGCGTACCCCCGGGGGGTGCGGTAGGGGCTACAAGCCCTGCCAAGTCGGCTTGTTCGCGTACGTGTGGCGGAAATAGTCCGCCAGCTTCAACTTCGACGCAGCCCCCTCATCCACCACCACCGTCGCATGCGGATGCAACTGAAGCGCCGACGCCGGCACCACGGCCGCCACCGGCCCCTCCACGGTCTGGGCCACCGCCTCCGCCTTGCCCTCGCCCGTGGCGAGCAGCACCAGGTGGCGCGCCTCCAGGATCGTGCCGATGCCCTGGGTGATGACGTGGTGCGGCACCTGCTCGATGTCGTCGTCGAAGAAGCGCGCGTTGTCCACCCGCGTCTGCTCCGTCAGCGTCTTGATCCGGGTGCGGGAGGCGATGGACGAGCAGGGCTCGTTGAAGCCGATGTGCCCGTCGGTGCCGATGCCGAGGATCTGGAGGTCCACGCCTCCGGCCGCCACCAGCGCCCGGTCGTAGGCGTCGCACGCGGCCTGGACGTCCGCCGCCGAGCCGTCCGGCCCGATGAACGAGTCCGGGCCGAGCCCGAGCGGCTCCACGACCTGGCGGATCACGGTTGCCCGGTAGGACTCGGGGTGCCCGGCCGGCAGCCCGACGTACTCGTCGAGCTGGCACACCCGCGCCCGCGAGACATCCACTTCGCCCGCCGCGACCTTCGCCGTCAGCGCGTCGTAGATGGGCAGCGGGGTCGAGCCGGTGGCCACGCCGAGCAGGGCGTCGGGCTTGCGGCGCCACAGCGCCGCGATGGTTTCCGCGATGAGCTCGCCGCCCGCCTTGGCGTCCGGGACGATGACAACTTCCACGTGGGCCTGCCGATCTGGAGAGGACGTAACTGACCAGGGTGGTATAGACCAATCTAGCAGAGCGGGCGCCGCTCCCGCTGGCGGTCGGTCGACCATGCGCCGGCCCAGCGGGCGCCGCCTCCGCTGGCGGTCGCACCGTCCGCCATGGTCGACTTGAGAGATTGCGGCACCGCGTACAGAGACCGCCCCTGGGAGGCATTCCGTATGGCGTCGACACAGACCGGAGCACCCCACAGCGAGCAGCCCGGCCGGATCATGCGCGGGGAGATGGCCGAGCAGCCGGCCGTCCTGCGGCGCATCCTCGCCGAGGGCGCCCCGCGCATCCGCGAGGTGGCCGTCGCGATCGCCGCCCGCGCCCCCCGCTTCGTCCTGCTGACCGCCCGCGGCACCTCCGACAACGCCGCCCTGTACGCCAAGTACCTGCTGGAGATCCGGCTCGGGATGCCGTGCGGGCTCACGTCGATGTCCACGACCACCGCGTACGGCGCCAGCCCCGACCTCAGCGACGTACTCGTCATCACCGTCAGCCAGTCCGGCGGCTCTCCCGACCTCGTCGACTCCACCCGGGCCGCCCGCCGCGCGGGCGCGATCACCCTGGCCGTCACCAACAACGCCGACTCACCGCTCGCCGCCGTCTCCGAGTACCACATCGACATCCTGGCGGGGCCGGAGAAGGCGCTGCCCGCGACCAAGACGTACACCGCCTCGCTGCTCGCCCTCTACCTCTTCGTGGAGGGGCTGCGCGGCGGCGACGTCTCGGCGGCCGAGGCGCTGCCCGGGCTCGCGGACCGGGTCCTGGCGCGCCAGAGCGAGGTGCGCCGGCTCGCCTCGCGCTACCGCTTCGCCGAGCGCATGGTCATCACCTCGCGCGGCTACGGCTACCCCACGGCCAAGGAGGCCGCCCTCAAGCTGATGGAGACCAGCTACATCCCGGCCCTGGCGTACTCCGGAGCCGATCTGCTGCACGGCCCGCTCGCCATGGTCGACAACATCTCGCCGGTGATCGCGGTGGTCACCGACGGCCGGGGCGGCCAGGCGCTCCAGCCGGTGCTCGACCGGCTGCGCGGCCGGGGCGCCGACCTCTTCGTGGTCGGCCCCCAGCCGCAGGTGGAGGCGGCCTCGGCCGGGTTCGTGCTGCCGGTCGAGGGCGTCCCCGAGGAGCTCCAGCCGGTCCTGGAGATCCTTCCGCTGCAACTCCTCGCGTACGAGGTGACCATCGCCCGCGGCCAGGACCCCGACGCCCCGCGCGCCCTGGCGAAGGTGACCGAGACCCGCTGACCGTCCGCGAAGAGGGCCGAGGAGTGGAACGGGCTAGGCGTAACGGCCCGCGCATGGCAGGCTCTACCCGCCTGGAGCAGGGCCGGCAAACGGATGGACAGCGATGAATGGTCTAGTCCACAATGGCCCAGCAGGCCCCCGGCCTCCCCGCACAGGAGGCCGGACCGAGGAACCCGGCGCTCTCTGCCCTGACAGCGCCGAGGACCTCCCGTAAGGCCGAGGGGCACCGCACACCCGTCGGCCGGCAGTTCCGGGCTGCGGTGCCGGACGGGCCGAGGGTCCCGCCCCGGCGCCGTAGCCCGCGCGGGTACCCTCGCTGACGTGCCCTCCATGAACGACCTCGTACGTCAGCACACCGCTCTCAGTGAATCCGACCTGGAGTGGCTCCATCTGCTGGTCTCGGAGTGGCAGCTGCTCTCCGACCTCTCCTTCGCCGACCTCGTGCTGTGGGTGCCCACCCTGGACGGCACCCGGTACGTCTCCGTGGCGCAGATGCGGCCCAACACCGGGCCCACCTCCTACCAGGACGACATGGTCGGCCACCTCGTCCCGCGCGGCCGGCGCCCGCTGCTCGACGCGGCCCTCGACGAGGGCCGGATCGTGCGCGAGGGCGACCCGGAGTGGCGCGAGGAGGTGCCGGTGCGGGTGGAGTCCATCCCCGTACGCCGCGAGGGCCGCGTGCTCGGGGTGATCGCCCGCAACACCAACCTGCTCACTGTGCGTACACCTTCGCGTCTGGAGCTCACCTACCTCCAGTCCGCCTCCGACCTCGCCCAGATGATCGCCGCCGGGTCCTTCCCCTTCCCCGGGCAGCAGGTCGACATGGACGCCTCCCCGCGCGCCGGGGACGGGCTGATCCGGCTGGACGCGGACGGCATCGTCCAGTACGCCTCGCCCAACGCGCTCTCCGCGTACCACCGCCTGGGGCTCGCCTCCGACCTGGTCGGCCAGCACCTGGGCGAGCTCACCGCTCAACTCGCCCCCTCGCGCGGCCCGGTGGACGAGGCCATCGCCAAGCTGGCCAGCGGGTACGCCCCGCGCGAGACCGAGGTGGAGGGCAGCGGCGGGGTCATCCAGCTGCGCGCCATCCCGCTCAAGCCCAAGGGCACCCGGATCGGTTCGCTGGTGCTGCTGCGGGACGTGACGGAACTGCGCCGCCGCGAGCGCGAGTTGATCACCAAGGACGCCACCATCCGGGAGATCCACCACCGGGTGAAGAACAACCTCCAGACGGTGGCGGCCCTGCTGCGCCTCCAGGCCCGGCGGATCGACTCCGCCCAGGGGCGCGAGGCGCTGAACGAGGCGGTACGGCGGGTCGGCTCCATCGCGATCGTGCACGAGACGCTCTCGCAGAACCTGGACGAGCGCGTCGAGTTCGACGAGATCGCCGACCGGGTGCTCGCGATGGTGGCGGAGATCTCTCCGGGCAAGGTCGCCTGCCGCCGGACGGGCCGCTTCGGCATCCTGGACGCCGAGGTCGCCACCCCGCTCGCCATGGTCCTCACCGAGATCCTCCAGAACGCCCTGGAACACGCCTTCGCCCAGGGGGAGCAGGGCACGGTGGAGGTCGCGGCGGTGCGCGGCGGCACCCGCGAGGACGCCCGGCTGCTGATCACCGTGCGCGACGACGGCCGGGGCCTGCCCGAGGGCTTCGACCCCCAGACGGCCGGGAACCTCGGCCTCCAGATCGTCCGCACCCTGGTCGAGGGCGAGCTCGGCGGATCGTTCGACATGGTGGCGGCGCCGGAGCGGGGCACCCAGGTGGTGCTCGACGTGCCGGTCCGGGCCGACAAGTAAGGCGCGGCCCGCGCCGTACAGAGCAGCGAGCCCCGGACCGCGAACGGTCCGGGGCTCGGATGCTGTGGGTTACTTCTGCTGCGCGCTGCGGCTCGGGGGGCGGTAAGTGCGTACTCGCTGTACGCGCCGCGCGGGCCTAGGCAGGAGGGGGGATCAGGCGGTCGCGTTGCGCGCCCGGTTGCGAGCGGCACGGCGCTTCATCGCGCGGCGCTCGTCCTCGCTGAGGCCACCCCAGACGCCGGAGTCCTGGCCGGACTCGAGCGCCCACTGCAGGCACTGCTCCATGACGGGGCAGCGGCGGCAGACGGCCTTGGCTTCCTCGATCTGCAGCAGCGCAGGACCGGTGTTGCCGATGGGGAAGAACAGCTCGGGGTCTTCCTCACGACAAACGGCGTTGTGACGCCAGTCCATGGCTGCTACCTCTCTTGGTGGTACGTATGGGTGCTTGTGAATGTGAACGCTTTCACGAATCCCCCCGCAAGGGAAGGGCCGACTTCCAGTTGGACTGGTTGTGGTCCGGAGTTTGAGGAGGGGTTCTGGCTTTCATGGAGGCTGGTGTTGCGGGCCGTCCCGATCGCCATGTAGAGATTCGCAAACCTCGGCGGCGGATACAACCCCTTCCGGAAAGTTTTTTTTGATTCCTCGGTGTCGACTGGGTCACAGTCGTACTTCTATGGGGTGGGGCCCAGCCCAAACGTTCGAGTTAAAGGACTTTCGGCCCTTCCACTCACACAATCACACGCAGTGCACGGCGTACGCCTGTGAACGTCACGCTCGTACGCAGACCCAGGTGGTCGCCGTCCATCTGGAAGGGCAGCGGGGCCTTGGAATGCAAGGTGAAGGCCGTGAGGTCATGCAGTGAAACCGCGTGTTTGCCGTGGGGACCCTTCTCGGGGGTCGAGGTCAGCAGCTGGGTGGCGTAGCGGGCCGCCGACGAGGTCGAGAGTCTGGAGAGCGAGAGCACGTCCAGGGCCGTCTCGAAAGATGCCTCCGGGGTGGCGTACACCGGGCGATTGCCCAGGTAGGTCCAGGGGGAGGTGTTGCAGACTATGGACATCACCAGGTCCTCGACCGGGTCCTGGCCGGGCCGTTCCAGGGTGATCGTGCCGTGCCGCCGGTGCCGCTCGGCGAGGAACTGCCGGGCCACCTGGCGCAGGTACAGACTGTGGGTGGAGCGTCTGCCGCGCTCGCGCTGCTGTTCGACCCGGCCGACGACCCCCGCGTCGAACCCCAGTCCGGCACAGAAAGTGAACCAGCGGTCCGGGACGCCCTCGTCCTCGGTGCCCGGAGTGCCGGCCGCCAGGCCCAGGCTCACCGTGCGGCCGCGCCCCTCGCGCAGAGCGTCCAGCAGTATGCCGGTCGCCTCCACGGGCTCGTTCGGCAGCCCGATCGCGCGGGCGAAGACATTGGTGGAGCCGCCGGGGACCGCCGCGAAGCTCGGCAGGTTCTCCGGGTCGGGTCCGTTGTGCAGCAGTCCGTTGACGACCTCGTTGACCGTGCCGTCCCCGCCGAGCGCCACGACCAGGTCGATGTCGCTGCTCTCCGCCGCCCGCCGCCCGAGGTCGCGGGCGTGCCCCCGGTACTCCGTGGTCACGGCCTCCAGCTTCATCTCACTGGCCAGCGCGTGGATGAGGACATCACGGGTGCGGGCACTGGTGGTGGTAGCCGCCGGGTTGACCACGAGAAGTGCACGCATGGTCGCCAGAGTACCTACCGGGCGGTACCGGGCACAGTCCAGCCCCTCGCCGCGGCCCCCCCGGGGCCGGGAGGCGGGAGGGCGGCGAGGGCTACCCTGCTGGGGTGAGTACTGAGCAGCACCCTGACAGCGAGACCGGCACCGGCGCCCCCGAGGGGCCGCGCCCCCGGCGGCTGACCGCGGCCGCCGCGATCGCCGCGATCGAGGGCCTGGCCCTGGTCGGCGGCGGCGTCTTCATGTTCGTGATGGGCCTCACGGGCAAGCCCGACCAGCCCCGGCAGGCCGTGACGGGCGGGGTGACGCTGATCGTCCTCGGGTTGATCCCGCTGATCGCCGCGCGCGGGCTGCTGCTGCGGCGGCGCTGGAGCCGGGGGCCCGCGCTGATCACCCAGATCCTGGCGCTTCCGGTGGCCTGGATGTTCCTGACCTCGAACGGCCCGGCGATCCCGGTGGGGATCGTCATGGCCGTGCTCGCGGTGACCGGCCTCGTCCAGCTCGTCAACCCGGCCACGGCCGAGGCACTCGGCGTGAGCGGGGCGGGCGGGACGCGGCAGCCGTAGGGGCCGCCGCCCGCTGGGTTGCCGGCGCCGCCGGGAGCACCGACTGCGAGCTGTGGGCGCCGGCCGGGAGCGGACCGCGGGCTGCGGCCGGGAGTACCGACCGCGGGCTCGGGCGCCCGCAAGGAGCACCGTAGGCGCCGGCCGGGTCCTCGGGGGCCCGGCTCCTCGGCCGGACGCCGGGCGCGCGCCCCGGGGCGGGTCCGGCCGCCTACTCCTCCACCAGCAGCTTCTCCCGCAGCTGTGCCAGCGTCCTGGCCAGCAGCCGCGAGACGTGCATCTGCGAGATGCCGACCTCCTGCGCGATCTGCGACTGGGTCATGTTCCCGAAGAAGCGCAGCAGCAGGATCCGCTTCTCGCGCGGCGGCAGGTCCTCCAGGAGCGGCTTGAGCGACTCCCGGTACTCCACGCCCTCCAGCGCCTCGTCCTCCGCGCCCAGGGTGTCCGCGACGGCCGGCGACTCGTCGTCGGTGTCCGGGACGTCCAGGGAGAGCGTCGAGTAGGCGTTGGCCGACTCCAGGCCCTCCAGGACCTCCTCCTCGGAGATGCCCAGGCGCTCCGCCAGCTCGTGCACCGTGGGCGAGCGGCCGTGCTGCTGGGAGAGCTCGGCCGTGGCCGTGGTGAGCGCGAGGCGGAGCTCCTGGAGGCGGCGCGGCACCCGGACCGCCCAGCCCTTGTCGCGGAAGTGCCGCTTGATCTCGCCGACGACCGTGGGCGTCGCGTACGTCGAGAACTCGACGCCCCGCTCCGGATCGAACCGGTCGACCGACTTGATCAGGCCGATGGTGGCGACCTGGGTCAGGTCGTCCAGCGGCTCGCCGCGGTTGCGGAACCGCCGGGCCAGGTGCTCGACCAGCGGCAGGTGCATCCGGACGAGCCGGTTGCGCAGCTCGGCCTTCTCCGGCGAACCGTCGGGGAGCTTGCGCAGCTCGATGAACATCGCCCGCGCCCCGCTGCGGTCCTGCGGATCGTGCTGGTGGTGCGTGTGCTCGATGTGCTCGCTCATGTGGGCCGCCCGCTCTGCCTGCCGCGTCTGCTCCGCCACGGCCTCAAGGCCGTCAAGTCCGTCCACCGGGTGCGGCCGGGCCTGCTGCTCCGGGATACCGATGGAGAGCGGCTCCTCCGGGTGCGACTCGGGGATGCGCCTGTCGTCCCGCACCGGACCGTCCCCGCTCACGCCGGTCCGGGTCCCGCGCCGCGCTGTTTGTACAGGCTGATGGAGACCGTACGGTCGTCGGCGACCGAGGAGTCGACCTTGCCGGCGAGCGCGGAGAGCACCGTCCAGGCGAAGGTGTCGCGCTCGGGCGCCCGGCCGTCCGTGGTCGGGGCCGAGACCGTGACCTCCAGGGAGTCGTCGACGAGACGGAAGACACAGCTCAGCACGGAGCCGGGGACGGCCTGCTGGAGCAGGATCGCGCAGGCCTCGTCGACCGCGATGCGCAGATCCTCGATCTCGTCGAGGGTGAAGTCCAAACGTGCCGCGAGACCGGCCGTGGCCGTACGCAGCACCGACAGGTAGGCACCCGCGGCCGGCAGCCGGACTTCCACGAAGTCCTGGTTCCCGGGCTCGCCTGCGATCTGGGACACCCTCACCTCCAAGGTGCACAAGCTCTCTCGGGCCCCGGCGGAGGGGACGCCTCCGGGGCCATGCGGTACGAAATGCGGTGATCGTGCGTCGTCCACGCGATCGTGGTGCTCGGAAGGGCGACGCTATCGCGATCCATGGTGCCGTGTCGCCGGGACCCCTCCCGGCAGCTGTCACTCATGGTAAGCATATGGGCACGGACAGTGGCTAGAGGTGTGCGGTGCCCAATTGCTGTGAACCGGCGCCGGGTTGACGTACCCAGCCCGAAGGGTGCCGAACCGTCCGGATTCCCCCGGCTTCCCTCCTCACACCAGCGCGTTGTCCACGAAGCACCAGCGCCAGTCCTCGCCCGGCTCCAGCGTGCGCATCACCGGGTGCCCGGTGGCGAGGTGGTGGGCGGTCGCGTGCCGCATCGGCGAGGAGTCGCAGCAGCCCACATAGCCGCACACCAGACAGAGCCGCAGCTGTACGTGATGGGTGCCCGCGGCCAGGCACTGCGGGCAGGTGTCCGTCAGCGCGGGGGGCTCGGGGCGCGGCAGTTCGGCAACGTGGGGGCACTCGCTCATGATTGCCAGGTTACGACGCTTGGGTTGTGAGGTGGCTGGGATGGACGCGTTGCCGCTGGTGGCACTGGTCGCGGGGAGCGCCGTGGTGGCCGGGGCCGCCCGCCGCACCCCGGTGCCGGCCCCTCTGCTGCTGGTCGCGGCGGGGCTCGCCGCCGCCTATGTGCCGGGCGTCCCGGACTACACGCTCGACCCGCACATCGTGCTGCCCCTGCTGCTCCCGCCGCTGCTGTACACGGCCGCCGTCGACAGCTCGTACCTGGATCTGCGGGCCAATCTGCGGCCCGTCGCGCTGCTCTCGGTGGGGTACGTCCTGTTCGCGACGGTGGCCGTCGGCTGGCTCGCCTATCTGCTCGTGCCCGATCTGCCGCTCACGGCCGCCCTGGTGCTCGGCGCGGTGGTCGCGCCGCCGGACGCGGTCGCGGCCACCGCCATCGCCCGGCGCCTGGGCCTGCCGAGCCGCATCACCACCATCCTCCAGGGCGAGTCCCTGGTGAACGACGCGACCGCCATCACCGCCTACAAGGTGGCGCTTGCGGCCGCGGTGGGGGAGGGGGCTACCTGGGCCGGGGGAATCGGGGAGTTCGCGCTGGCCTCGCTCGGCGGGGTCGGGATCGGGCTCGTGCTGATGGTGCCGATCCACTGGCTGCGCACCCGCCTGACGGAGGCGCTGCTCCAGAACACCCTCTCGCTGCTCATCCCCTTCGTGGCGTACGCGGCGGCCGAGGAGGTCGGGGCCTCCGGGGTGCTCGCCGTGGTGGTCGTCGCGCTCCACCTGGGCCACCGCTCCTGGCAGGTGGACTTCGCCACCCGGCTCCAGGAGGCGGCGGTCTGGAAGATGGTCGCCTTCGTCCTGGAGTCGTCGGTGTTCGCGCTGATCGGGCTCCAGCTGCCGGTGGTGCTGCGGGGGCTCGGGGAGTACCGGGTGGGGGAGGCGGTGCTGTACGCCACCGGGGTCTTCGCCGCGGTCGTCGCGATGCGGTTCGTCTGGGTCTTCCCCGCGACCTTCCTGCCGCGCGTCCTGTCGGAGCGGATCCGCACCCGCGAGGCGGACACGGACTGGACGGCTCCGGTGATCGTGGGATGGGCCGGGATGCGCGGGGTGGTCTCGCTCGCCATCGCCTTCTCCATCCCGCTCACCACGCACGACGGCGACCCCTTCCCGGCCCGCAACCTCGTGCTGTTCCTGACCTTCACCACGGTCATCGCCACCCTGGTGGTACAGGGCCTGACGCTGCCGCCGCTGATCCGGGCGCTGAAGCTGCCCGGGCGCGACGCGCGGGCCGCGACGCTGGCAGAGGCACAGGCCCAGAGCGACGCCTCGCTGGCCGCCGAGCGCCGCCTCGAGGAGCTGCTCGCGGACGAGGCGAACGCGCTGCCGCAGCCGCTGGTCGACCGGCTGCGCACGGTCCTGGAGCGGCGCCGCAACTCCCCGTGGGAGCGGCTCGGCGGGGTGAACGCGGTGACCGGCGAGTCGGCCGACACCACCTACCGCAGGCTGTCGCGCGAGATGATCGGCGCCGAGCGCGAGGTGTTCGTCCAGCTGCGGGACGCGCGCCGGATCGACGACGAGATGCTGCGCACCCTGCTGCGCCGGCTCGACCTGGAGGAGGCGGCGGCGTACCGCGAGAGCGAGTCCTGAGCGCCCCCGGCGGCCCTACGGCCGGAGCGGCGGCCCGGTGACGACGGCGGCGACCGAGCTCCCCTCGGGGAACGCGCCCTCCTCGGCGAGCGTCACCAGCCCGTACAGCATCTTGGCGACATACAGCCGCTCCAGCGGCAGACCGTGGCGGGCCTCGAAGTCGTCGGCGAAGGCGTCGAGCGCGGGGGTGGTACGGGCGTAACCGCCGCAGTGGAAGCGCTCGTCCAGCGACCAGTTGTCCCCGGCCGCGCCGAAGGCCTCCTCCTGCGAGCGCCGTATCTCGCGCGCGAGGAAGCCGCCGCGCAGCACCGGGAACCCGAGCGCGCGCCGGCCGCCCGTGAGTCCGGCGGCGAGTCCGGCCAGGGTGCCCCCGGTCCCGCAGGCCACCGCCACCACGTCGGCGCGGCCGTCCAGCTCGCGCCCCAGCGCCGCGCAGCCCCGCACGGCCAGGGCGTTGCTGCCGCCCTCGGGGACGGCGTAGGCGCCGGGGCCGAAGCGCTCGCGCAGCGCGGCCAGCACCTCCGGCTCGGCCTTGCGGCGGTAGGTCGCGCGGTCCAGGAAGTGCAGCCGCATGCCGTCCGCCGCGCACCGGGCGAGCGAGGGGTTCAGGGGCCGGTGGGCGAGCTCGTCGCCGCGGACCACGCCGATGGTGGGAAAGCCCAGGAGCCGGCCGGCCGCGGCGGTGGCGCGCAGATGGTTGGAGTAGGCGCCGCCGAACGTCAGCACCGGGCGCCCGGCGGCCTCGCGCAGGTTCAGCGCGAGTTTGCGCCACTTGTTGCCCGGCAGGGCCGGGTGGATCAGATCGTCGCGCTTGAGCAGCAGCCGGACGCCGTGGCGGGCGAAGCGCTCGTCCTCGACCGGTTGCAGAGGCGAAGGGATACGCGGCCGCAGGGCGGTGGTGAGGTCGAGCGCTTCTTCGGTCACCTGTCCATTGTGACCGGGGCCGTCACGTCGGCCCTCTCTTCGGCCGCTTCACTTCGGCCGCTTCACTTCAGCCGCTCGTGGACCCGCTCCCGCAGCCAGTCCATGCCGAAGCCGCGCGGGTCGACCTTGCCGGGCTGCCACTCGCGGTGGCCGATCACCGACCGCTCGGTCCAGCCGTAGTGCCGGCAGACGGCCGCGGCGGCCTTCTCGATCGCCAGGAGCTGGGCCGGTGGCCAGGGGTCCTCGCCGTCGCCGAGGTTCTCGCACTCGAACCCGTAGAAGCGCGGGTTGCCGTCGGTGTCCGCCTTCTGGCACAGCGGCAGGCGTTTCTCCGCGATGACCGCGCGCAGCACGTCTCCGTCGCCCGCGCCGGCGTGGTTGGCGCGGCCGTTGCCGACCATGTGGACGGTGCCGTCCTTGGTGATCACGCCGTGGCAGAGCGGACCGGGCAGACTGTCGTAACCGTCGTAGCAGATGCGAACGGTTGCGTCCGCGCCCCGGGTGACGGTGTGGTGGATCATCACCCCGTTGAGGGGCCCCCAGGCGCCGTGCCCGGCCCGGTTGTGGGTGCGCCAGCCGTCGACCTCGACGACATGGAGTCCTTCGGCGCGCAGCGCGGAGAGGATCTGGTCAGCCGACATGGGTGGGGCCATGGCCGACTCCTTCGATGAGCGGTACCCCGGTTTGCGGTACCTGGTGCGGTTGAGCCGGAATGTGCTCTACCCGCTTCTACCGGAACTTCCCACTATGGGCGATCTGTTCGGGCCGCGTGCGAGCCGATCCGGACAGACCGCCCGATGACGGCCAGTCCTGCGCGAGCCAGAGGTCGGGGCCGAACACCTCGTACACGCAGGGGTGTCGGCGGGCGCGACGCCCCCGGCGAGGAGCCGGGTGCCGCGCGGGAGAGCGCAACCTGCCCCGCCGGGCGGGGTTCTAGTCCCACTCATTTGTGTAATGGCGCACACACCGTCCGTGCTGGAAGGCTTCTCGCGCAGGTCAGCTCATGATCGGAAGATCGAGGGGAAACACATGTCGGTCGAGGCAGGGCCCGAGAACCGCGCGCAGCAGAGTCTTGGCACCGCCGCCGCGCGGAATCTGGCGACCACCACCAAGTCCGCCCCGCAGATGCAGGAGATCACCTCCCGGTGGCTGCTGCGCATGCTGCCGTGGGTGCAGGTGAAGGGTGGTACGTACCGGGTCAACCGGCGACTGAGCTACTCGGTGGGCGACGGCAGGATCACCTTCGTCCAGACCGGCCAGCGGGTCGCCGTGATCCCCGCCGAGCTGGGCGAACTGCCCGCGCTGCGCGGCTTCGACGACGAGTCGGCGCTGACCGAGCTGGCGAACCGCTGCGAGCAGCGCGAGTACGCGGCGGGAGAGGTCCTTGCCACCGCCGGGGACCCGGTGGACACGGTCTATCTGATCGCCCACGGCCGCGTCGAGCGCATCGGCACCGGACCCTACGGCGACGAGGCGGTGCTCGGCGTCCTCGCCGACGGGGCGCACCTGGGCGAGCAGGCGCTCGTGTCCGGCGACGCCACCTGGGACGACACCGCCCGCGCCGCCACCGCCTGCACCGTCCTGACCCTCAGGCGCGCGGACGTGCTCAACCTCGCCGAGCGCGCCACCTCCCTGGACGAGCACCTCACCGCCTTCGCGGCGATCCCGGAGCAGCGGACCAACAAGTACGGCGAGGCGGCCATCGACCTGGCCGCAGGCCATGTCGGCGAGGCGGTCATCCCGCACACGTACGTGGACTACGAGGGAGCGCCGCGCGAGTACGAACTCTCGGTCGCGCAGACGGTGTTGAAGGTCCACAGCCGGGTCGCGGACCTGTACAACCAGCCGATGAACCAGACCGAGCAGCAGTTGCGGCTCACCGTCGAGGCGCTGCGCGAGCGCCAGGAGGACGAGCTCGTCAACAACCGCGAGTTCGGGCTCCTCGCCAACTGCGACTACGGCCAGCGCCTCCAGCCCCACGACGGCGTGCCCAGCCCCGACGACATGGACGAACTGCTCGCCCGCCGGCGCGGCAGCAAGCTGTTCCTCGCCCACCCGCGCGCCATCGCCGCCTTCGGCCGCGAGTGCAACAAACGCGGCCTGGTCCCCGAGAGCATCGACGTCGCCGGCACCCGCGTTTCGACCTGGCGCGGGGTGCCCATCTTCCCCTGCAACAAGATCCCGGTCAGCGACGCCCGTACGACCTCGATCCTCTGCATGCGTACCGGCGAGGACGAGCAGGGCGTCATCGGCCTCCAGCAGAGCGGCATCCCCGACGAGATCGAGCCGAGCCTGTCGGTGCGGTTCATGGGGATCGACGAGCAGGCGATCATCTCGTACCTGGTCACCGCCTACTACTCCGCCGCGATCCTCGTCCCGGACGCCCTCGGTGTCCTGGAGAACGTGGAAGTCAGCCGCTGGCGCTGACCCCCGGCCCCGGGCGGGCGGTCGGCGGTCGGGGAGGTCCCCCGGCCGCCCGTCCGGAAAGACCCCCACCTGCGCGCGGCGGGCCACGACGCGGGAGGGGCCGCGCAGTCGGACACGGCGAGAGGAGTGACGAGTTGGTCATGGGGGAAGCCGTCGAGGGACGCGAGGCCGTGGACCTGCTGGAACGGACCCGGGCGGCGGTGAACCCGATGCTGCGGGACACCGTGGAGTCGCTGCCCGGCTCGATACGGCGGGTCGCGATGTACCACTTCGGCTGGGAGCACGCCGACGGCACCCCGGCCGCGGGACAGGCGGGCAAGGCGATCCGGCCCGCGCTCGTCCTCGCGGCCACCGCGGCGCTGGGCGGCGACCCGGGGCGGGCGCTGCGGGCCGCCGCGGCCGTCGAGCTCGTCCACAACTTCACCCTGCTGCACGACGACGTGATCGACGAGGACGCCACCCGGCACCACCGGTTCACCGCCTGGACCGTGTTCGGCACCCCGGACGCGATCGTCGTCGGGGACGCGCTGCTCGCGCTGGCGCTGCGGCTGCTCGCCGAGGACCCCCACCCGGCGGCCCCGGCCGCCTCCGCCCGGCTCGCCTCGCGCGTCATCGAACTCTGCGCCGGACAGCAGGCCGACTGCGCCTTCGAGCAGCGCGGCCCCCAGGAGGTCTCCCTGGAGGAGTGCCTGGACATGGCGATGGCCAAGACCGGGGCGCTGCTGGGCTGCGCCTGCTCACTGGGCGCGCTGTACGCGGGCAGCGGGCCCGACGAGGTGTCCGCGCTGGACGCGTTCGGCCGCGAGGCGGGGCTGGCCTTCCAGCTCATCGACGATCTGATCGGCATCTGGGGCGACCCCGGCCGTACCGGCAAACCCGCCGGGGCCGACCTCGCCTCGCACAAGAAGTCGCTGCCGGTGGTGGCCGCCCTGACCTCGGCCACCCCGGCGGCGGCCGAACTCGCCGAGCTGTACCGGGGCCCGATGGGGGCGGCCGCGGTGCGGCGGGCGGCGGGGGCGGTGGACCGGGCGGGCGGCCGTGACTGGGCGCAGATCCACGCGGCCGACCGGATGGCCCGGGCGGTCGGCGAGCTGTCCCGGGCGGTCCCGGACCTCGCCGCGGCGGGCGACCTGCTGGCCCTGGCGGAGTACGTGACCCGGCGCTCCCACTGACAGCGGCCCGAGGGGGGCGGGCGCCGAGGGGTCCCGGGGCTGCCACCCGGGACCCCTCGCGCCCCGACTCGGGGAGAGCCAACCCTAGGATCGTCGCGGTCAGTTGAGGATCGACGGAACGCGACAAGGGTGGCGACATGGGCGGCGGCATGGGTACGGGACCGGGCACGGGCATACGGCGGGTCGCGCGCGACGACGAGAAGGCGGTGGAGGCGGCGGTGCGCCTGCTCGACGAGGCGTTCCAGGACGACCCGGTGAGCAGCTGGGTCTTCCCGGACCCGGTACACCGCCGCGAGAGGCACCCCCACCTGATGCGCGCCTTCCTGGAGATCGCGCTCGACGAGGGGCATGCCGACCTCGCCGAGGACGGCACGGCGACCGCCCTGTGGCTCGACGTCCCCGCGGAGGCGGAGGAGGACCCGGAGGACGAGGAGGAGGGCCCGGCGCAGCTGCGGGCGGCCGTCGACCCGGAGAACGAGCGGGTGGAGCTGATCGGCCGGCTCACCGCGTCCGTCCACCCGCACGGCCGGGCGCACCGGTACCTGCTGCTGATCGCGGTCGCCCCGGACCGCCAGGGGCAGGGGGCGGGGGCCGCGCTCATCGCTCCCGTCCTGGCGGAGTGCGACCGCGAGGGCGTGCCCGCCTATCTGGAGGCCAGCAGCGCGCGCAGCGCCGTGCTGTACGAACGGCTCGGCTTCACGCACCTCGGTGAGCCGCTGCGGCTGCCGGACGGGCCCCTGATGTACCCGATGTGGCGCGAGCCGCGCGGCTGAGCGGCCGCGCCGCCGTACGGGACCGGGGCTCAGCCGCCGAGCACCCGGTCCACCATCAGCCCCACCAGCCGCTCCGCGGTGTCCTCGCCGAGCAGGTCCGGCAGGGTGAGGTGGTCGACCAGCAGGCCGGTCATGGCGAAGTAGAGCAGCCGTACCGTGTCCGCGTCGCCCGGGAGTCCCGCGTCCAGATGGAACGCGATGTTCGCCTCCAGCTCGGCGCGGACGGCCTCCGTCAGCGCCTCCCGGAGCTCCGGCCTGCGGGTGGCCTCCAGCCGGAGCTCCAGCATCGCGAGGTAGCCGGTGCGCTCCCCGGCGACGCGCCGCAGCAGCCAGCGCATCAGCGAGGCCACCAGTTCCCGCGAGGGCGCGGCCCGCATCGCCTCGCCGACCTCGGCCGGATCCGGTGTCATCCGTACGTGGATGTGCCGTCCGGCCTGAGTGAGCAGGTCGTCCCTGCTGGTGAAGTAGTTGGACGCGGTGCCGGGCGGCACCTTGGCCTCGGTGTCCACCGCGCGGAAGGTCAGCCCGCGCGCCCCCTCCCGCGCCAGCACCTCGATCGCCGCGTCCACGAGAGCGGTTCTGCGTTCCGGGTTCCTGACCATCCGCGTCCCTCTTTCCGTGAAGGCCGTCAAGGCCTTGCGCAACCACTACACACGAAGTACTTTACCTGAAGTGGTTGATAGCCCGACCACCCCCCAACTTCAGAAGAGGCCGGCTTGCGCAAGCTCTCGTACTACATCGCCCTCACCCTCGACGGCTTCATCGCCGCCCCGGACGGGTCGTTCGACTTCTATCCGCTGAGCGAGGAGCTCGTCGGCTTCCTGGCGGGCGAGTTCCCCGACACCCTCCCCACCGCCGCCCGGCGGGCCCTCGGTGTCGACGAGGCGCCCCCCTCGCGGTACGACACGGTGCTGATGGGCCGCGGGGCGTACGAGCCCGCCCTCGAGGAGGGCATCACCAGCCCCTACGCCCATCTGCGCCAGATCGTCTTCTCGCGCGGCCTCGGCGACTCCCCGGACCCGGCCGTCGAGGTCGTCTCCGGCGACCCGGTGGCGTACGTGCGCGACCTCAAGCGCGAGGACGGCCTGGACGTCTATCTGTGCGGCGGCGCCGACCTCGCCGGACAGCTCATCGACGAGATCGACGAGCTCGTCATCAAGAGCTATCCGATCGTGGCGGGGACCGGAATCCCCCTGTTCCGGGCGGAGTTCGGCCCTCGCTCGTTCGTGCCGACGGACAGCCGTTCCTTCGAAAACGGTACAGTCGTCACCACTTACACAAGGAAGCGCTAACTCCCATTTCGGTCACGCCCTGTGACGAACGGCAGGCCGCGCCGCTAATCTCCCGCCCATGACCACACAGTCCTGGGCGGGCTGGTACCGAGACCGCCATGGATCCGAAGCGCTGACGATCACCGCCGACGGGACCCAACTGCACACCCGCATCAGGGGAGTCGACTTCGCCGGGACGGGGTTCGACTCGCTCGGCCCGGTACCGGGGATACCGCCGGAGGGCTCGTTCGTGCTCGACGGCGGCACCCTCCGCGACTTCGTCCTGGAATGGGACATGCCGGTACCGGTCGCCTCCCCCGACGGCGCCCTCCACCAGGCGACGCTGAGCTGCCTGCTCTCCCTCAAGCCGCCCGAGCCCGACCTGGGCCTCGCCCTGCACCTGGGGGGAGCGGTGTACGCCTCGGGCCGCGCCGAACTGGACTTCGCCTCGGTGCTGGACGACATCCGCCGCCAACTCCCGCACGGGGCCGAGCTCCAGCCGTCCGTCCTCGAAAACATCTGACCCCGGGCGCGGCCGTCCACGACGGCCGCGCCCCCTTCCGTATCCGGGCGGCCGGCGAACCCTGAACAGGGTGAGCCGCGACCGTCCGCACCGGCCTGTTTTCCGAGCCGGTTCAGTACGTCTGCAACTCCACCAGGTTGCCGTCCGGGTCGTGCAGATGGGCGGCCCGCATCGTCGGACCCCACTGCGGTCGGTCCTGGGCCGGGGCGATCACCGTGGCGCCGGCGGACGCGCAGAGGTCGACGGCGGCGTCCAGCGCCTCGGGCCCGTCCACCCGGATGACGACGGAGGCCCCCACGGGCACGTTCTCCTCCCCGACGGCCGCGGTCATCGCGGCCCGCGAGAACACCGCGAACGCGGTGCGCCCCTCGCAGTCGTCCCAGCTGGCGTACCCCGACGCCTCGGTACCGCGCGCCAGCGAGCACCCGGTCAGCTTGGGCAGGACGGCCGTGTAGAAACGGAAGGCCGGCTCGTAACGCTCCACCAGGAGCCGTGTGTAAGGGGGTTCGAGAGGTGACATGCCGCGAATCTACCGCGCGGCCTCGACGCGACCGACCGACGTATGCGGCCTCGCGGCCCGGGACGGGAAGAGGCCCGGCCGGGGATCCCGGTCGGGCCTCTTCTCCGACACCGGCCCGCACGGGCGAACCCACGCGAACCGTCGTGAAAGCCTGATTCAGGCCTTCTTCGTCTCCCAGTAATGGGCCGGGTCGGTGACCTGCGGGGATCACCCCTGTGGGGCGCTGACCTGGCCTTTTGGTGATTGGTGGCGATGGGGTGCGACGGACTTTAGCGGGTGTCTTGCGGACTGTGTGCGGACCGGGCACAGGGGGCAATCGACAATCGAGTGATCGATCCCCATGAGGTAGTGGTAGGTCTCCGCGCCGGGACCCGGCAGCGCCTTGTGCTACGACTCGACCGTCAGGGTCTGCTCGTCGAGATCCAGGTGTACGGTTCCGCCGCCTTGGGCACGGAGCTTCCGCCAGGCGTCGTAGCCCGTCATGATCGCCTGCTCCCAGTCGGCGGAACGCAGAACGCTGACTTCAAGGTGGGAGGTCATGGAGGCGATGGTCTTGATGAGTTCGTGGTCGATGTGGCGGACGTTCTCGAAGAACCCGTGGCGGGCCGCGTAGGAGAAGACGAGGGCCGAGATGCCCTCCTCGATGGCGATGGCACGGCCGCCGTCCTCGGCCTCGTCGGTCTTGGGGTCGCTCTTGCGCTTGCAGCGCAGCAGGAAGCGGGAGACGGGTGACCAGCCCAGGGCGGTGGCGTGGGCGAGATGGAAGATGTCGTGGAATCGGTAGTCGTCGTTGATGTGCGATGCGTCGGTCAGCGGGTCTCCGCAGGGGACGCCGTCGTGGGTCAGGACGGCGACGGTACGCCCGTCGCGGTCGCGCTGCTGGAGGGTGAAGGTGAGGGTGGCCTGCCGTGGGAGCCGCTCGGCCTCGGGGAAGTGGGCGTCGAAGGTGATGCGATCGGCGGCAGGGGTGGTGCGCCACCGGTCGCTGATCTTGACGAGGTTGGCGGCGGCGACATCTTCGAGGTCGAGGTCGAAGCGGTGGGCGAGAGCGGCGACGTACCACAGGACGTCGCCAAGTTCTTCGCGCAGGTGCTGCTTCCCTGAGGCGAGGCCGGGCCCGTCACGCAGGTGCTTCTTGTAGGCGGTGGCGAGGGAGCCGACCTCGCCAGTGAGGCCGAGCAGGGGCACCACGACGGGGTCAGTCCCTGGCGCGGGCTCTTGGAGGGTCTTGATGGCGGCTTGCTGGTAGCGGTTGAGGTCCACAACTTCCTCCTGTCGGAAAACCCAGCATGCGAGTCGGGAATCCCGACCCCGTGTCGTATAGTAGAGCAGCGATGCTGGAAAATCAGACAGACGGGAGAGTCTCCTGAACGCGATCGAGCCGTCCCTGGAGGACATCGTCACCGTGGTCGTGGAGTTCCTGGCCGAACTACAGGACCGAGAACCCGATGAGCTGCGGATGGAACTGGAGGAGGCCGGCGAGGAGCTGCCCGTCGACTCCATCCTCATCGTCGAGATCCTGACCCGCGTCGAGGAGCGCTACGGCATCAGCGTCCCCGCCGACGAGGAGGCGGCTCGCTCCACCCGGTCGGTGCGCACCTTCGCCACCACCATCTTGAACGTGATCAACGAGAGGCGAAAGTCATGACCCCCGAACCTGCCGCACTCCGCGGCCGCGACCCAGAGCTCGAACTGCTTGGAGAGCGCCTTCGCAACACCCGCGACTACCTGGGCATGTCGCAGCAGCACGTCTCCGACATGACCGGCATCCCCCGATCGGCGGTCAGTGACATCGAGCGCGGCTCACGCCGGGTAGACAGCCTTGAGCTGAAGAAGCTCGCACGCCTGTACATGCGGCCGGTGTCCTACTTCCTCGCCAAGGAGGAGGAGGCAGACCTGGGGGAGCACGCCCTGGCCGGGCTGCCGCGGGCCCTGGTCGGCTTGACCGACGGCGACTGGGAGGAAGTGCTCAGCTTCGCCGAATTCTTGAAGTTCCGGCGGGCTGGCGAGCAGGAGCAGGAGCGCGGGGAGTGAACTGGGACGTCGCTCACAAGGTCGCCGCGATGGAGGCGGTGAAAGCACACCGCGACCTGGCTGTCGACCGCAACGGGTACGTGGACGTGTACGGCGCACTCCGGCGTGCCGACGTGGTTGGGATGGCGCGCCCCATGCCACGACTGTTCGGGGTGTATGCGGCGCCTCGGGACAACGGGCCCGCCGTGCTGCTCAACGCCAACCTGGACATCGTGGCCCAGCGGCACACCGCAGCACACGAGTTGGGGCACCACAGGGCCGGGCACGGCACGGCGCTGGACGAGGAGCTGGACCGTGCCCGCATGTGGGGGGATGGGTCCTGGCCGGACGAAGAGAAGGTGGCGGAGGCGTTCGCGGCCTGGTTCCTGATGCCACTGCCTGCTGTCCAGGCCGCGCTGGCCCAGATCGGGGTGCGCCGTCCGCTGGTCCCTGAGCACGCCTATCGGATCGCCCGCATCCTGGGTACCTCCTACGCCGGGACGGTGAACCACCTCCACCGGCTGCGGCTGCTGGCACGGGCACAGAAGACGGAATGGCTGCGGGTCAAGCCCGCCTCCATCAAAGCGGACCTCGCGGGCGGCACGGTGCCCGGGAAGACCCACGTTCACCTGATCAACACCGGCACACACGGCACCACCGTCCGCGTCGATGCCGGCGACCTGCTGATCCTTGGCAACACCGGGGCGAGATTCGAGTCCCTGCCGCTCGCGCTGCAGGTCTCCGAAGATGCGCCTGGGCAGCTCTCCCTGGGCGATGCCCCGGCTGCTGGATCTGCTGATGTCACCGATGCGTTCACCGGAAGCGCCTCGGTCACCGTGCACATCCCCGGAGCCGACGAACTGCTGGCCTTCACCCTGGAGCGCCAGGCCCCACGCGTCGGGGTCCAGAGCCTGTGGCCCGCCTGATCTGCGGCTCCTGTTCGAGTCGTTCTCCTTCGCACAGCTCCCCCCTGGTACACCTCTAACGTCAGGAGCACGGAGATGTCCCTCTTTATCGTTGACAAGGCGAACACGTCGCTGGCCTGGCAAGAGGCATGCCGGAAACTCGACGTACCCGGCAATCCGAAGCGAGACGCCCTGCACACCCTGGTTCGCATCGGTAACGCTGCGGCCGAGGATCCGCAGGTGCGAGCCGAGTTCGACCAAATGCGCAAGGAGCGGGGCTACACGCTGATCGAAACGGTGGCCAACACTCTCTTCCCCGCCGAGCTCGCGGCCGTCTCCCGCACCCCGGAAGAGTTGGTGCGCCGGTACCGGGCTATGTATCCGAGGCTGTGCCGCATCGACCGTGGAAATGCGACCGGCACCTACTTCGGACGCATCGTGGCCTACCCAGGGGAGCATGGTCCTGTGGACCAACTGACCGCGCTCATCGACCGGATACGCCGCCAGGCTGCGGGCAGGGGACCGATGACTGCGGCGTACGAGATGGACATCGCTCATCCCGACGACCCGGCGGCTTCCGACCTCACAGGCGGCGACCACGATGTCGACGCGGACACAGACACTTGGGCCGCGCCGGTACACGCCGCCGGGAAGGACAACGGGTTGCGCGGCTTTCCGTGTCTGAGCCACTGCTCGTTCCAACTGGACCGCAACCGGGTCCTGCACGCCGTAGCCCTCTACCGCAGCCACTACATGGTGGCCCGCGCCTACGGTAACTACCTGGGTCTGGGGCGGCTTCTGGCCTACCTGGCAGAGCACGCCGAGGTGCGCCCCGGCGCGCTGACGGTAATCGCCGGGCACGCCCAGATCGAGGGCGACATCACGGCCCTGCGGCCGGTACTGCGAGGCCAGGCCCGCCTGGCCGCCTGAACGGTACGGGCATATCCGTCAACTGACCTGAAAGACTTACGGGTTGAGGCCCCACTTGGGCGGGAACCAGGCGGTCAGTGGGGCGCTGTCGGGACGGTACAGCTGCTTGATGCGGCTGCGGCCGCTGATGCCCGCGATGTCCGGGTGGACGACGCGTGCGTACTTGTCAACCTCGCAGAACAGGTTCTGACAGTCAATCAGCTGCAAGGGGCGCCCGCGCAGTCCCGTGAAGGTGAGGCCGAGGCGAGTGAAGTGCTCCTCCTGGCTGTCCGCCATGTAGCGGATGACCTCTGCCTCGATGCCGCTAGCGTTGGCGCCAAAGCACTTCCGGATGCCATCGCGAGCACCCGGTCCGGGGACGACGAAGTCCATCTCGGAGAAGGACAGCCCGGCCGCGTAGTTGAGGTCGATCAGATACTGGTAGGCAAGGAACGGGCCGAGCGCCGGAAAGCCCAACAGCACCTCGTATGCCTCGCGCATCGAGGCAGCCTCTTGCACCTGCTCGGGCGCCCCCTGTTTCATCATCATTTCGACCAGGCGCAGGTGATTGCGATGCTTGCGCTGCTCCCCTAGATGCGGCGGCGGTGTGATGTATGCGGCGGAATACAGGCGTGCACCCGACGTGAACGCCCGTGACAGCACCTCGTTCACGGCCCCGTAGTCGTAGCCTTGCCACGTGATCTCACCCAGGTGCTCTTCGAGCAACTGCCAGGTCTGAACCTTGTTGAAGACCTTGAACAACAACGTGCGGAAGAACACTTCCCGCCACGTTTGGTCGCCGCGATATGACACCTGGCCGATCAGGTACTGGCTGACCCGATCAGCGGCCCGGAAGCAATTGGTGAACCTGTGCTGGACGAGCACGGGGTCCGATACCGCCGACGCCGAGACCTCCCCCAGGCGCGCCAGATACACCTGGTGCCGTGCAGCCGCGAACCGCCAATAAGTGTCGAACACCGGCGTGGGCTTCAGCACGCGCCCGGCGATCCGCACGGTGGCAGGCGGATCGCAGTCTTCCGCCTGGCGGATCTGTGGTCGGGCTTGCAATGTAGTGACCATGGGCACAATATATATTGAATCTAGATGAGCCGCCAGAGAGGGTGCAGGATGGAACTGCTGTGGCGCGCGGAACGCCGCAATACCCTCATCGCATGGCCGGATGCCGTCAACGACCGCCTTGACCAACTGGTTGCAGCAGGACTCGCCGCTGGCGAGAACGTCAACCGCTCTCACCTGCTCGCGGCCCTCGTGGTCCATGCCGATCTGTCACCCGAGTTCGTCGCCGGCGTCATGCGGGCCTACCGCACGCAAGGCAGCGATTCCCTGGACGAGGCCAATCGCGCTGCAGCTGAGCGGTGGCCCACAGTCCGGCGTACTGGACCTCGGCGAGGCTCTAGTCGTGGCGGGGGCCCTAGCCCTCTACGCGGTGAGGGATCCGGTGTCACTAACGACGCGGATCAAACCCTGGACACGGCCGCGGAGGAACGTCGCCCATAGAAGCGACCTCAATGGTGCTCTGCGAGCCTTCGTGCGGGTTCACCCCGCTCGTCGGGGCAAGGTGAACCGGCCGGGTTCAGGTTGGTTGACGCTACAGGCACGCCTGCACGCGCTGACGTAGATTATCGAGCGCCTAATACTGAGCGGGACTGGTGAAGTCCCACACAGTATTGGCCCAAGAGGGCATCTGAGAATGCGGCGCTATGGGGCCATTCCGGCAGTCCTATTCTGCCGCTTCATCGCCAATCGAATCGTTGGGGACATCCCACCCTTCGCCCTCGTATTCTTTCCGGAGATGCGACATCATCTGGGGGTACTTATTAGCGATTGCGCGCAACTCGGTTACATATCTTGCGACGAGGTCAGGTCGGTTCGAATCTTCGCATATGATCATTGCTGTGAGGTATGAAGTCCCTTGAAGATACGGAGATACAACGCCATCTCCGATTCGCAAAGCCTCTTCCGCATGAAAAAGAGCTCGATCGCTTTCGCCTGTTTCCTTAAATGCGAGTGCCAGGCCCTCGTGGGCACTGACGGCGTCTCTGACTTCTCCATGCTTGAGGAATACCTCGATTGCCTTGTTGGCCCCATTTAAGGCAAGGTCTACCTTTCCTCCCTTGAAGAGCATTGGTACTTGCCCCAGCAGAGTACGAGCAAGTCGGAGTTCATCCCCCAGGGCGCTGAGCACCGAAACGGCCTGCTCGAACAGTCGCTCAGCCTCCTCGTCTCTGTCGAGCTCCACCATAAGAACTGCCGCGTTTGCTTTCGCGAGAGCTTCCCCGGATACATTTCCGGATGCGCAAGATCGCTCGATGTCCTCCAGGTGGAGGCTCAGCGCGTCTTGCACCTTACCTTGATGCCTCAGGCTAATAGCAAGGTCATTACAAACCATGCTCACCTTGTGAGGATTCCCGATACCCTCAAATATCTTCAGCGCTTCACGCTGGTACCTCTCAGATTTGGAAAATTCACCAATCTCCATGTGGGTTAACGCAAGCGTATTCATCGTTTCGGCCGCACCGGACATATCGTCAGCCTCGATGCATATTTCTAGATCCTGTTTAAAGTGTACAATTGCCTCGTGAGCGTGCCCAGAAGCTCGATGTACCGTCCCCAAGTTATAGAGGGCTTTTCCGATTTCATGGTTCAGTCCAAGTTCCCTATTCAGGGACAGGCTCTCTTCTAGGAGCGGCAGTGCACCTGCTGCATCCCCCACGTCCATACGCAGACAGCCGAGGAGTTTTGCGGCGTTAGCGACGAGCATCTTGTTTTGCGCCTCTTGCGCCCTGGGATAGATCCTACATGCCAAATTCAGGGCTGGCTGAAACTCTCGTCGATAGCGCAGAAGATTCGCCTTAGAGCTAAGTATAGAAACATCGAATAGTGGGTCAGGGTGCGATTCCGTGATGGGGATTGCTCGATTTACCACGTCCTCCCATGCCTGCCAATCCCCAACGACTTCACATGCGAGAGAGAGTTGGGTGGCAAGGGCCTTCGCTCTGTCTGGATCGCTGGATTTGAGTAGTAAATCGATTGTCGCTGAGGCGTTTGCAGCCTCGTCTGCAATCCAGGCAGCCGCCTCCTCGATTGAACTAATCTCGGCCACAGGTACGGAAGGGAATTCAAATCTTCCGATCTGTCCATTCAGCGTAAGGTTGGCCTTCAGTGCCGAGTAGGACAACCAGTCAAGCATTCGAGAAGATGCAGCCGCGGTCTTCTTGTGTGAGTCAGCCTCGAACTGCTCTTGGGCATAGAGCCTGATTAGGTCGTGAAACCGATATCGGCCTGCGCGCGGGGATGCCTCAATCAAATTCGCTTCAGATAGCTTCCGGAGTACACTTCTTGCGCTTCGCTCGTCTGAGTCATTCAATGCGGCGCACAGGGAAGTGCCGAAGTCTCCTCCTGGTACCAATGAAAGTCGCTTCAGTGAGTTTCGGGCAATCTTTCCTAGATTGCGAAAAGACAGATTGAAGGCCGCACGAATCGCAAGGTCGCCCGCTTCCAGGGCACCTAGTCGGCTTCGCTGATCAGCGAGCTCCTCCACTAATTCGGTCATTGTTGCTGTTCGTAACCGATTTCCTGCGATCCGGAGAGCGAGCGGCAAATGGCCACACATGGCCCCAACCGTGCGCGCACCAGAAATATCCCGATCTACAACACCAGCCCCGACGGTATTACGGAGGAAAGTCAGAGACGAATCGTCATCGAAAACATCAAGGAAGAGGTGATGAACGGCCTCCAGTCCACTCAGATTAGACCTGCTGGTGACTAGTACAAGGGCTTCACCCCCTGGAGGGATTAGAGGGCGCACCTGAGCTTCGCTGCCAGCGTTGTCCAGGATTATTACTACTCTGCGACTGGCGAACTCGCGCCTATATCGGTCCAGCCTTGCATCATTACTTGCCGGGATCTCGTCTTCGGCGACCCCCACTCCTGCGAGAAACCGACCCATAATTTCCTCGGGAAGTGCTGGATTACTGTCGATCCCTCGGAGGTCCGCATAGAGCGCGCCGTCCTCGTACTGAGCGGCCACCTTGTAAACCACGTGTAGGGCTAGGGACGTCTTTCCGACACCTGGCTTACCCGTCACCAGTATGGCCATTCGATTTATTGAGGAGATTCCGATCTCTATCTCGGAGATCTCTCGATGGCGAGCTGTAAAGTCGGGAATTTCGGGTGGTAGGGAATGAGGTAAATTCCATCCTCTTCTGTGGTCGGCCCCATTCTGAAAAGTGACTGGTCCGGTAAAAATATAGCCGTTGTTATCATTGCCGACAGCTGCGGCTCCGGTGGCGCTCGCTATTGTCTTTGAGGTGCGCATCGGTCACTGTCCCTGTGCTTGTTTATGCATCAGTTTCGATAGAGGATTCATTGTCTCCTCCAATGGCAACGGACCCTGGGCCCTGTGCAATAATTCCATTACTCGGCGTACTAGAGGGTGATGCAGTGCCACTCGACTGGGTTTTTATCTTCCCTCGCGATGACCCACCGATTGCCACCGATGCGGGACCCTGTGCTGCCACGGGCGCTGGTCCATCCTGGTTCGGTCGCAGGGTTAGATATATCTGAAGCCCAGCCCCTACCACCACGAGCACCACGAGTGCTATGCACCAACCCCAAGTGGGCTTGCTCGTTGCTGCGTTGGTCGCGACCCCGCTTGCAGCAGCTACCACGACGCTAAGTGCTGCAGCGCCTCCTCGCTTGGCTGAGTTCGACACGCACATCCCCTAGTCCGATCACTACAAGTCTCAACCGCACGTGTCTACCGCATAGCTCGCTGCCCTGCGAACGCTTTCTGGAACTTGTCCGCATCGCATGCATTCCGGATCGAGGGTGTCTGAAAGGTCCGCAGGCTCTCGCGGCTCGGTGCAGCAGGAACATGACTGTGGCCAGGTAGATCACGTTGTCCTGGCTGGCGGCAAGGTAGTCACAGCCGTTGGAGAGCCGTCGGCACCCCGCGAGTGATGCCTTCCTCCGTAGGGTGAGGGCATCATCAACGGCCCGACTTGGCTGTTGAGTACGGGTAGGGAGTAGGAGAGCGCGCTCTGGTAACGGGTCGAGCCGCGTCGACGCCTCTATCCCCAGCCCTCGAGGGAGACTTCCGGACCGCCTGCGAGGTAGCGGTGGAGGGCACTGGCGGTGGTGTCCACGAACTCCGCGGGGATGGCGTTGGCGTCGACCCAGCGGACCTGGGCGTGCTTGCGGGGTTCGCGGTTTTCGGGTTCGCCGGACCACTCGTGGGCGGTAAAGACGACGGTGAGGAAGCCGTTGGGGGCTTCGACGCCCCAGGCGCCGTGGATGATGTGGGCGACCTTCAGGGACTCGGGCTTCACGGTCAGTCCTGTCTCCTCGTACAGCTCCCGCACTGCCGTCTCTGTGATGGGCTCGCCGGGTTCGCTCTTGCCGACGGGGAGGTCCCACATGCCCTGGGCGAACTTGGCGTTCTGACTGCGTTGGAGGAGTACGACGCGGTTGGTGGCCTTGTCGTGGACGATGACGGCGGCGACCAGCAGGGTCATGGATTCGAGGGCGGGCGGCAGGGCTTTGGGCTGGTCGTCGGTGGTCCGCTGAGCCACGGCTGGTGTCCCTTCGTCGGCCGGTTGGTGGCAGCTTAGGCCAGTGCTTCGCGTGCGCGGCGGGCGAGTTCGGCGGCTCCGGGCACTTTGCGGCGCTGGTAGATGGAGAGGGTGGAGCGGAGCGAGGTGATGGCCCTGCGGGTCCGGTCGGAGGTCATGCCCTCCATCAGGGTCAGGGCCTGGGACCAGGCAGCGACGGCCTCGTCGGCGCGGGCCTGGGCGGCAAGGCTGTCGCCCAGGTCGGCGTGGGTGAGGGCGTGGACGCGCCTGTACTTCTCGGGATCCCAGCGCACCAGGGCGTCGCGATGCTGTTGCTCGGTGCCGACGTGGTCGGCGAGGTCGGTCAGGGTGCGGGCGGTGTGGCTGGCGACGGTGCCGGCGGCCGGGCCGCTGACGCGGGAGTAGCTGGGTACGGTCCCGGTCGGCGAGGTCGTCACCGACGCACTCCTCACGCACCTTGCCGCACGACCCTCCAAGGAGTGGCTGTTCACGATGGAGGAGGGGGAACCGCTCAACTACCGCCGTTGGAAGACCGAATGGAACTGCGCTCATAAGGAGCTGCAGAAGGCGGAGAACGAGGCGGCCGCGCGCGAGGGCCGCAAGCCCGTCGAGCTGTCCCACATGGTGGCCCACGACCTGCGCAACTTCTTCGCCTCCGCGCTCATCGCCGGCGGCGCGAGCGTCAAGCAGGTGCAGCTCGTCCTCGGGTACGCGTCCGCCGTCATCACGCTGCGGATCTACGCGCACCTGTGGCCGGGCGAAGAAGACCGCACCCGGTCCGTCATGGACGCCGTGCTCGGCGGCCTGCGGACCGGGTGCGGACCGGAAGACCAAGGGGTCAAGGAAACCGCAGGTCAAACGGCATGATCGAAGATCAAGCCTTCTTCGTCTCCCAGAAGATCCGGTCGATCTCGGCGATGAGCTCCAGCGCCTTCTCGCCCGTCTTCGGGTCCGTCGACGCCTTGGCGGCCGAGAGGGCCTTCAGGGTGTCGTTGACCAGCTGGTGCAGCTGGGGGTACTTCTCGAAGTGCGGGGGCTTGAAGTAGTCGCTCCAGAGCACCGAGACGTGGTGCTTGGCGAGCTCCGCGCGCTGCTCCTTGATGACCACGGCACGCGCACGGAAGTGCGGGTCCTCGTTGGCCTGGAACTTCTCCTGCACGGCCTTGACCGACTCGGCCTCGATACGGGCCTGGGCCGGGTCGTACACGCCGCAGGGGAGGTCGCAGTGGGCGCTGACCTTCACCTTGGGGGCAAACAGGCGGGAAAGCATTCAGCTGTCCTTCCTCGTGATCGTCTTCTCAGGTGGGACATTACTCGGTGGAAGACGCGATTTCGCGAGTGCCCCCGGGGGCTTAGGACAAAAGTCCAGGGTCACCATGGGACTCGTGGCGGAACGTACCGTGGGAGTGCACCGGGTACCGGGAGGTGGGTGGCGGATGACGGATCAGGGGCGGGAGCCGAGGGTGCCGTTGGGGATCGCGGAGGTGACCGGGACCTCCATGGTGCCGACGCTGCTCCACGGGGATCAGCTGCTCGTGCACTACGGGAGCGAGTTCCGGGCGGGGGACATCGCGGTGCTGCGGCATCCGCTCCAGCAGGATCTGCTCATCGTCAAACGGCTGATCGAGCTGCGCGAGGGCGGCTGGTGGGTGCTCGGGGACAACCCGGACGACGAGGTCGTCGACAGCCGGGCCTTCGGCGCCGTCCCCGGCGAGCTGGTGCTCGGGCGGGTGCGCGCCCGCTACCGGCCGCTGACGCGCGGGCGTCAGCGCTCGGTCGGGGTGCTGCTGTCCTGGGCGGTCTCGGCGCTGCGGCCGGTGTTCGCGGACCGGTCGGTCTCCAGGCGCTTGCGCGCCCGGTAGGCGGCCACGTTCGCCCGGGTCGCGCACCGGTCGGAGCAGTAGCGACGGGAGCGGTTGGTGGAGGTGTCGAGGTAGGCGTTGCGGCACGGGGCCGCCTGGCACAGGCCGAGGCGGTCGACCCCGTACTCCGTCAGATGGAACGCCAGGCCCATGGAGGCCAGCGCCGCGTAGCCCGCAGTGGCGTTCGAGGTGTGGTCCGCGAGGTGCATGTGCCACAGCGGGCTGCCGTCCTCGTCCCGGTGGTCGTGCCCAGAGATCTGCGGGCTGACCGGGAACTCCAGGAGGAGGGAGTTGAGCAGGTCCACCGCCTGGACCTCCTCGCCCGCGTCCGCCGCCTCGAAGACCGCGCGCAGCCGCGCCCGGACCGCCCGCAGGCGCGGTACGTCCGCCTCCGTCGCCCGGCGGGCCGTCGTCGACTCCGAGGTGAAGAGCTCGCGGATCACCTCGACGGACGTCAGGGAGTCCTTGCCCCGGGCCGGCTCCTCGGTGTTGACCAGGCGCACGGCGTAGTCCGAGTAATAGGCCAGTTCCACGTGTGATCCTTACAGCGGCAGTTGCGGCATCAGTAACGGCTGGGCGCGCTTCGAGGGTATTACGTGGACGTCTCCGGCGGGTACGAGGCGGGTGCGCGGCCGGTACGAAGTCGGCCAATGGCGAAAGGGGCGGTACGGGCCGACTCGACCCGTACCGCCCCTTTCGTGACTACTCCTGGCTTGTCGGCCTCTACAGCACCTTCGACAGGAACGACTTCGTCCGGTCGTGCTGCGGGTTGGTCAGGACGTCACGCGGGTTGCCGGACTCGACCACCACACCGCCGTCCATGAACACCAGCGAGTCGCCGACCTCGCGGGCGAAGCCCATCTCGTGGGTCACCACGATCATGGTCATGCCGTCCTCGGCCAGGCCCCGCATGACGTCCAGGACGTCACCGACCAGCTCCGGGTCGAGCGCGGACGTCGGCTCGTCGAAGAGCATCAGCTTCGGCTCCATGGCCAGCGCGCGGGCGATCGCCACACGCTGCTGCTGGCCGCCGGAGAGCTGCGAGGGGTAGTTGCGCGCCTTGTCGGCCAGGCCGACGCGGTCGAGCAGCTTCTCGGCGCGCTCGCGCACCACCGCCTTGGCCTCGCCCCTGACCTGGATCGGCGCCTCCATGACGTTCTCCAGCGCCGTCATGTGCGGGAACAGGTTGAAGCGCTGGAAGACCATGCCGATGTCACGGCGCTTGAGCGCGACCTCGCTGTCCTTCAGCTCGTAGAGCTTGTCGCCCTTCTGGCGGTAGCCGACGAGCTCGCCGTCGACGGACAGCCGCCCGGCGTTGATCTTCTCCAGGTGGTTGATGCACCGCAGGAAGGTCGACTTGCCGGAGCCGGACGGGCCGATCAGGCAGAACACCTCGCCCTCGGCCACCTCCAGGTCGATGCCCTTGAGGACCTCGACGGCGCCGTAGGACTTGTGCACGCCTTCGGACTTCACCATGGCGGTCATCAGCTCACCACCTTGGGGGTGCTGCGGAGCGAGGTCAGGGTGGCCTGGACCCGCTGGAACGGAGTGGGCGGCAGCGCACGCGTGGAACCGCGCGCGTAGTACCGCTCCAGGTAGTACTGGCCGATCGAGAACACCGTGGTCAGGATCAGGTACCAGGTGGCGGCCAGGAACAGCATCTCGACCGAGGCGCCGGAGGTCTGGCCGATGTCCTGGGCCTGCCGCAGCAGCTCGTAGAACTGCACCGCCGAGACCAGCGAGGTGGTCTTCAGCATGTTGATGACCTCGTTGCCCGTCGGCGGCACGATCACGCGCATCGCCTGCGGGATCACGATCCGGCGCAGCGTCTTGCCGTGGCTCATGCCCAGCGCGTGGGCGGCCTCGGTCTGGCCCTCGTCGACCGCGAGCAGACCGGCGCGGCAGATCTCCGCCATGTACGCGGCCTCGTTCAGGCCGAGCCCGAGCAGCGCCGTGAGCAGCGGCGTCATGAACGAGGACCAGTAGTCCTTGTAGATCGGCCCGAGGTTGATGTACTCGAAGACCAGGCCCAGGTTGAACCAGACCATCAGCTGGACCAGGACCGGGGTGCCCCGGAAGAACCAGATGTAGAACCAGGCGATGGAGGACGTCACCGGGTTCTTCGACAGGCGCATCACCGCGAGCATGATGCCGCCGACGATGCCGATCGCCATGGACAGGACGGTCAGCAGCAGGGTCTGGCCGACACCGTCGATGATGCGGTCGTCGAAGAAGTAGTCCGGGATGGCGCCCCAGTTGATCTTGCCCTGGGCGAACGCGTAGATGATCGCGGCGAGCAGGGCGATCGCGATCACGGCGGAGACGTACCGGCCGTAATGGCGGACCGGGATCGCCTTGATGCTCTCCGGAGCGGCGGGAGGCGGGGTGTCCGCCGGCTCCGTCTTGTTGACGTCAACAGTCACGGGTGTTGCCTTTCAGAAGCCTTCAGGCCCTCCGCCCGGGGACGGGGCGGAGCGCGCCTGGAGCGGGGAGGTTCAGACGCCGCCGTTGATCTTGGCTTCCTTCACGGCGCCGGCCTCGACGCCCCACTTCGCGATGACCTTGTCGTAGTCGCCGCTCTTGATGATCGCGTCGAGCGCCTCCTTGAGGGCGTCGCGCAGCTGGGTGTTGTCCTTGGCGACCGCGATGCCGTACGGAGCGGCCTCGACCTGCTCGCCGACGATCTGGAAGTCCTTGCCGCCGCCCGAGGTCTTCACCGCGTACGCGGCGACCGGGAAGTCGGAGGAGCCGGCGTCGGCGCCGCCGGAGCGCAGCCGGGTCTGGGCCTGCTGGTCGGTGTCGAAGGCCTCGATCGAGATCTTGCCCTTGTCGCCGCACTTCTCGGACTGCTTCTTGGCGAGGTCCTCGGAGACCGTGCCGCGCTGCACCACGATCTTCTTGCCACAGAGGTCGTCCCAGGTCTTGATGCCCTGGTCCTTGCCCTTCGCAGTGTAGATCGACACACCGGCGGTGAAGTAGTCCACGAAGTCGGCGCCCTCGCCGACCTTCTTCTTCGTCTCCGAGTCGACGCCGTTCTGGCGGTCCTTGGTGTCCGTCATGGCCGACATGGCCATGTCGTACCGCTTGGCGCGCAGACCGGTGACCAGGGTGTCGAAGGTGCCGTTCTCGAACTGGAACTTCACGCCCAGCTGCTTGCCCATGGCGTCGGCGAGATCCGGGTCGATACCGGCGGTCTTGCCGTCCTTGTCCTTGAATTCGACCGGCGCGTACGCGATGTCCGAGCCGACCTTGATGACGCCCTTGTCCTGAATGGTCTTGGGCAGCTTCGAGAAGAGCGGGGCCTTGCTGGTACCCGCGGAGCTGGCACCGCCGCTGTCCTTGCTCTTCGTCTGGTCTCCGCAGCCGGTGAGCAGAAGGGCGCCGGCGACCGCGATCGCGCCGACCGCGGCAATCCGGGACGAGGCGGCGGTCGTACGACGGGTGGTGCTTGCGGTCATGGTCGGGTTCCTCCGGCGGGTGATGGAGTGGCCAGTGAGTGAACAGTGGGCCGCGGTGCCCGTCCTTGGGCGACACGACCGTGTTGTGTCGGCATCTTGCCATTCGGACCTGCGGATTCAGGGGGGCGCGCATGTCAAAATCGGATAACGGGTCACCCCCGAACCCGAACGGGCCGGTCCACCAAGGCCGGACCATGTGCGGATTTCCCTTCCGGCGGCCGGAAAATCTGCGGTTCATCTCGCGTTGTGGACACGTTTCAGGCCGCATAGCTCACTTGTCCCGACATGCCGCTATGAGTCGTGTCACCACGGCGTTCCGCAGTCGAAATGGACTACTCGGCGCACCCCTCCGTCCGGTAAGAAGGATCCTTACACCCCTCATCCGGGGCTCAGGGCGCGTTGTGCGGCGTGCCCGCGCGTACGTACCTCCTCCCCGTGGGGCGGGCCAACCGCTTCCGCGGGGCACGTACGTGGTGCCCACCCACCCCTCCTCAACAAGGAGTGGCCACCCTCAACTGATGAAGACTTAAGGGGTCAAATCAACATGGCAGCGGAGATCGTCAATCCTCGCAGCGACAGCAGTACCGACGGAGCCTCCTCGGAGGAGCCCTTCGATCCGGCCTTCGCCCTGCACCGGGGCGGCAAGATGGCCGTGCAGGCCACCGTGCCCATCCGGGACCGGGACGACCTGTCCCTGGCCTACACGCCCGGCGTCGCGAAGGTGTGCACCGCGATCGCTGAGAACCCGGAACTGGTCCACGACTACACCTGGAAGTCCCAGGTCGTCGCCGTGGTCACGGACGGTACGGCCGTGCTCGGGCTGGGTGACATCGGCCCCGAGGCGTCCCTCCCCGTGATGGAGGGCAAAGCCATCCTCTTCAAGCAGTTCGGCGGGGTCGACGCGGTGCCCATCGCGCTCGCGACCACCGACACGGACGAGATCATCGAGACGGTCGTGCGCCTGGCGCCGTCCTTCGGCGGAGTGAACCTCGAGGACATCTCCGCGCCGCGCTGCTTCGAGATCGAGCGGCGGCTCCAGGAAGCCCTGGACATCCCGGTCTTCCACGACGACCAGCACGGCACCGCCGTGGTCACCCTCGCGGCGCTGCGCAACGCGGCGAAGCTCACCGGGCGCACGCTCGGCGAGCTGCGCGGCGTGATCTCGGGCGCCGGGGCGGCGGGCGTGGCCATCGCCAAGTTCCTCCTGGAGGCGGGGCTCGGCGACGTGGCGGTCGCGGACCGCAAGGGCATCGTCAGCCGGGACCGTACGGACCTGACCGACGTCAAGCGCG
Organism: Streptomyces sp. NPDC005878; assembly: GCF_040629815.1. NCBI lineage: Bacteria > Bacillati > Actinomycetota > Actinomycetes > Kitasatosporales > Streptomycetaceae > Streptomyces > Streptomyces sp. NPDC005878. The sequence continues at coordinate 110,599 of NZ_JBEXWK010000003.1, forward strand.
AGCTCGCGTCGATCACCAACAAGGCGGGTCTTTCCGGCTCCCTGGAGACCGCGCTGGCCGGGGCGGACGTCTTCATCGGCGTCTCCGGCGGTACGGTCCCGGAGGCCGCGGTGGCCTCGATGGCGCCGGGCGCGTTCGTGTTCGCCATGGCCAACCCGAACCCGGAGGTCCACCCGGACATCGCGCACAAGTACGCGTCGGTGGTCGCCACGGGCCGTTCGGACTACCCGAACCAGATCAACAACGTGCTGGCGTTCCCGGGGATCTTCGCGGGCGCCCTCCAGGTGCGGGCCTCCCGGATCACCGAGGGGATGAAGATCGCGGCGGCGAACGCGCTGGCGGATGTGGTCGGGGACGACCTGGCCGCGGACTACGTGATCCCGTCGCCGTTCGACGAGCGGGTCGCGCCGGCCGTCACCGCGGCGGTCGCGGCGGCGGCGCGGGTGGAGGGTGTGGCTCGGCGGTGACGGTACGGGGGTGCTGCCGCGCCACCGCAACCCGCAGCAGCACCCCCCGCCGGGCAGCACCCCCCGCCGGGCTGCGCCCCGCCCTGCCGGGCCACGCCCCACCCCGGGCTGCGCCCTCGCCCCACCGGGCTGCGCCCCGCCTTCGGTCCCGGCTCTGCCGGTCGGCCTGCGTCTGCGGACCGTGGGTGGCTGGTCGCGCAGTTCCCCGCGCCCCTAAAAGCCCGTGCCCGAGGCAACCGCCCCGGCGACGACGCGCCCCCCAGGGGCGCGGGGAACTGCGCGACCAGCCCACCGCGGTCTGCAGACGGGTACGCACCTAGGGGCGCGGGGAACTGCGTGAGTAACCCACGACGGTCCGCAGACGGGTACGCACCCAGGGGCGCGGGGAACTGCGTGAGTAACCCTCCACGGTCCGCAGGCAGGTACGCACCCAGGGGCGCGGGGAACTGCGTGAGTAACCCTCCACGGTCCGCAGGCAGGTACGCAGCCCCGTCCGCAGTCGCACAGCCCCCCGGGGCGCGGGCAACCCCCGGGATTCGCCGGGCGCAGGGCAAGGTGCGGCGTGTCACACCCGGGGGCGGTTCCGGGCGGGGCGCGGGCGCCCCTATCGTCGGGGCCATGTTCGCCGCCTACGCCGCACGCATCGACCGTGACCAGCCGCTCTCCGGTCTGGAGTTGGGGGAGCGCCCCGCTCCCGAGGTACGCCCGGGCTGGTCCCTCATCGACGTCCGGGCGGCCTCGCTCAACCACCACGACCTGTGGTCGCTGCGCGGGGTCGGCCTGGGCGAGGACAAGCTGCCGATGATCCTGGGCTGCGACGCGGCCGGCGTCGACAGCGACGGCAACGAGGTCGTCCTGCACTCTGTCATCGGCCAGACCGGTCACGGCGTGGGCCCCGCCGAGGGCCGCTCCATCCTCACCGAGAAGTACCAGGGCACCTTCGCCGAGCAGGTCGCCGTGCCGACCTGGAACGTACTGCCCAAGCCCAAGGAGCTGAGCTTCGCCGAGGCCGCCTGTCTGCCGACCGCCTGGCTCACCGCGTACCGCATGCTCTTCGCCAACGCGGGCGTCCGCCCCGGCGACTCCGTTCTCGTGCAGGGTGCGGGCGGAGGCGTCGCGACCGCCGCGATCGTGCTCGGCAAGGCCGCCGGGCTGCGGGTCTTCGCGACCAGCCGGGACGAGGCCAAGCGCGAGCGGGCCGTGGAGCTGGGCGCCCTGGAGGCGTACGAGCCGGGCGCGCGGCTGCCGCAGCGGGTGGACGCGGTGATCGAGACCGTCGGCGCCGCCACCTGGTCGCACTCGGTCAAGTCACTGAAGCCCGGCGGCACCCTGGTGATCTCGGGCGCCACCAGCGGCGACCGGCCCGCGCACGCCGAGCTGACCCGGATCTTCTTCCTGGAGCTGAAGGTGGTCGGCTCGACCATGGGCACCAAGGAGGAGCTGGAGGACCTGCTGGCGTTCTGCGCGGCCACCGGGGTGCGGCCCGTGATCGACGAGGTGCTGCCGCTCGACCGGGCGCGCGAGGGCTTCGAGAAGATCGCCTCGGGGGACCTCTTCGGGAAGATCGTGCTGACGACCTCTTGATGGTTCGTCAGAATCCCTGATCTGATCTCCGGCATGTTCACCGACGACATGCCGGAGGTGTTCCATGCGTACGAGCAAGTCCCTGGCGGCCGTGGGGTGTTGCGCGGTCCTCGTGGCCGGCGCGACCGCGGCCCCCGCCGCCCGCGCCCGTGACACGTCCGCCCCGCCCCGCCTCACCGACGAGCGGGGGCGCACGCTCACCCTGCGCGGCTGGAACGTGGAGGACAAGACGCACCGGGGCGACCAGGCGCTCTCCGCGATCACCGAGCGCACCTTCCGCGACCTGCGCGCCCACGGCTTCGGCTTCGCCCGGCTGCTGGTCTTCTGGGACGACCTGGAGCCGGTGCGCGGACAGTACAGCCAGGCGTACCTCCGCACGATCGAACGGATCCTGGACTGGGCGCACCGCTACGACGTCCGGGTGCTCATCGACGCCCATCAGGACGTCTTCGGCCCCGCGTTCGGGCACCGGGGCATCCCCGCGTGGGCGACGCGGACGGACGGGCTGCCCTTCACCCCGCACCCGGACGACTGGTTCTCCGAGTACTACGAGCCCGCCGTGCAGCGGGCCTTCACCCATCTGTACGAGGACGGGGACCTGCGGCGGGCGCAGGCGGGGATGTGGCGGGGGCTCGCCGGGCGGTTCGCCCGCCATCCGGCGGTCTTCGGCTACGACCTGATCAACGAGCCGATGGGCGAGTTCCGGCCGGGCGAGGACCCGGCGACGGCGGCACGCCGTATCGAGGCCGAACAGCTCACCCCGATGTACAACCGCCTCGCGCGGGCCGTGCGGGCGGCGGACCGGCGGCACTGGGTGTTCGTGGAGCCGACCCCGGCGGTGGGGGAGGGCGTGCCGACGGGTCTGGGCCGGATCAAGGACCCCCGGACGGTGTACGCGCCGCACTTCTACAACACCGCGATGGAGGCGGGCGCGGACTACGACCCCTCGGCGGGGTGGATCGAGGCGTACGAGTCGGCCGTGACCGCGTATCCGAAGAAGTACCGGGTGCCGGTGGTCGTCGGCGAGTGGGGGCCGCTCAACGGCGAACTGCCGCACATGGGGCGGTTCTACACCGACGCCCTGGCCTCGCTGGCCCGCTACACCTCCGGGTGGGCGGGCTATGTGTGGTGCTACGGCGGCGGCTACTGCGCGGCCGACGCGGACGGCCGCCTGCGCGGCAACAAGAAGCTCATGGCCACGCCCTACGCGCGCGCGGTCGCGGGACGGGTGCGCGCGCAGACGTACGACCCGGCGACGCGGACGTACCGGCTCGGATACGTCGCCGACGGCGGCACCACCCGGCTGTCGCTGCCGACGGAGGCGCGGCGGTGGCGGATCACCGTCGCCGGGGCGCGGGTGCGGGGCCTCGACGTGCGGGCGCGTGCGGGCGCGACCGTGACCGTGACCGTCGCGCCCCGTGCCTGACGGCCGCTACCCCCGGTGGACGAGGACGAAGTCCCCGTACGGGTGCGCGCCCGGACGGCCCGCGGTCTCGGCGAGCGCCCGGCGCAGGGTGTGCAGATGCGCGGCGGTGAGCTGGAGCGGCGGCTCGTCGGGCTGGTGGGTGGTGCCGCGCGGATAGTCCTCGTCCGGGGTGGTGGTCATCTCGATGTGGCAGCCCAGGACATGGCTGACCGGCCGGGTCGCGCAGAAGTCGATCAGCCGGTCGGCGGTCTCGGCGTACGCGGCGGCGTCGTCGACGTAGAGCCGTCCCGGGTACAGCGAGTCACCGGTCAGCAGGAGGCCGGTGTGCCGGTCGTAGAAGACGACCGCTGCCGGGTGGTGGCCGGGTCCCGGCACCAGGTCGAGCACCCTGCCGCCGAGGTCGAGTTCGGCGGGGCGGTGCGGCCAGTCGGTGAAGCCGAAGTGGCGGGTCACGTCCGCGAGTCCGGGCGGGACGACGGTGGTGGCGGGCCGGTCCGCGAACTGCGCGTCGGCGGCGATGTGGTCGCCGTGGCCGTGGGTGTGGGCGACCAGCAGCTCGTACCCGGTACGGGGGTGTCGGCCCAGCCACTCCTCGATCAGGGCGTCCACGGTGGCGCGCAGCGGGAAGTGGGCCGGGTCCGGGCTCGCCCCGGTGTCGAGGAGCAGGGCGCGCTCGTTGCCGAAGAGGAGGAAGAGGAACGGCGCCTCGAAGTGCACGGACATGTTCTGCCGCAGGAGCACGGTGTGCTCGGTGTACGCGTGGACCTGGATCTCGGGGGCGGGGTCGTGCTTGGGGGAGGGCCAGCCGGCGTGCCAGTGGGAGGGGAGGGTGCCGGGGGTGGGGTCGGGGGTGGTGCCGAGGAAGTCGATCACGGGGTCAGTGTGCAGGGGTGTGGGTCTGCCTGGAAGTGGGGGGTGCCCCCCGGCCCCCGTCGTTTGTCCGCGGGTCCGGTGGGGGTTGGTCGCGCAGTTCCCCGCGCCCCTGGGGGTTCGTTTGTCTGCGGGTCGGTGGGGGTTGGTCGCGCAGTTCCCCGCGCCCCTGGAGGGGGTCGGTGGTCGTCTGCGGGTTGTGCGTGGCTGGTCGCGCAGTTCCCCGCGCCCCTTGAGGGGCCGGGTGTCGTCCGCGGCTCCGGTGGGGGTTGGTCGCGCAGTTCCCCGCGCCCCTTGGGGCGGGGGCGCTTTCCCGTGGTGGCGTGTTCTGCTCGGGTCCGGGGTTTCAGGGGCGCGGGGCACCGGGGCCGCTATTCCGTTCCGCCTCGCAGGATCGCTCCGATGTGGGCCGCCGCTGTCGACAGGTGGCGGCGGCTCTCGCGGAGTTGGGTCTCCGTGACGCCGTGGTCGCGGGCCGCGTCGCGGATGTCGTCGCGGAAGCGGTCCAGGAGGCGGTCGAGGTCGCGGGCCGGGTCGCCGGTCGCCGGGTCGTCGGCCCAGGCCGGGGGCGCGGGCTCCTTCACGTCGGCGGCCCACCCGGGGGCGGCGGGCTCCTTCGGCTGGGGGCGGGTGAAGCGGCCGAGCTCCTTGGTGATCTCGGCGAGCCCCTCCCGTACGCCCGTCGGCCAGTCGCCGCGCGCGAAGTGGTCCTGCACCTGCTCCGCCACCCGCTGCATCTGCTCCCGCGCCCTCTCCTGGGCCTCCCTGGCCTGGCGGCGCGCCTGCTGGGCGTCCTCGCGGGCCCGGCGCGACTCGTCCTTCGCGCGGCGCGCCTGCTCCTTCCACTCCTGCTTGGCCCGCTTGAACTCCTCCTTGGTCTGGTGCCAGGACTCGCTCTCCACCGGGCCGGACGCCCGCGCCTCGCGCGCCTGGCGGCGTACGTCGTCGCGCAGGTCGCCCGCGGCGCCCCGGACGTCCGCGCGGATCTCGGCGGCGAGCTCGGAGACCGAGTCGCGGATCTCCAGCTCCAGGTCGGCCAGTTCACCGCTGCGGCCCGCGAGCTCGGCGCGGCCGGCGTCGGTGATCGAGTACACCTTGCGGCCGCCCTCGCTGGTGTGGGTGACCAGCCCTTCCGCCTCCAGCTTGGCCAGCCGCGGGTAGACCGTGCCGGCGCTCGGGGCGTACAGGCCCTGGAAGCGCTCCTCCAGCAGGCGGATCACCTCGTACCCGTGGCGCGGGGCCTCGTCGAGCAGCTTGAGGAGGTAGAGGCGCAGCCGGCCGTGGGCGAAGACGGGGGGCATGTCAGAGCACCTTCTCGTCGGCCGGGGCGGCCGGGCCCGCCGTGTCGTGCGGCTCGGGGCGGCGCAGCAGCGCGATCGAGCCCGAGACGGTGGTGGCCCGCAGGGTGCCGGTGCCCGCCCCGAGCGTTCCGGTGATCTTCTTCGCGCCCCACTGCCCGGTGACCCGGAGGTCGTCGAAGGCGTTGGAGACCGCGCCGCTGGTGGTGTTCGCCTCGACCCTGGCGTCCGCGGCCGGGTGTTCGAGGCGGATGGCGATCTCGCCGGACACCGTGGTCAGCCGGACGTCGGCCGGCTTGCCCGACGGGTCGAGGTCCAGCACCATGTCGCCGCTGACGGACTCGGCCTTCACGGAGGTGGCCGCGCCCTCGATCACCGTCAGATCGCCGGAGACCGACTGGAAGCGGAGGTCGCCGGTGACGGCCTGCGCCTCCACGTTCCCGGAGACGGTCTCCGCGCGGACCTGCCCGGACAGGCCGACGAGCGTGGTGTCGCCGGTGACGCCGCGTACGTCGGTGCGGCCCCGGATCCCGGAGACCACCGCGCCCGCGCCGACCACGCCCACCTCGACCCCGCAGCCGGACGGCACCGCGAGCGAGACGACGGCACTGCGCCGCCAGCCCTTGCGGTCGAACCACTTCAGGAAGCCCTTCCAGGGCAGGTCCTCGTAGGCGACGGTGAGGGTCGGGCCGTCCTGCGTGACGATCAGCGGCGGGCCGTCGATGGCCGAGACCTCCAGGCGGGCGGAACCTTCCTCGGTTCCCACGACGTTCACGGTTCCGTTGACGACCCGCACGCTGAGCGCGGTCACCGGAGCGTCGAAGGTGAGTGTGCGCGGCTCGGAAACGGTCCACGTCGACTCGGCCATGGCTCTGCCCTCCCTGGGCGCGGTCATACGCTTCATACGCAACATATCGCGTCTGTTGATAGACACGATATATCGCGGGTGGGGGAAGTCAAGGGAAGGCCTCGCGGGGCGGGCCGGGTGTGGACGCGTGTGGGGCGGGCCCCGGGCTGGCTGGGCTCCGCCCACTCGCTACGCAGTTCCCCGCGCCCCTACGGGCTGCGCCTCGCACCCGGTTCCGGCTTCGCCGGTGGTTTTGCGGCTGCGGGTGGTGGGTGGCTGGTCGCGCAGTTCCCCGCGCCCCTCAAAGCCTGTGGCCGAGCTGGACAGTCCAGTTGCTGCGGCCCCGCCAGGGGCGCGGGGAACTGCGCGGGCAACCCGAGACGGTCCGCAGACGGGCGATCCCCCGGGGGTGCGAGGAACCGCACAAGCTACCCGCGACGGTCCGCAGGTGGGGAAGGACGGGCGATCCCTCGGGGGTGCGAGGAACTGCGCGGGCAACCCGCGACGGTCCGCAGACGAACAAGCCCCCAGGGGCGCGAGGAACTGCGCGAGCAACCCACCCCCCACCCGCAGACGACATCCCCACCCATTCAGGGCCCCCGGGGCGCGGCCCCGTGCGGTGGCGGACCCGTGCGGCGGAGCCGGGGCCGGCGGGGTCGGGGCCGAGGGGTGAGGGGGTTACTCGTCCTCGTCCTCGTCGTCGAGGCGGGCCAGCCACGTGGCGAGGCGTTCGACCGGGACCTCGAAGTCGGGGTTCAGGTCGACGAACGTGCGCAGCTGGTCGGCGAGCCACTCGAAGGTGACCTCCTCCTCGCCGCGCCGCTTCGCCAGCTCCTCGATGCCGCGGTCGGTGAAGTACACAACGTGCTCCTGAACGTGCGGGGATGTTCCCCTCCAGGGTATCCGGCGCTCTGAAGGGGTCCCCTGCAACCGCCGGGCCGATTACCCTCGTCATCTCAAGTCAGGGGAGCTTGCGACTGGTTCAGGGGGCGGCCATGGCGCATGTACGGGAGATCGAGCTGCCGGGCGGGGCCGTGGTGCTCGCCCGGGTGTCCGCCGCCGGGGGGTACGCGGCGGACGACGACGACGTCGGCGTGATCGAGAACGCCGTCGCCAGGGTGGAGCGGCTGAGCGAGCTGATCGCCGGGGTCGGGCGGTCCGTGCTGGACGCCGCCGCAGCCGCGCGGCCCGACGAGGCGACCGTCAGCTTCGGCGTCGAGCTGTCGGTCAAGGCCGGGGCGGCCGTCGCCGTCCTCGCCGACGGGGAGGCGAAGACGTCCCTCCAGGTCACGCTGGTGTGGCGGCGGGAGGACCAGCCCCTGCCCCCGGTTCCCCCGCCACCGCCGGACCCGCCGCACGTGCCCCCGGCCCCCGGCGGCCCGGCCGATGCCTGAGCACGCGCCCGACCCCTTCATCGACGACCTGGCGCGCTCGGCCACCGTCCACCTGTTCTCCGCCGGTAGCGGCACCATGTGGGGCAGCGGCTTCTTCGTCGCCCCGGGCTGGGTGCTGACCTGCGCGCACGTCCTGCGCCCGCATCTCGCCGGGGACCGCGAGCGGATCTTCCGCGTCGGCAGCGACCGGCTCGGCGAGGAGCCACTGCCCGCCCGGCTCGCGGCCTGGCTGGTCGACGACGACCTGCCCGGCGAGGCCGTGCCCGTCGAGCAGGACCTGGCGCTGGTCCGCCTGATCGACGACGACGTGGAGCACGAGTGCGTCTGGCTCAGCGACTGCGCCGAGCCGCCCGGCGCGAGCAACGCCATGGTCTACGCCTTCCGGCCGGAGGAGGGCCCGCAGCGCTGGCAGACCGCCATCGACATCCGTACGTACGACGGCAGTTACGGGTTCCGGTTCCACACCACCGAGTTCCCCAAAGGGGTCTCCGGCGGACCCGTGGTCGACCCGCACACCGGCGCCGTGGTCGCCGTGATGAAGTCGCGCCAGGCCGAGCGCGGCGGCGGCCGGGCCATCGCACTCCCGGCGCTGCGCCGCTTCGGCGACCTGTACGGCACGGTGCTCGCCGAGCACGACCGGTGGCACGGCGGCGAACCCCGGCTCAGCGGCTACAACACCTGGGTCGACCGGCAGCAGCAGTTACCCGCCGCCGGGCTGCACCGCACGCCCGAGCAGTGGAGTCCGTACGACCGGCGCGCTGCCCTCGGGCTGCTGGCCTCCGTGCCCGCGCCCGGCGGGGTGCCGGTCGTCGCCAAGCTGGTGCGCAAGGCCCGCGGCGGGATCGCGCCGCCCGCCGGCCTGCCCGACCCGCGCACCTGGCGCGACGGCCACGGCCTGCTCTACGAGGCGCACCGCCCGATGCCCGCCATCGCCTTCCTGCACTACCTCAAGCTGGTCGTGGAGTACGAGCGCGGGCGCGGAGGCGACCCGGCGCAGCTCGCCGCCTGGGTGAACGAGCGGCTGCGCGGCATCCCGCCGGTGGTGCACACCGTGGTCACCGAGGCACGGCTGCCCGAGGGGCTGCTGCCGGTGCTCGGGCCCGGGGCGCCCGAGGAGATCCTGACCGTCCTGCCGTATCCCACGCCCGAGCGCGGCGGCGCCGTCGTCACCGTCGAACTGGAGCCCCTCTCCGACGCGCCCGACCGGTTCTACTGGCGCATCCGGGTCCACGACGGCGACCGGGAGGGCTCCCGGCCGGTGGCCGAGGAGTGCCGGGGCGACGGCGTGGCCCCCGCCGAGCTCATCCGGCGGCTGCGCCGGCCGCTCGTCACCGCCTTCGAGAGCGTCGACACCGACGACTGCCCGGCCCCCCTCGAAGTCGCTCTGCCCGCCGACCACTTCGACACCGCCGTGCACCGCTGGCAGCTCACCGAGATCGGGCGCCTGTACCGGTCGCCCTACCTCGGCGTGCAGCGGCGGGTGGTGCTGCGCGACCTCGACCGGCGCGGCGTGGCCGACCCCGAGTGGCAGGAGCGCTGGGACGCCTTGATGGCCGCCGAGGAGCTGGTCGCGGTGCCGGCCCCGCAGCCGGGACGGGCGCCCCGGTTGCGCCACTACACCGAGATGGAGCCCGGCGCGGTGCCGGTGCTGTGCCGGCCCGCCGGGCGCGGGGTCGGCGGCGCGGCCATGCGGATGGCGCTGGAGGCCGGCCACGGGGTGGCGCTCTGGCACACCGACGCCCACCCCGAACAGGGCTGCCACGACCTGTGCGTGGCCGTGCGCGCCGGGGCGGCCGACCTGCTCGGCCAGGCGAAGGACCCCACTGAGCTCCCGGACCGGCTGCGCCGTATCAGGGAGGAGATCAGCGATTCCAAGGATGCCCAGCACTGGGCGGAGGGTGTGGCGATGCTCTACGACGACCCGGACCGGCCGCTGCCGGACCTCCAGCGGCTGGACGCGCCGTGACCCGCCGTGGCGGCGTGCCCGTGGCGGGTCCGCCGCGCGCCGCCGTGCGCCCGGAGGAGCGCCGCTGTGACCGCCTGTGCGTCCGCCCGCCCGGACCGGGTGGGGCAAACGCCTTTCGGCGGCCCGGGAGTGGGTACGTTCCGACTGGACCTCGACTCGCAACGAGACTTCGACCCGCAACGACACGTGGCCAAGAAGTGGTGCCCCGCCGACCGTCGACGAGGAGCGAGCGATGGACGACTGGCTGATCTACCGAGGTTTCGGGGCACCGGATCCCGAGCGGATCCGCGCCCTGCCCCCGCCGCCCCGCTGGCGCACCTTCGGCGGCGAGCCGCGCCCGTACGCGGTGCCGGACATCGACATCGCCTCCCGGCGCAGGCTCGGCGACCGTGTCTCGGAGCTGTCCGCGCACGACACCGAGACCCTCCAGCTGATCAACGCGGCGCTCTATCTGCGCCGCCCGCTGCTGATCACCGGCGAACCGGGTTCGGGCAAGTCGACGCTGGCGCACTCGATCGCGTACGAACTGGGCCTGGGCCGCGTCCTGCAGTGGCCCATCACCAGCCGGGCCGAGCTCAAGGACGGGCTCTACACCTACGACGCCATCGGGCGGCTGCACGACGCGCAGCTCGCCGACGGCCAGGCCGACGACATCGGCCGCTACATCCGCCTCGGCCCGCTCGGCACCGCGCTGCTGGCCGCCGCGCGCCCGCGCGTCCTGCTCATCGACGAGCTCGACAAGAGCGACATCGACCTCCCCAACGACCTGCTGAACGTGCTGGAGGAGGGCGAGTTCCCGATCCCCGAGCTGGAGCGGATCGCCGACCAGCCGGGCCGCGACGTGGTGGAGGTCCTCACCGACGACGGCCTGCGGGTCGCCGTGCCGGGCGGCCGCGTCCGCTGCCAGGCCTTCCCTGTCGCCGTCCTGACCAGCAACGGCGAGCGCGACTTCCCGGCGCCGCTGCTGCGCCGCTGCATCCATCTGCATCTGGCCCCGCCCCGCGAGGAGCGCCTCGCGGCCTTCATCCAGGCCCACTTCGGGGCCGGCGCCGACGAGCGCAACATCGATCTGGTCGGCCGCTTCACCCGCGACGACGGCGACGGCGAGCTGCGCCCCACCGACCAGCTCCTGAACGCCATCTTCCTCACCCAGCAGGTGAGCGAGGAGGGTCCGGAGCGGCGCGAGGAGATAGCCGAGCTGCTGCTGCGCCCGCTGGACACCAGGCAGCGGTGACCCGATGACCGCCGCCCGGGGCCCGCGCCGCGCCGCCAGCGCCGTGACCTCCACGCTGACGGCCCTGGTGGCGCGCCTTCGGGAGGCGGAGATCCAGCCGACCGCCCAGGAACTGGCGGACGCGCTGTGGCTGGCGCAGTTCGCCGGGCCGCTCGCCCGGCCCCGGCCCCAGGTGTCCGAGGCGGTGCCGCCGGTCGCCGGCGGCCCCGGCGTCAAACCGCCGGACCCCGCCGAGGGAGCGGGCACCGCCCCGGCCGAACCCCTCCTCGACCAGGGCGCTCCCGGCGGCCCCACGGCCTCCCCCGGATACGGGGACAAGACCGATCTGTTCACTCCGGGGCCCGGCACCGGTCCCGGCCGGGACGCCGAGGACGCGCACCCGCGGGCCGGGTCGGACGGGGTGCGGGTGGCCGCCCCCGCCGCCGCCACCCTGCCCGAACCGCTGGCCCTGCAACGGGCGTTGCGCCCCCTCCAGCACTACCGCCCGCCCGCCCGCACCACCGGCCGCCACCTCGACGAGCAGGCCACCGCCGACCGGGTGGCGGAGACCGGGCTGATCCTGCCGGTGCTGCGGCCCGACCGCCGCCGCCAGGCGCGGCTCGCCCTGGTCATGGACGTCTCCTCCTCGACCGTGGTGTGGGAGCAGACCCTCGACGAACTGCGCCAGGTCTGCGAGCGGGCCGGGGCCTTCCGCGAGGTGCGCACGCACTTTCTGCACGAGGGCGAGGACGGGGAGCCGCGGGTGGGCGGCGGCGTCGCCGACCAGGACCACCTCGTCGACCCCTCCCAGCTCTGGGACCCGGGCGGCCGCCGGCTCACCCTGCTGCTCAGCGACTGCGCGGGCCCCATGTGGCGCAGCGGCCGGCTCCAGCGGCTGCTGTACGGCTGGGCGCACACGGCCCCGCTGGCGGTGGTCCAGCCGCTGCCGCAGCGGATGTGGCGCTCCACCCATCTGCCCACCCGGCAGGGGGTGCTGCGGCGCCGCGAGGGCCCGGCCGGGCGGCTGGAGTTCCAGCCGCGCAGGCCCGAGCGGGGCCGCGACGCCCGGGGGCTGCCGGTCCCGGTGCTCGCCCTGCGCCAGTCGTCGTTCGGCGCCTGGGCGCGGCTGGTCAGCGGCTCCGCCGAGCAGACCATGGAGGCGGCCGTCGGCCGGGTCCGCGCCGACCACGCCCCGGCCGCCGGGAGCGCCCGCGCCGAGCAGGACCTCACGCCCGCCGAGCGGGTCGCCGCGTTCTGCGCCACCGCCTCGCCCGACGCCGCCCAGCTCGCCGCGTGCCTGTCGGCGGCGCCGCTGGTGCTGCCGGTGATGCAGCTGGTCCAGCGGGCGATGCTGGTCGACAGCGGCCCCGAGGTGCTGGCCGAGGTGCTGCTCAGCGGGCTGCTGCGGACCGACGAGGAGGAGAGCGGTCCGGGCCTGCCCGGCTACGCCTTCCTGGACGGGGTCCGCGAGGAGCTGCTGGAACTGCTCGGCGCCGGAAGCGCGATCCTCGTCCTGAAGCACTGCTCGGAGTACGTGGAGCGGCGCTACGGGCGGACCGTGCGCAACTTCCCGGCGCTCGCCGTGGCCGTCCTCGCCGGCTCGGTCGACCCCGGCGGCAGCGCGCCCGCCGGCCCCGCCGACGACTCCCGGCTGCGGGTCTTCGCCCGGGTCTCGGCGCAGGTGCTGCGGCGCTTCGGCCGGCCCGACCAGTTCGTCCAGCCGGGCGGCGGCGGCGCCGGGCCGCGCGAGCTGTCCGACCGGGCCCGCGACTGCCTCGACCGCTTCCGCTCGTACGGCACGGTCCGCGACCTCGACATGGGCGTCCAGCTGCTGGGCGCCGCCGTGCGCGCCGAGAAGCGCGTCGCCGAACGGGCCTTCCTGTACGGGGAGTTGGCTCAGGCCCTGCTGCTGCGCTGGGAGCTGCGGCGTCTCGGCGAGGACCTGGGCGAGGCGCTGTCCGCCGTGGAGAACGCCCTGCCGCACGAGCGCCGCGCCCATCTCACCCTCGCCCGCGTCCTGGAGGCGATGGCGGACGAGGCGGAGTCGGGCCGGGCGGGGGCGGACGAGGCGTGGTGGCTGCGGGCGCTGACCGAGCCGCAGAGGCCGCCGGGACGGCCGGGCGAGACCTGGCGGCCGCCCGCGGCCCCGGACGCGTCCGCGGCCGTCCCGGAGACCGGGACCGAACCGCGCCGCCAGGAGGCGCGTTCGCCGCACGAGGTCGCCCTGTACCTGCTCAACCGCGCCCACAGCAGCCTCGCCCTGATCAGTGCCATTCCCCCGGCCTCCGCCGCCCAGCGCGCCGACTGGCGGGCCGCCTCGCTGGCCCGGGTGCGGGTGCTGCGGCGGCTCGCCGAGCTGGAACCGGCGTGGGCGGGCGGCTGCCTCGACAACGCCGTCCAGGTGACCGACGCGCTCCTCGAGGAGGGCCGCACCGGAGACGTACTGCTGCTGCGCGGCGCGCTGCTGCTCGCCCTCGCCCGCCGCGCCGCCGCGGGCGAGGGCGAACAGCCCGCGCTCACCGCCCGCGCGTACGCCGAGCGCGCCGCCACCGACCTCTACGCCGGGTTCGAGACCCTGGCGCCGGGCTCGGTGGGCGACGCCGAGGTCAGCCGCGCCTGGCTGGACGTCGCCGACGCCGTGGAGCTCTCCCGCGCCGAATCCGACGACTCCGCCCGGCTCACCGTCCTCCAGGCCCTCGACCAGGCCCGCCGCTACGCGGGCCCCGACCGCGAGGCCCGGACCGTGTGCCTGCTGCGGATGGCGAAGGTGCTGCGCGAGCGGTACGAGTCGACCCGCAGCCGCACCCACCTCGACTCGGCCGTGGTCGCCTGGTCGGAGGCGCTGGAGCTGATGGGCCCGGACGACCCGCGCCGCCCCGCCGCCTTCACCGAGCTCGGCGACGCGCTCACCGCCCGCGCCCGCGCCAAGGACTCCGTCGAGGACGCCCGGGGCGCGGTGCGCGCGCTGCGCCGGGCGCTGGACGAGACCTCCGAGTCCGACCCCGAACTGGCCCGGCGCCGCTATCTGCTGGGCGCCGCGCACGTCCGGCGCTTCCACACCGAGGAGGTCCTCTCCGATCTGCACGAGGCCCACTGGATCCTGGGCGCGGCCGCCCGGGCCACCGACCGCAGCACGGTCCTCGCGCGGATCTGGCTGCTGCGCGCCGAGGTGCTGCGGCTGCTGTCCGAGCGGACCGGCTCGCCCGCCCGGCTCGGCGAGGCGGCCGACCACGCGCTGCGGGCCGCCCAGGAGAGCCGCACGGCCGGGGAGCCGCTGACCGAGGCGGCGGCACGCCGGGCGCGGGCGCTGCTCCTGGAGCGGACGGCGGGCCCGGCCCGGGCGCGGGAGGAGCACCGCGAGGCGCTGCGCGTCCTGTCCGCCGCGCCCGCGAGCGCGGCGCGCGACGAGGCGGAGGCCCTGAGCCGGGCGGAGACCGACCGGCTCGACGGCGAGCCGGGAGCGTCGTGACGGCGACCGCGACCGACGGGGGAAGGGCGCTGCCGGACCCCGCGGCGCTGCCGGTGCTGCGCCCCCTGGCGGCCCGCGCCCCGCACGAGTGCGCCCACCCCGTCCTGGCCGCCGTCCTCGCCGACCTGCGCGGGCGGCCCGGGACCGGCTGGGCCTGCTTCAGCGACGCCCCGGCGGCCGGGGCGCCCCCGCAGGCCGCCGGGGCGTACTTCGCGGACACGCCCTCGGCCCGCCCCGGCGACGACGGCCCCGGGCAGGCGCCGTGACCACCGCCGAGGAGCCCCGCTGGCCGCACCGCGAACTCGACCCGGACGCCGTGCGGCCCGTGCCGCTGCGCCAGTTCGTCCTGAAGGTGCACAGCCGGTGCAACCTCGCCTGCGACTACTGCTACATCTACCGCGGCCAGGACGCGAGCTGGCGCGAGCGCCCGGCCCGGGTCCCGGAGGCGACCGTGCGCCGCACCGCCCGGCGCATCGCCGAGCACGCCGCCGCCCACCGCCTCACCTCGCTCCGTATCGACCTGCACGGCGGCGAACCCCTGCTGGGCGGCGCCGGACCCGTCCTGGCGTACGCGGCGGAGGTGCGCCGGGCCGTGCGCGAGGCCGTCCGGGGCGTGGTGCCCGGCGGCTGCGAGGTCACCGCGACCGTGCAGACCAACGGCACCCTGCTCACCCCCCGCACCCTCGACCGCCTCGCCGCGGCCCGCGTCCGGGTCGGGCTCAGCCTGGACGGGGGCGCTGCCCGGCTCAACACCCGCCGCACCGACCGCCGGGGCCGCTCCTCCTGGCCCGCCGTCGCCGAGGCCGCCCGGCTGCTCGCCCGCCGCCCGGCCGCGTACGCGGGCATCCTGTGCACGGTCGACCTCGCCGCCGACCCGGGGGACGTCTACCGCTCGCTCCTCGCGCTGGGCCCGCCCGGCATCGACCTGCTCCTGCCGCACGGCAACTGGGCCGCCCCGCCCCCGGGGATCGCCCCGGCCCCGGCGCCCGGGCGGCGCCCGCGCCCCACCCCGTACGGGGACTGGCTGGTGCGGGTCTTCGACCTGTGGTGGCAGGAGGACCGGATGCGGACCGGGGTGCGGCTCTTCCAGGAGATCGTGGCGCTGCTCCTCGGGGTGCCGAGCACGGTCGAGTCGGTGGGACTCTCCCCGATGGTGGCGGTGGTGGTGGACACCGACGGCGCGATCGAGCAGACGGGCGCGCTGCGCTCGGCGTACGAGGGCGCCTCCGCGACCGGCCTGGACGTCTTCCGCCACTCCTTCGACCGCGCCCTGCGCCACCCCGGCCTCGCCGCCCGCCAGTTGGGGGCCGCCGGACTCGCCCGCGACTGCGCGGTGTGCCCGGTACGGGAGGTGTGCGGAGGCGGCAACTACGCGCATCGCTACGCCCCCTACAGCGGGTTCCTCCATCCCAGCGTCTACTGCGCCGACCTGGAGCGCCTCATCCGTCACGTCGCGGCCCGGCTCGCGGACGCCGACGGGGCCCAGGGGGGAGGCCCGTGACCGTCGACTCCTGCTCAACCTCCGTTCCGTGACGCACAATTGAGGGTGCGCGCACATCCAGCAGCTTCCGGCCCGAGCCGAGGGAGTCCGCCGCATGTCCGACCACGAGGGTGCCGTGGAGCCCACGCCGCCCGAGCCGGCCGAGGAGTCACCCCGTGTCACGGTGCTCTTCGCCGGGCAGAGCCAGGCCTGGGCCGACTGGATCGGGCAGCAGCTGGAGCGGGCGGGGCACCCCGCCGTGCTCATCAGGTGGGATCCGCTGCACCTCAAGCCCGCCGACTCCGCCCTCGCCGACCTGCTGGAGCCACCCGGCCGCATCCTGGTCGTCCTGGACGACTGGTATCTGCGGTTCGACTCGGAGAAGTACCAGGGCTGGGCCCGGCTGCTGCGCGACACCCTGCCCCAGCACCGCGACCGCGTCGCCGCCGTCAGCGTCACCGCCAGACCGCTGCCGCCCGCCGCCGCCACCCTGCGCCCGATCGCGCTGCGCGGGGTCGGCCCGGACGAGGCGCGCCGCCGGGTCCTGGAGTGCGCGGGCCCGGCCGGCCGTCCCGACGGGGTGGTCCTGGAGCGGCCGATCCGCTTCCCCGACGACCGCCCGGCGATCTGGAACGCGCCGCGCCGCAACCGCCAGTTCACCGGCCGCGAGGACGCCTTCGAGCGCATCCACGACATCCTGGCCGCCGCCGGCGAGGACGGCGGCCGGGTGGTGGTGCACGGGCTGAGCGGGGTCGGCAAGACGCAGGCCGCGATGGAGTACGTGCACCGGTTCGCCGGGGAGTACGACATCGTCTGGTGGGTCGGCGCCGCCGCCAAGGCCAGTGCCCGCGAGGGGTTCGCGGCGCTCGCCCCGGCGCTCGGCCTGCCCCAGGGCAGCCGCCTCGGCGAGGTCATCACGGCCGTGCGCGCAGCGCTGGAGACGTCCTGCCGCCGCTGGCTGGTGGTCTTCGACGGCGCCGAGAGCCCGGAGGCGGTCGGGGAGCTGGTCCCGGACGGTCCCGGGCACGTCCTGGTCACCGCCAACTCGCCCGAGTGGCCGGGCCTCGGCGCCCAGCTGGTGCAGCTGCCGCCCTTCGACCGGGAGGAGAGCGTCGCCTTCGCCCGGCGCCGCGCCGAGCGCCTGGGCGAGCAGGAGGCGGACCGGCTCGCCGAGGCCGTCCAGGACCTGCCGCTGCTCCTCGACCAGACCGCCACCTGGATCGCCAACAACCCGGCGGCCTCCATCGCCGACTATGTGCGCGGGATCAGCCAGGACGACCCGCACACCGTCTCCACCATGCCCTCGCGCGAGTACCCGGCGAGCTTCCAGGCCGCCTGGTCCAGGACGCTCAACAGCCTCAACGAGACCTCCGCCGAGGCGTGGGAGCTGCTCAAGCTCCTCGCCCACTTCTCGCCGGACTCCGTGCCGCTGCGCCTGCTCCAGAACGCCCGGGTCAGCGATCTGCCCCAGCACCTCGCCATCCTGGTCACCGACCCCAGCAGCTGGAACTCGGCGCTGCGCACGCTCTCCCGGGTCACCTCCACCCCGCTGGAGTACGACGACCCCGGCCGGCTCGGCACCCGTACCGTCGGCTCCCTGCGCATCCACCGGCTGCTGCACCGCTTCGTGCGGGCCAGCCTGCCCGAGCAGGAGCACGAGCGGGCCACCGCCACCGCCTGCCGGGTGCTGGTCGCCGCCGATCCGCGCGACCCGGCCGGCTCCCACAACTGGCCGCGGTACGCCGAGCTCATCCCGCACCTGGAGCCCTCCGGCGCGCTCACCTCCACCGACCCGGACGTGCGCCGCCTGGTCCTGAACTGCGTCGAGTACCTGCGGGTGCGCGGCGAGTTCCGCGAGGGGCGCCGGCTCAGCGGCCTCGCGGTGGAGTCCTGGCGTCCCGTGTCGGGCCCCACCGACGGCCTGGTCCTGGTCGCCACCCACCAGCTCGCGCACAACTTCCGCCAGCTCGGCGAGTACGGACGCGCCGAGGAGCTGGGCCGCGACACGCTCCGGCGGCTGATGGCCGAGGGCCGCGGCGGCATCGAGGTGGTCCGCGCCAAGAACGGTCTGGGCGGCACGCTGATGGTGCTCGGCAAGTACGCCGAGGCGCGCGCCCTGTTCGAGGAGGCGGCGGGGGAGACCGCGGCCCTGCTGGGCGACTGGAAGGTGCCCCGCCTCCTCGCGATCCGCCACAACCTGGCGGTCACCCTGGCCCTCCAGGGCCACTACGCCAAGTCGCTCTCGCGCCACGAGGAGGTCCTGGAGGAGTGCATCTCCGTCCTGGGCGGCAAGGACCACCTCACCCTCCAGTGCGGCTCCTTCACCGCCCAGATGCTCCGGCTGATGGGACGGTACGGGGAGGCGCTGACCATCCAGGAGTACAACCACCGGCTGCACCGCCAGGTGCTGGGCGCCGACCATCCGCAGACCCTGATGGCCCAGCACAACCTGGCCCTGTGCCTGCGCCGCGACGGCGAGCCCGAGCGGGCCAGGGGGCTGCTGCACGAGGCCCGCGAGGCGATGCTCCGGCGCGCCGAGGCGACCGCCTACACCTGCGACTACGCCATGCTCCTGCGCGACCTCGGCCGCCACGACGAGGCGCACCGGCTGGCCTCGGAGGCGGCCGCCGGATACGAGCGGCTGCTGGGCCCGGACCACCCGTACACGATCGGCGCGTACGACAACGTGGCCCTGGTGCTGCGCGAGCAGGGCGAGCACGGACCCGCGCGCGAGCTGGCCGAGCGCAATCTGCGGGCCTTCACCCGGGTGCTGGGCCATGTCCACCCCTGGACGCTGGGGTGCGCACTGAACACCGCGTCCGCGCGGGCGGTCGACGGCGATCTGCCGGGCGCGGCCGAGCTGGGTCGCTCCGCGCTGGTGCGGGCGGTCACCTCGGTCGGCCAGACGCACGTCCTCGCGGTCAACCTCCAGGCGGGCCTCGCCCAGGACCTGCGGGCGCTGGGCCGCCGGGCCCAGGCCGCCGAGCTGCTCCGGGACGCCGTGACGACCCTGACGGCGACCCTGGGGGAGAACCACCGCCAGAGCGCGTACATGAGGAGCGGGGCGCGGCCGTACTGGGACTTCGAGCCGATGCCGGTGTGAGGGGTGGACGCCGGGGTGACGGGAGCGGGCTCGGGCGGCGGGGGCCGGACGACCCGTGCCCGGGGCGGGTGTGAGCAAGGCCACGCTTGGCCGGGATATGACGCTTTTCTGACACACCTCTGACGTGGAGCTGCCGATTCCTGTACGTGGACGGGCTGTTCCTGTGGTTCGTGGCCGAACTCCGCGCTGTCCCGCCCGGCCCCGCCTTGAAGCGGAGCCCCATCATCAAGATCCTTGATGGGGCCCGGGACGCCGCTCAAGGGCCGCTCCCTCGCGGTGGGCGACGATCGGACGTGCCGGGCCTCTCTCCTGCCGGGGAGAGGCCAACTCCCCATGCCCCCAGGAGGGTGAGCCATGACTCAAGGCGACACGATCGGCGCCGGGCCGCCGGGCGCGGCGGCCGGAGCACCGAACCGGGCCCGGACCGGACGCCTGGGCAGAGCGACCGGGTTACGCACGGTCGCCACCCGCGACGGCTGGCTGCGCCCGGAGACGACCCGGCTGCCGTCCCTGACGGGACTGCGCTTCCCCGCGGCCCTCCTGGTCTTCCTCAACCACACCGGACTGCCGTTCCCGTTCCTGCGCCTGGTCGAGGACAACGGGGCGGCGATGGACTGGTTCGACGTCACCCGCAACGCGGGCGCCCTCGGCGTCACGTTCTTCTTCGTCCTCAGCGGATTCGTGCTCACCTGGGCCGTCCGGGAAACGGACACCGTGCGCGCCTTCTGGCGGCGCCGGCTCGTGAAGATCTACCCGAACTACGCCCTCACCTGGCTGCTGGCGATGGTCCTTTTCGCCTCCGCCTATACGCCGACCCGCACCGCGGTCCTGAACCTGCTCATGGTGCACGTCTGGGTCCCGAAGTTCGACGTGTTCTCCAGCGTGAACCAGCCGAGTTGGTCGCTGGGCTGCGAATTGCTCTTCTATCTTTCCTTCCCCCTGCTGCACAAAGCATTCCGCCGCATCCGGGCCGGTCACCTCAAGTACTGGATATCCGGAGTGACGGCGGCCATCATCGCGACGCCGTTCTTCACCTACCTGCTGCTGCCGGACGACCCCAACTTCCCCGGCGGCCTCGCGCTCGGCGCCCGCGCCTCCACCCACCAGTACTGGTTCGCGTACAACTTCCCGCCGATGCGGCTGCTCGACTTCGCGCTCGGCATGCTGGTCGCGCAGGCGGTGCTGAACGGCCGCTGGTGGAACATCGGTATGACCTGGTCGGGCCTGCTGCTCGCGGGCAGCTATGTGTGGGCCTCCCACGTGCCGTTCCTCTACTCGCAGCGGTCCATGACCATCATCCCGATCATCTTCCTGATCGCGGCCGCCGCCACCGCCGACGCGAGAAACGAGTTCACCCTCTTCCGCAATCGCGCGATGATCTGGCTGGGAGAAGTGTCGTTCGCCTTCTACCTCGTCCACTTCGTCGTCCTCGCCTATGTGCGCAAGTGGCTCGGCCACGACCTGTACTCGGTGCCGCAGACCGTCGGCATCGTCCTCGTGGAATTCACGATCGCCCTGCTCGCCTCCTGGGCGCTGTACGCACTGATCGAGCGCCCCATCACCCGTAACTGGTCAAAGCCCCGGCGCCCCAAAGCCGCGGCGAGCTGACCCGCTCCGAACCACTTGTATTCAAGTGGAGTTCAAGATTCGACTGTAAGGATTCCCCCCATGAAGACCATCGCCCTCATCACAGGTGCCAACAAAGGAATCGGATTCGAGATCGCGCGCCAGCTCGGCGAGCTGGGAATCACCGCGATCGTGGGCGCACGCGACGAGGAACTCGGCAAGGCCGCGGCCGAGAAGCTCGGCCAGCCGTTCGTGCAGATCGACGTGACCGACCCGGAGAGCATCAAGAAGGCCGCCACCTATATCGACCTGGCCTACGGCAAGCTCGACATCCTGGTGAACAACGCCGGCATCACCGTCTCCCACGAGGACGGAAAGCCCAGCGTCACCTCGCTGGAGACCATGCGCTCGGTGTACGAGACGAACGTCTTCGGCGTGGTCGCGGTGACCAACGCGTTCCTGCCGCTGCTGCGCAAGTCGCCGGCGGGCCGGATCGTCAACCAGTCCAGCGAGATGGGCTCGCTCACCAATGTGCTCGACCAGGACCACCCGATCTGGCACGTCAACAACCTGCCGTACAACTCCTCCAAGACCGCGCTGAACATGATCACGGTGTCCTACGCCAAGGAGCTGTGGGACACCCCGATCAAGGTCAACGCGGTCGACCCGGGCTGGTGCCGCACCGACATCACCGGGGGCGAAGGCTACAAGTCGGCCGAGCAGGGCGCGGCGATCGCCGTGAAGCTCGCCACCCTGGACGCGGACGGCCCCACCGCCACGTTCGTCCAGGACCAGGGCGACCTGCCCTGGTAGGGCGTCCCCTCACCCCTCCCCCCACTCTCTCCTCTCCCCACCCGCACTGCTGAAGGAAGACCAACGATGTCCACCCCCCGGATGAACAACCCGGCGCAGGTGCTGCCCGAGGCCATGACGGCCATTCTGGGTCTGATCAAGTCGATCCGTAAGGCCGGAGTCGAGGACGCCACCCTCGAACTGGTCCATCTGCGCGCCAGCCAGATCAACGGCTGCGGGCCCTGCCTGGACGCCTCGGCGAAGGCCGCGCGGAAGGCGGGCGTCTCCGACGAGCGCATCTTCTCGGTGGGCGCCTGGCGCGAGACGCCGTTCTACAGCGACGCCGAGCGGGCGGCGCTGGCGCTCGCCGAGCACGTCACGCGGCTCGCCGACCGCGAGGACGCGGTGCCGGACGCCGTGTGGAACGAGGCGGCGGCGCACTACGACGAGGCACAACTGGCCGCCCTGGTCCTCCAGATCGGCGTGGTCAACCTGTTCAACCGCCTCAACGCCGCCACCCACCAGCAGGCGGGCCAGGCCTGGTAGCGGCCTCGCGTGCCGCCGGGGACCCGGTCCCCGGCGGTGTGCGAGAGTTGGCCGGCGCGAGGACCGGTGAACGAGCCCGCCGGCGGCGGACGTTGTCACATTTGCCGGGGTCGGTTCGTCAGGGGATTGACGGAACGCGAACCAGAAGGATGTGACCGATGGACGAGCGCGAGTGGCTGGCGCGGCGATTCGAGGAGAACCGGAGCCATCTGAGAGCGGTGGCCTACCGGATGCTCGGCTCGCTGAGCGAGGCCGACGACGCCGTTCAGGAGGCCTGGCTGAGGCTCAGCCGCGCCGACACGGACGACATCGAGAACCTGGTCGGCTGGCTCACCACGATCGTGGGCCGGGTCTGCCTGGACATGCTGCGCTCGCGCCGGGCCCGGCGCGAGGACCCGCTGGAGGCGCAGGTCACCGAGCCCGCCCTGGACCCGGAGGACGGCGCCGACCCCGAGCACCAGGCGCTCCTGGCCGACTCGGTGGGCCTGGCCCTGCTGGTCGTCCTGGAGACGCTCGACCCCGCCGAGCGCCTGGCGTTCGTCCTGCACGACATGTTCGCGGTGCCCTTCGAGGAGATCGCGCCCATCGTGGACCGCAGCCCCGCGGCCGCCCGGCAGCTGGCCAGCCGGGCCCGCCGCCGCGTCCAGGGCGTGAACACCCCGCCCGCCCCCGACCTCACCCGCCAGCGCGAGGTCGTCGAGGCGTTCCTCACCGCCGCCCGCGGCGGCGACTTCGACGCCCTGGTGGCCGTGCTCGACCCCGATGTCGTGGCCCGTTCGTACGCGGCGGACCGCCCCGGCGGCACGGTGCTGCGCGGTGCCGCCTCGGTGGCCCGGCAGGCGCTCACCTTCGCCCGGTTCGCCCAGTCCGCCGAGCCCGCCCTGGTGGACGGTTCGCCCGGTGTGGTGGCCGACCGCGGCAAGCCGACCTTCCGGGTGATGGGCTTCGGCTTCGGCGACTCGGTGATCACCGAGATCGAGGTCATCACCGACCCGGCGCGTCTGGACGCGCTCGACCTGGTGCTGCTGGACGCCTGAGCCCCGTGCCCGCGAGGGGGCCGTACACGGGCGCGAACGGCCCGGGACCGCTGCCGCGGACCCGGGCCCTCGTGCGTATAGGGGGGTCATCGCCGCAGGTCAGATGCCGTACTAAAACTATTTTCCGTCCAGCGGTCACATTCCTTGTGCGCGATCCGTCATATCAGTGACGGACGAGTCCGGGCCGGTGAGCCGAGGGGGGCAGCGCCGGCGGGGCGTCCGTCGCCCTCGTTGGGGGGCGCCCGTACGACAAGCCCCCGATGGAGAGCAGCCTTTGACACGTTCGTCCCGCGTCCGGAACAGAACTCTCGGGCGGCGTTCGGTACCCGACCGCGGTTGTGTCCGGCAGCCACCCGGCATCGCCGGGGGCGCTCTCACCTACTCGATCCTGCATAGTTTAGGAGTCTCGTAATGGCTGCCGCCGACTCACTCGCGCGGTCGGGACCCGGGGCTGGTTTCAAGCCCGGTGCGATCCTGGCGTTTGTGTGCCTGGGCCAGTTCATGGTCTTCATCGACGTGTCGATCGTGAACCTCGCCCTGCCGTCCATCCAGGACGGCCTCGACATGTCCGATGTCAGTCTGAACTACATCGTCACCGCCTACTCGACCGTGCTCGGCGGCTTCCTGCTGCTCGGTGGACGGCTCGCCGACACCTTCGGCCGGCGCAAGTTCCTCATGAGCGGCTTCCTGATCTTCGCTCTCGCCTCCCTCACCTCGGGTCTGGCGCAGAACGCCGCCATGCTGATCACCTCCCGCGGCTTCCAGGGCCTGGGCTCCGCGATGATCGCCCCCGCGGCGCTGTCGATCCTGACCAACACCTTCCCCGAGGGCGCCGAGCGCAACAAGGCACTGGGTGTGTGGGGCTCGCTCGCCGGTATCGCCTCCATCCTCGGTGTCATCCTCGGTGGCGTCCTCGCCGACGGCCCGGGCTGGGAGTGGATCTTCTGGATCAACGTGCCGATCGGCGTGGTGCTGGCCATCCTCGCCCCGAAGATCGTCCCCGAGTCCAAGTCCGACGCCCCGCGCCAGCGCTTCGACTTCGCGGGCGCCGCGACCCTGACCGCCGGTCTGCTGCTCCTCATCTTCACCCTCGGTGAGGCCATCAACGTCGGCTGGGGCACCACCCGCACGATCGGCAGCCTGGTCGGTGTCGCCGTCCTGCTCGCCGCCTTCCTCGTCATCGAGACCAAGGTCGAGGCGCCGATGATGCCGCTGCGCATCTTCCGCCTCAAGACGATGCGCGTCGCCAACATCTCCGCGATCCTCGTCTTCGGTACGTTCGGCGCGCTGTTCTTCTTCGCGAGCCTTTTCATGCAGCAGGCGTTCGGCTACTCCCCGATGAAGGCCGGCTTCGCCTACGTGCCGCTCGCCGTCTCGGTGGCCTTCGGCGCCGGTGCCGCCTCCGGCATCATCGCCAAGGTGGCGGCCCGCCCGGTGCTCGCCGTGGGTCTGACCCTCACCACCAGCGGTCTGCTCCTGCTGTGGCGCGCCCCCGCCGACGGCTCCTACGTCGTCGACCTGCTCCCCGCGTTCATCCTGCTCGGCCTCGGCTGCGGCATGGTCTTCGTGACCCTCCAGATCGCCGCCTTCGTCGGCATCCCGGACGAGGAGGCGGGCGTCGGCGCCGGTCTCATCAACACCAGCCAGGAGGCCGGTGGCGCCCTCGGCCTCGCCGTGATCGCGACCATCGCGTACAACGGCCTGGAGGACAAGCTCGCCAAGACCGGCGGCGACGCCGGCAAGATCCACGACATCCAGGCGACGGCCAACCACCACGCCTTCCTCTCCGCCGCGATCCTCTGCTTCGCCGCTCTGCTCGTCGCGCTGTTCTTCATGCCGAAGGGCGCCCAGTCGATGAGCTCGGCGCACGCGCACGGCCCCATCGACCCGGAGGCCGCGGGCACGCCCGAGGCCGCCGGCGTCGAGAAGTGATGACCCCTGTGAACCGCCCGCTCGCCGCATAGGGCTGGGCAGGCCGTGGCGCTCCTCCGACCTCTCGGGGGAGCGCCACCGGTCGGTACGGGGCCGGTCCGCCCGGGCCGCGCCCGGCGAGGAACGCCTGGAAGGACGTGTCCGCGATGTCGCTGCCCCAGGGGCGTACGAGTGGTGTGGAGGTCTCCGCCTCGGTGGAGGCGTTCCTCACCGAACCCCTCGTCGCCACCCTGACCACCCTGCGCCCCGACGGCTCGCCGCACGTGGCGCCCGTCCGGTTCACCTGGGACGCGGCATCGGGGCTGGCGCGGGTGATGACGGTGGCCACCTCGCGCAAGGCCCGCAACGTACTGGCCGCCCCCGGCGGCCGGGCCGTCCTGTGCCAGGTGGAGGGGTTCGCCTGGGTCACCCTGGAGGGCACGGCCACCGTCTCGGACGACCCGGAAAGGGTGGCCGAGGGAGTGAAGCGCTATGCCAGGCGCTATTGGTCGGCGCCGCCGAATCCGCCCGGCCGGGTGGTTCTGGAGATCGCCGTCGACCGGGTCATGAACCTCAATACGTAATTCCACTCCCGTAATTCACCGCACGTTCTTCGAGCGCGGCGCCGCCGGACCACGGAATCCGGCGGCGCCGCGTTTTCTGTTTCCTCTCTGTGTCACATCCCAACCTGCGTACTCCGCGGGCGACTTGAGTCGTACTCAGGTAGTGGCTGCCAGCATCGGCCATATCGGCTGATCCATGTCATCCATCTGCACGAGGAGTGCGCACATGACCCAGGGCGCAATTGTTGTCGGGGCCGGTCCGGTAGGACTCATGCTCGCCGGAGAACTCCGCCTTGCCGGTGTGGAGGTCGCCCTCTACGACAAACTTCCGGCTCCCAGCGGAGAATCGCGCGGACTGGGATTCACCGGCCGTACGGCCGAAGTCCTCGACCAGCGCGGCCTGCTGACGAAGCTCGGTGACATCCGCTGGGGCAAGCAGGGCCACTTCGGCGGCGTCCGTATCAACTTCGACCAGCTGGACGAGAGCCACTACGGCATCATGGGCCTGGCCCAGTCCCGTACCGAGGAGACCCTCGGCGCCTGGGTCGAGGAGCTGGGCGTCACCGTCCGCCGCGGATACGAGGTCACCGGCTACCGGGAGACCGAGGACGGCGTCGTCGTCGCGTACGAGGGACCCGACGGCCCCGGCGAGGAGACGGCCCAGTACCTCGTCGGCACCGACGGCGGCCGCTCCACCATCCGCCGCCTCGCCGGCATCGACTTCCCCGGCGAGCCCGCCACCCGCGGCATGTACCTGGCCGACGTGGTCGGCGCGGGCCTGCGGATGCGCCCCATCGGCGAGCGCATCGAGGGCGGCGGCATGGTCCTCTCGGTCACCCTGGAGCCGGGCGTCGACCGCATCGTCATCCATGAGCCCGGGGTGCGCCCGCACCACGGCGAGGGCGAGCTGAAGTTCTCCGAACTCGCCGACGCCTGGGAGCGCATGACCGGTGAGGACATCCACGGGGCGAGCGCCCGCTGGATGTGCGCGCTGACCAACGCCACCGGCCAGGCCACCGACTACCGCAAGGGCCGGGTCTTCCTCGCCGGGGACGCCGCCCACGACCACGCCCCGCTGGGCGCCCAGGGCGTCAGCGTCGGCATCCAGGACGCCGTCAACCTCGGCTGGAAGCTGGCCGCCGCCATCAAGGGCCAGGCCCCCGACGACCTGCTCGACACCTACCACGCGGAGCGGCACCCGGTCGGCGAGCAGCTGCTGCGCAACACGCTCGCCCAGTCGCTGATCTACCTCAGCGGCGAGGAGATGGAGCCGCTGCGCGCCGTCCTGCGCGAGCTGGTGCAGATCCCGGACGCCGCCCGCCACCTGGCCGGCCTGGTCAGCGGTCTGGACGTCCGGTACGACGTCGACACCGACGGCACCGGCCATCCGCTCCTCGGGCTGCGCCTGGCCCCGGGCCGCGAGATCGAGCGCGCCGACGGCGGCCGGGTCCGGGTCGCGGAGCTGCTGCACAGCGCCCGCGGTGTCCTGATCACCACCGGTGACACGCGGGAGGCCGCCGAGCTCGCCGAGGGCTGGGCGGACCGCGTCGACGTCGTCACCGGCAGCTGGGTGCCCTCCGCGACCGCCGCCGACCAGGACCCCGAGGCCGTCCTCGTCCGCCCCGACGGACACGTCGTCTGGGCCGCGCCCGACGGCGGCAAGCTCCGGGACGCGCTTGAGCGGTGGTTCGGCGCGGCTCAAGTGGCCGGATAGAGGCTGAAGCCGCAGTACCGGCCGCCACCCTGCCGAGGGCCTGTCCGGCGCCCACCCGCCGGACAGGCCCTGGCCGCACGCCCACCCCCACCCCCAGCACCGTCCGAAAGGGAACCCCACCATGACCGTCCTCGTCACCGGCAGCAGCGGCAAAGTCGGCTCGCACCTCGTGCGGCTGCTGGCCGCCCGGGGCGTCGCCGTACGCGCCGGCTCGCGCAGCCCCGAGAAGCTCTCGCTGCCCGAGGGCGTCGAGTCCGTGAAGCTGGCGCTCGACGAGCCCGCCGACTTTCCCGCCGCGCTCGCCGGGGTCACCTCGGTCTTCCTGTACTGCGAGGCCGCCGCGATCGGCGAGTTCGTCGAGCAGGCCGAGCAGGCCGGTGTCGAGCACGTCGTCATCATGTCCGCCGACGCGGTGCTGCGCCCCGACGCCGCCGTCAACCCGATCGCCGCGCCCCACCTCGCCGTCGAGCAGGCGCTCGCCGCCTCCTCGATCACCTCGACCCCGCTGAACTGCGGCGCCCTCGCCAGCAACGCCATGCCGTGGGCCTGGCAGCTCAAGGCGCGCGGCACGGTCGGCCTGCCGTACCCCAACAGCTACGCCGACCCGGTCAACGAGCGGGACGTCGCCGAGGCGGCGCTCGCGGTGCTCACCGACCCGTCGCTGCGCGGCCGTTCGTACCACCTCACCGGCCCCGAGGCGCTCACCTTCACCCAGCACATCGCGGCCATCGAGGCCGCCGCGGGCCGGTCCATCCCGGTCACCGAGGTCCCCCCGGCCGTGTGGCGCGCCAACAAGCCCGACTTCATGCCGGGCGACATCGCGGACGCGCTGCTCGACCTGTGGGCGGCCAGCTCCTCCCCGGTCCCGCTCACCGGTGACGTCGAGAAGCTGACCGGCCACCCCGCGCGGCCCTTCACCGAGTGGGCCGAGGAGTACGCGGGCCCGTTCCGCGGCTGACGGCCGTCAGGGCCCGCACACCTGCCACCCCCCACAGGCACCGGCACGTCCCCCCATGCAGGCACACGTAGGACAGGTAGGACGCAGCATGTCGCTGGACCGCAGAAAGATGATCAGCCTGGGCGCCGGGTCCGCCGCCCTCGCCATGGCCGGCGGTGTCGCCGCCGCCGAACCCGCCGGGGCCGCCCCGGGGCACCGCGTTCCCACGGACGCCGCCCTGGCCAGGTCCCTGCCCGGCGGTTTCCGCAGCCACCACGGGTACGGAGGCGGCGTGCGGCTGCACTACGTCGCCGGAGGCACGGGCGAACCGGTGGTCCTGCTCGCGGGCTGGCCCCAGACCTGGTGGGCCTGGCGGCACGTCATGCCGGAGCTGGCCCGCGGCGGCCACCGCGTCATCGCGGTCGACATCCGCGGCATGGGCGGCTCCGACAAGCCGCAGGGCGGCTACGACAAGAAGACGATGGCCCGCGACGTGTACGAGCTGGTGCGCTCGCTCGGCTACAGCCGGGTGAACGTCGTCGGCCACGACATGGGCGCGATGGTGGCGTACAGCTTCGCCGCCAACCACCCGGCGGCCACCCGCAGGCTCGCGCTCGTCGACACCCTGCACGTCGACGAGACCCAGTACGACATCCCCCTCCTGCCCCGGCCCGGCCAGGGCTTCAACCTCTGGTGGTGGGCGTTCAACCAGGTGCAGGGCCTGCCCGAGCAACTGGCCGCAGGCCGGATGCGGCACATCATCGACTGGCTCTTCGCCAACTCCCTGCCCGACCAGAGCCTCGTCCCCGCCTTCGACCGGGCGGTCTACGCCCAGCGCTACGACTCGCCGGACGCCGTCCGGGCCGGGGCCGCCTGGTACAAGGCGGCCCACCAGGACATCGCGGACCTGAAGACCTACGGCAAGGTCACCGCGCCGGTGCTCGGCGTCGGCTCCCAGCTCACCTACGGCCAGTTCCGGCAGGTCCTGCCGACGCTGGCGCCGGACGTCCGCGTGGTCCACGCGGACCGGTCCATCCACTACATCCCCGAGGAGCAGCCCGAGCTGCTCACCCGCGAGCTGCTCACGTTCCTCGCCTGACCGGCCCGATCCGGGGCGGACCGGTCAACGGCACCTATCCCAAGGCCTGTTCAACATGTGTACGAGGAGAGTGACATGACTCAGGGCGCAATCATCGTCGGGGCCGGACCGGTCGGGTTGATGCTCGCCGGTGAACTCAAGCTCGGCGGCGTGGACGTGGCCGTGTACGACCGGCTGCCCGGGCCGAGCGGCGAGTCCCGGGGCGTGGGCTTCACCCGCCGCGCCGCCGAGGTCTTCGACCAGCGCGGTCTGCTCGCCCGCTTCGGCGACGTCGAGTGGGCCCAGGGCCACTTCGGCGGGGTGCGCATCGACTTCTCCAAGCTGGAGGACAACCACTTCAGCGTCCGGGGCGTCCCCCAGTTCCGTACCGAGGAGATCCTGGAGGCGTGGCTGGGGGAGCTCGGGGTCACCGTCCACCGCAACCACGAGGTGACGGGGTTCCGGGAGACCGAGGACGGAGTCGTCGTGTCCTTCGAGGGCCCCGGCGGGCCGGGCGAGGAGGAGGCCCGGTACCTCGTCGGCTGCGACGGGGCGCGCTCGGTCGTCCGCAAGACCGCGGGCATCGACTTCCCCGGCTGGGAGGCCACCCGGGGCATGTACATGGCCGACCTGGTGGGTGCCGGGGTGCGCCAGCGGCCGATCGGGGAGCAGGTGCCCGGCGGCATGGTGATGGCGTTCAACCTGGAGAACGGCGTCGACCGGATCGTCATCCACGACGAGAAGCTGCGCCCCCACGAGGACAAGAGCCAGCTCACCTTCGAGGTCGTCGCCGACGCCTGGCAGCGGATGACGGGGGAGTCCCTGCACCACGCCGAGGTCCGCTGGATCAGCGCCTTCACCGACACCACCCGCCAGGCCTCCCAGTACCGCAAGGGCCGGGTCTTCCTGGCCGGCGACGCCACCCACATCCACATGCCGGCCGGCGCGCAGGGCATGAGCGTCGGCGTGCAGGACGCGGTGAACCTGGGCTGGAAGCTGGCCGCGGCCATCAACGGCTGGGCGCCCGAGGGCCTCCTCGACACCTTCCAGTCCGAGCGCCACCCGGTCGGCGAGCAGCTGATGCGCAACACCCGCGCCCAGACCCGCCTCTACCTCACCGGCGACGAGATGGAGCCGCTGCGCGCGGTGATGCGCGAGCTCGTCGAGTCCCCGGACGTCGCCCGCCATCTGGCCGGGCAGGTCAGCGGCCTGGACGTGCGGTACGACATGGGCGCCACCGGCCACCCGCTGCTGGGCCTGCGTTTCTCGCCGGACCGCGAGGTCGAGCTCGCCGGGGGCGGCCGGGTCCGGATCGCCGAACTGCTGCACAGCGCGCGCGGCGTTCTGATCACCACCGCAGACTCCCGCGAGGCCGCCGAGCTCGCCGAGGGCTGGGCGGACCGGGTGGACGTGGTCACCGGCGCCTGGGTCCCGGCCGAGAAGGCGGCGGACGGCGACCCCGAGGCCGTCCTGCTGCGCCCCGACGGGCACGTGGCCTGGACCGCGCCCGACGGCGGCAAGCTCCGCGAGGCGCTGGAGCGCTGGTTCGGCACGGAGAACTAGCCGTGCCCGCCCGGGGACCGGAGCTCCCCCGGGGGCCGGACGGACGAAGGCGCCCCCGGTCGGCGGGGGCGTCGTTCGCCGCGGTACCCGCGGCCGGTGGTGCCGTACGGGACGGCCGTCTCGCCCGTTGAGCGGGCGGCCGTGCCCGTCGCGGACGGGGCGGTCAGTCGATCCCCCGGATGATGTTCAGCTCGTCACCGTCCTCCTCCGCCCCGGCGAGCCGGAGCGGAGGAGCGACGGCGGCGAGGTCACCCGGCCGAAACTCATGATCTTCCCGGTCTTCCCTGTTCTCGTACATCTGCTCCCCCTTCGCATGGATACGAGCACGGGCTGTTCGAGCATGGCCGTGCGGGGGCGGCACGGCGAGCCGCCCGGGTTGCACACGGCCGGGATCAGGCCGCGTACAGGTCGAAGGTGGAGGTGCGGCGCGGGCCCGCGACGACGTCGAGCTGGGGGTCGACGGCGAGGATCGCCTGGTGCAGCCGCTGGAGCTGCGGCGAGGGCTCCACACCGAGGTCCTCGATGAGCCGCCCGCGCAGCTTGCGGTACACATCGAGCGCGGTGGCCTGGCGCCCGGAGCGGTAGAGGGCCACCATGGCCTGCGAGTGCAGCCCCTCGTGCTGGGGGTGACGCGCGATCAGATCGGTGAGCTCGGCGGTGAGTTCGGCGTGCCGGCCGAGGCGTAAGTCGGCGTCGATCCGGCGTTCCCTCACCACCAGCCGGCTCTCCTCCAGGCGCATGACCTCGATGTCGAGGATCGGCCCGACCCGCACGTCCACCAGCGCGGGCCCCTCCCACAGGTCGAGCGCGCGCCGGAAGCAGTCCGCCGCCCGCTCGTTGTGGCCCTCGTCGAACGCCAGCTGGCCCTCCGCCGCCAACTGCTCATACGTGTGCACGTCGACGGCCTCGGACGGGATCTGGAGCAGATAGCCGCCGTAGCGGGTGGCCAGAACATCCTTGGCCGAAAGTCGTGCATCGGGCCCCATGGCCCCGGCCAGCCGCCGCCGCAGCTGGAGGATGTACGTCTGGAGGGTGGTGAGCGCGCTCTGCGGCAGCTCGGTGCCCCAGATCTCCTCCATCAGGGTCGGTACGGGGATGACGCGCCCCGGGTACAGGGCGAGCAGCGCGAGGATCTGACGGGGCTTGCCCGCCGTGGGGACGACGGAGACTCTGTTCACTTCGGCACTCAAGGGGCCCAGGACCTGGATTTTCACGGCTTCCTCTCGGGTAAAAGGCGGGGGTGCGCCGGGACATCGTTGTCTCCCCCCGGGGCCAAGCCGCCGGGGGAGGGTGCGTACGGGGTCAGCTCGCGCGGGCGGCGAGCCGCTCGGTGACGGGGGCGCTGTCGGGCACGGGCGAGCCGGGCCGGGCCGCGAGGATGGCCATCTGGAGCCGGCCGAGTGCGGCCGAGGGCTCGATCCCCGCGCGGGCGACGAGGGTCGCGCGCAGCCGCTGGTAGGCGCCGAGCGCCTCGCTGCGCCGCCCGGAGCGGTGCAGCGCCAGCATGTACTGGCCGTGCAGCGCCTCGTGCATGGGATAGCGGCTGACCAGGACGGTCAGTTCGGAGAGCAGTTCGCGGTGGCGGCCCAGGCGCAGATCGGCCTCGATGCGCCGGTCGAGGGCGGCGAGCCGGGCCTCTTCGAGCCGCTCGGCCTCGGTGCTCAGCCGGCTGCCCTGGTGCACACCCGTCAGGGCGGGCCCGGTCCACAGGGCGAGCGCCTCGCGCAGCAGCCGGGCGGCGCCCTCGTGGTCACCGACGTCCATGGCGCGGTGGCCGGCCGTGGCGCGCCGCTCGAACTCGCGGAAGTCCACGGTGCCTTCGCCGTCCGCGGTCTCCAGGCGGTAGCCGCCGGGCAGGGTGACGAGGACGTCCTTGGGGCTGCGGCGCTCGCCGTCCCGGCGGGCCAGCGCCTCGCCGATGAGCTCGCGGAGCTGCATCACATACGTCTGTACGGTGGTACGGGCACTGCGCGGCGGGGTGTCGTCCCAGAGCTCTTCCGCCAGCGTCGCCAGCGGCACCACCTGGTCACAGTGGAGCGCGAGGAGGGCCAGCACCTGCCGCGGCTTCGGGGCAGTGGGCGCGATCGATAACCCGTTCTTCCGCACCGACAGTGCACCCAGCACTTCGATGTCCATGTTTCTCCCCAGAGTCGGGAAATACGGGGGGTAAGGGGTATGCGGGTCGGAAATGTCCGCGCGGCTGGCAGGCCCTCGGCGGCAACCCGCTTTGATCATGTGCTCGAACCCACCCGTCGCGGCAAGCCCGCCTGTGGCTGCTCTGACGTACCTGTCAAAGAACTGACGGCGGTGTCAAAATCCTGTAGCAATCGCGAATTCTGCTCGGATTGAAGCCACTCGACTCTGGGTAAAGAACCGCCGGATGTGGCGGATTTTCCGGGCTCTGCGCCCCGCCCCCGCCCTGCTCCCGCTCCCGCTTCCACCCCGTACCTCTGGTGCCCCGGGATCTGGATCTTACGCCGTCCTTAGGCAAGCGCCCAGCGCACAGACGTGCCCGACGCATCGATGTGGCGTGGGTCACACCTGACTCCCGTCACATTCACGCGCCACGTTTCGTCATAGCTGTGACGGAGGAAGCCGACCGGTGTGGATGTTCTGGCAGGGCCGGTCGGCGTCCGACGTCGCGGTTTCCCGTATGAAGTGTTCGGCGTTTACGTGAATCTTTTTGAGGAGAGCAAATCATGACCGCTCGGGCCAAGCACCCTGCTTTTGTCGTTCCCGGTGCCATTGACGCTCTGGTGGCGCTCGGAAAGGCCAGCAAGGAAGTTCCCGGCGTCGATGTGAAGCTGCTTGAGCTGCTGCATCTGCGGGCGAGCCAGATCAACGGCGACGGCGCCAACGCGGACCGTCACCCGCGTCTGGCGAAGGCCGCCGGCGAGACCTCGGACGAGCGTCTGTTCGCCGTGGCCGCCTGGCGCAACACCCCCTACTTCACGGACGCCGAGCGCGCGGCCCTGGCGCTCTCCGAGGCCGTGACCCGCCTCGCGGACCGTGAGGACGCGGTCTCGGACGAGGTGTGGAACGACGCGGCGAAGCACTTCAACGAGCAGCAGCTCGCGGCGATCGTCCTCTCGGTCGCCACCGCGAACCTGTGGAACCGTCTGCACGTGGCCATCGGCCAGGTTGCCGACCCCAACAGCTGATCACCCCCGTACAGCTGCTGGTGCCGGCCGACACCC
Organism: Streptomyces sp. NPDC005878; assembly: GCF_040629815.1. NCBI lineage: Bacteria > Bacillati > Actinomycetota > Actinomycetes > Kitasatosporales > Streptomycetaceae > Streptomyces > Streptomyces sp. NPDC005878. Next base: position 144,620 of record NZ_JBEXWK010000003.1, read on the forward strand.
CCGACGGCCGGCGGTCGGGCGGACGGCTCGACGGCGGACGGCCCGCTCACCGCAAGGACGTTGCGGTGAGCGGGCCGTTTTCGCGTGGGGAGGAGAGGGAGGGCGGGGCCGGGGACGTCCGGCCCCGGCCCCTCCCTCCCTCTCCCTACCGCTGCTGCTTCCTCGCGGCCTCGATGAAGGCCTCGAAGAGGGGGAGGGTGTCGCTGCCGAGTTCACCGTGGGCCTGGAGCCCGGCGAGGAACGGGGCGGAGGGGTCCTCGGCCTCGGCGCCCTCGATGACCCCGTCGTCCGACCAGGCGGTGGCGACCAGACCGGCGCCGAGCTTGTCGATGCCCTGGTGGTGGTGGCAGTAGACGGTGGCGGTCGGCCCGAGGGCGCTGCCGAGCAGGGAGTCCGGCTTCACCTGTATCTCGCGCGGCTCGTACGTCCCGGGCACGGCCGGCGAATGCTCGGGCAGGTGCTGGTCGAGCGTGCCGCCGCGGATGATGGAGATCAGCTGGAGGCCGCGGCAGACGCCGAGCACCGGAATCCCGCGCCGTTCGGCGACAGCGAGCGCCGCGAGTTCGGCGGTGTCCCGGGCCTGGTGCGGCGGGAAGGTGAACTTCTCGCGCTCGGCACCGTAAAGAGCGGGATCGATGTCGGCCCCGCCGCTCATGAGCAGGGCGTCGGCCCGCGCCATCACCTCGTCGACCGCGTCCGGAATCGGCGGCACGAGGACCGGGGCTCCGCCGGCCTCGTGGACCTTCTCCATGTACTCCCACGGGAGAAGGGCCACCCGCACCTCTCCCCAAATGTTCCAATTCACCGTTGTCAGGTCGGCGGTCACCGCCACGACGGGCCGAGTCATCGAATGTCGTCCTTCCCAATTCCAGCAAAATGGAGTTTCACTAGAGCGTCGCTTGTGTGTCTCTCGAATGCACCGGACTTTCTCCCGGCGTGGATCAAGAATTGCACAGAGCCTGGCTCTGTGGAAGAAAAGGAAAAATAGGTACGGTGGAAACACGGTCGTCTTTCGGAAGAAAGCGACGGTGACCGCGTGCGTTCAACTGCGGGGTGATCGCAGTCGAACACCCCTATGGGGCGCGCGGAGCTTTTGCGTACCCTCGCGGCAGTGTTCGGTCCATGAGCGTCAAATAACTGGGGGATACTCGACATGACCGCCGCGACAGACAACCCGGGCGCCCGTATGTATCAGGAGTTCCTCGCCGTGCACGCGATCCTGCGGCGGGGAACGGAACTGGTGGCGAACGCTTTCGAGCGCCTGGGCGAGGGCGACCAGGTCAGCGTCAAGGAACTGATCGACACGACGCAGTGGCTCATCGACTTCACCCACCACCACCACGAGTCGGAGGACGAGCTGTTCTGGCCCGTCCTGCACGGGCTGTACCCGGACTCGGTGGCGGCGTTCGACACCCTCGACGAGGAGCACGCGGAGCTGGACCGGGAGCTGGGCGGTCTGAGCCGGGCGGTGGAGCTGCTGTCGGCCGCCAACGAGGCGGGCGACGAGCAGGACTCGCCCGCGGTGAAGCGGGCCGCGGAGGCCGGCACGACGGCGGCGCGCAAGGTCCGCGACATCCTGGCCGGGCACCTGGACACCGAGGAGCCGGTCGTCCGCGACCTCTTCCCCGGCGTCCCCGCCGACGAGGTCGACCGCCTCCGTACGGCGATCACCGAGGGCAGCCCCAAGTCCGGCGGGCACCTGGTCTTCGGCCTCCTGGAGGACCCGCGGGAGGCGGAGGGCTACGACGAGATCCTCGCGAGCTTCCCCCTCGCGTTCCGCTCCCACCGGCCGCAGCTGGTGCAGATGTACGTGGAGAGCAAGAAGGCGCTGGGGCTGCTGTAGGAGGGGCAGGGGCGGAGGGCCGCGCCCGGGGCCCGGTATTGCCCGCCATGATCGGGATCTGACAGCCCCCGCGCGGCGTTATGTGGGTACGGGACCACATACCGGAGGTGACCGCTCGTGTTCGGATCGGCCATGAACGAGCTCTTCGCGCCTGGCAAGCGGCACGAGGAGGAGGAGCGGCGGCGACTGGAGATCACGCTCGACGAGGTCGGGGACGCCGACCCCGGGCGGGGCCCCATAGACCTGGCCAGCGGGGCCGTCACCATACGGGTGCCGCCCAGGCCCGGCGCGGACGAGGACGCGGTCGGGGACACGGGCGAGGACGGGGACGCGGACGAAAACAGGGCCGGACACAGCGCCGATCACAGGGCCGGACACAGCGCCGAACACGGGGACGGGCCCCGGGACGACCCCGGGGGCGGCGCCTAGCGGGCCCGCGTACGCCGGAGGACCCGGCGCCCGCGTACGCCGGAGGACCCGGCGCCCGCGTACGCCGGAGGGCCCGGCACCCCGATTCCTCGGGATGCCGGGCCCTCCGTACAGCTACCGCCCCGGGCGCACAGCCGCCCGGACTCGGCGGCCGCGTCCGGCGGCTACGCGTCGAAGACCTCCGCGCACAGCTGCTCCTGCTCCTGCTCGTGCCGCTTCTTCGAGCCCACCGCGGGCGACGAGGAGTGCGGGCGCGAGATGCGGCGCAGGCGCTCGCCGTGCGGGACGTCCGCGCCGACCGCCAGGTCCAGGTGGTCGATCAGGTTGAGCGCGATGAACGGCCAGGCGCCCTGGTTCGCCGGCTCCTCCTGGGCCCACAGGTACTTCTCGGCGTTCGGGTACTTGGCGATCTCGGCCTGGAGCTCCGCACCCGGCAGCGGGTACAGGCGCTCCAGACGGATCAGCGCCGTGTCCGTCGCGCCGCGCTTCTCGCGCTCGGCCTTCAGGTCGTAGTAGACCTTGCCGGCGCAGAAGACGACCTTGCGGACCGCGTTGGCGTCGACGAACTCGTCACCGATCACCGGACGGAAGCCGCCCGTGGTGAACTCCTCCACCTTGGAGGCCGCCGCCTTCAGACGCAGCATCGACTTCGGGGTGAAGACGATGAGCGGCTTGTGGTGCGGGTTGTGCACCTGCCAGCGCAGGAGGTGGAAGTAGTTCGACGGGAGCGTCGGCATCGCGACCGTCATGTTGTTCTGCGCGCACATCTGGAGGAAGCGCTCGGGGCGGGCGGACGAGTGGTCCGGGCCCTGGCCCTCGTAGCCGTGCGGAAGCAGCAGCGTGACGCCGGACGTCTGGTTCCACTTCTGCTCGGCCGAGGAGATGAACTCGTCGACGACCGTCTGCGCGCCGTTGACGAAGTCGCCGAACTGCGCCTCCCACATCACCAGGGACTCGGGACGGGCCAGCGAGTAGCCGTACTCGAAGCCCATCGCCGCGTACTCGGAGAGCAGCGAGTCGTAGACGTTGTACCGCGCCTGCTCCTCGGTGAGGTACATCAGCGGGGTGTAGTCCTCGCCGGTCTCCTGGTCGACCAGGACCGCGTGGCGCTGGCCGAAGGTGCCGCGGCGGGTGTCCTGGCCGGAGAGGCGCACCGGGGTCCCCTCCATCAGGAGCGAGCCGATGGCCAGGGTCTCGCCCATGCCCCAGTCGATCGTGCCGTCCTCGACCGAGGCGGCGCGGCGCTGGAGCTGCGGCATCAGCCGCGGGTGGACCTTGATCCGGTCGGGGATGTTCACCTGCGACTCGGCGATGCGCTTGACGACCTCCTGGGAGACCGCGGTGCTCACCGCCGCCGGGAACTCGGCCTGCGGCTCCGGGGACTGGATCTCGCCCGCCTGCGAGGTGGCCTCGCGGACCTCGGCGAAGACCTTCTCCAGCTGGCCCTGGAAGTCCTGGAGCGCCTGCTCCGCCTCTTCCAGGGTGATGTCGCCGCGACCGATCAGCGACTCGGTGTACAGCTTGCGCACCGAGCGCTTCTTGTCGATCAGGTTGTACATCTGCGGGTTGGTGAACTGCGGGTTGTCGCCCTCGTTGTGACCGCGGCGGCGGTAGCAGATGAGGTCGATCACGACGTCCTTGTTGAACGTCTGGCGGAACTCGAAGGCCAGCCGCGCGACGCGGACCACGGCCTCCGGGTCGTCGCCGTTCACGTGGATGATCGGCGCCTCGATCATGCGGGCCACGTCGGTGGCGTACATGGAGGAGCGCGACGACTCCGGGGCGGCGGTGAAGCCGACCTGGTTGTTGATGACGATGTGGACCGTGCCGCCGGTGCGGTAGCCGCGCAGCTGCGACATGTTCAGGGTCTCGGCCACCACGCCCTGGCCCGCGAAGGCCGCGTCGCCGTGCAGGGCGACGGGCAGGACCGTGAAGTCCGTGCCGCCCTTGTTGATGACGTCCTGCTTGGCGCGGACGACGCCCTCCAGGACCGGGTCCACCGCCTCCAGGTGCGAGGGGTTGGCGACCAGCGAGACCTTGATCTGCTCGCCGTCCAGGCCCGTGAAGGTGCCCTCGGCGCCCAGGTGGTACTTGACGTCACCGGAGCCGTGCATCGACTTCGGGTCGAGGTTGCCCTCGAACTCGCGGAAGATCTGCGCGTACGACTTGCCGACGATGTTGGCCAGGACGTTCAGCCGGCCGCGGTGGGCCATGCCGATGACGACCTCGTCCAGACGCGACTCGGCCGCGCTGTCGATGACCGCGTCGAGCAGCGGGATGACCGACTCGCCGCCTTCGAGGCTGAAGCGCTTCTGGCCGACGTACTTGGTCTGGAGGAACGTCTCGAACGCCTCCGCCGCGTTCAGACGCCGCAGGATGCGCAGCTGCTCCTCGCGCTCCGGCTTGGAGTGCGAGCGCTCCACCCGGTCCTGGATCCACTTGCGCTGCTTGGGGTCCTGGATGTGCATGAACTCGATGCCGGTGGTGCGGCAGTACGAGTCGCGCAGCACGCCGAGGACGTCGCGCAGCTTCATCAGGGACTTGCCCGCGAAACCGCCGACCGCGAACTCGCGCTCCAGGTCCCACAGGGTGAGCCCGTGCTCGGTGATGTCCAGGTCGGGGTGCTTGCGCTGGCGGTACTCCAGCGGGTCGGTGTCGGCCATGACGTGGCCGCGGACCCGGTAGGAGTGGATCAGCTCGAAGACGCGCGCGGCCTTGGTGACGTCGTCGTCGTGGCTGGCGTCGATGTCCTTGAGCCAGCGGACCGGCTCGTAGGGGATGCGCAGCGACTCGAAGATGCCGTCGTAGAAGCCGTCCTCGCCGAGGAGGAGGTTGGCGACGATCCGCAGGAACTCGCCGGAGGCGGCGCCCTGGATGACGCGGTGGTCGTACGTCGAGGTGAGGGTCATCACCTTGGAGATGCCCAGCTTGTTCAAGGTGTCCTGGGAGGTGCCCTGGAACTCGGCCGGGTAGTCCATCGAGCCGACGCCCATGATGACCGACTGCCCGGGCATCAGACGCGGCACGGAGTGGACGGTGCCGAGGCCGCCCGGGTTGGTGAGGGAGACCGTCACGCCCGAGAAGTCGTCCATCGTGAGCTTGCCCTGGCGGGCCCGCTTGACGATGTCCTCGTAGGCCTGCCAGAACTCGAAGAAGTTGAGCGTCTCGGCCTTCTTGATGCCCGCGACGACCAGCTGGCGGTCGCCGTTGGGCTTCACCAGGTCGATGGCGAGACCGAAGTTGATGTGCTCCGGCTTGACCAGGGTGGGCTTGCCGTCCTTCTCCGTGAAGGAGTAGTTCATCGACGGCATGGCCTTGATGGCCTGCACCATGGCGTACCCGATGAGGTGGGTGAAGGAGATCTTCCCGCCCCGGGCGCGCTTGAGGTGGTTGTTGATGACGATCCGGTTGTCGAACAGCAGCTTCACCGGCACCGCGCGCACCGAGGTGGCGGTCGGGACGTCGATGGAGGCGTGCATGTTCTTCGCCACGGCGGCGGCGGGGCCGCGCAGGGTGACGTACTCCGGACCGGCCGGGGCCTCGGTCGCCGGGGCGGCCTTGGCGGCAGCGGCGGCGGGCTTCGCGGCGGGCGCCGGAGCGGCCTTCGCGGGAGCCGGAGCCGGAGCCGGGGTCTGCGCCGGGGCCGGGGCCTGGGCAGGGGCGGCGGCCGCGGGCTGCGCGGGCGCGGCCGGAGCCTGGGCGGCGGGGGCCGGGGCCGGGGCGGCCGGGGCTGCGGCGGGGGCGCTTACCGCAGCCCCCGCGGCTGCGGCGGGAGCACCCTCGACAGGCTTGTCCGCCGTGCCGGAGGCACCCGGCTTGTAGTCGGCGAAGAAGTCCCACCAGGCACGGTCGACCGAATTGGGGTCCTGGAGGTACTGCTGGTAGATCTCGTCGACGAGCCACTCATTGGCACCGAAGCCGGCTGCAGGGTTCTTGCCCTGCCCGTCTTGGTCGGTCGAGACGCTCGAATTACTGGGGGACTGAGACGACACGGCGGCAACCGCCCTCTTCCGCTTCACAAGGTGATGGACAGCGGGAATCAAGGCTACGCCTCCCTGGCCTGGAGGTGCAGACCGGGCGTGCCACAGTCGCGTAAGTCACACCGGAAAGCGAGTTTCAGGGCAGGATTTGGCGGGAAACAGATCAGGTTCTGCTTCCTCTGGGTACGCCTCGCAGCGGCCACGGCCCCGAGGACCGTGTGCCCCACGGTCCGAAGACCATGTGCTCGTACCTACCCACACGCAGAACGTGTGCTTCCGGTTCGAACCCTACGTCAATTCGTCGCCCGGGGTGCTCCCGGAAGGGTGACCTGGATACGGCATCCGCGTGAGGATTCGGCCACGCCGATCTGACCGCCGTGCAGATCCACCGCCCAGCGGGCGATCGCCAGGCCGAGTCCCGTGCCGCCGTCGCTGCCCGGCCCGTGCGGCGCCGAGGCGTCGCCCCGGTTGAACCGCTCGAAGACCCGGTGCCACTCCGACTTCGGGATGCCCGGGCCCTCGTCCAGGACCTCCAGGTCCAGCGACTCGGGCTGCGGGCCGCGCCGGGCCCGTACGGTGACCCGGCCGTGCGGCGGCGAGTGCTTGACCGCGTTGTCGATGAGGTTGGCCACCACCTGGTGCAGCCGCTCCCGGTCCGCGTACGCGGTCAGCTCCGGCGGCGAGACGTCCAGGTGCAGATGGACGTCGGTACGGGTGTGGTTGCCGGAGCCGGAGGAGAGCCCGCGCCGGGACGCGGCCAGGTTGGCCTCCTTGAGCACGCCCGACAGGTACGGCCAGACCTCGAAGCGGTGCGCCCGCAGCGGTACGACGCCGTTGTCCAGGCGGGAGAGGTCCAGCAGGGTCTCCACCAGGCGCCCGAGGCGCTCGGTCTGCTTCAGGGCCGTGCGCATCGTCTCGGGGTCGGCGGCCGAGACGCCGTCCACCACGTTCTCCAGGACCGCCCGCAGCGCCGCGATCGGGGTGCGCAGCTCGTGCGAGACGTTCGCCACGAGCTCCTTGCGGTGGCGGTCCACGGCCTCCAGGTCGTCCGCCATGCGGTTGATCGTGGAGGCGAGGTCGCCGAGCTCGTCGCGGCGGTCGGCGCCGCGCACCCGCCGGGTGTAGTCGCCGTGAGAGATGGCCCGGGCGACGGTGTTCATCTCGTCCAGCGGCGCGGTCAGGCCGTGCGCCACGAACTGGGTGATCAGCAGGGTGGCGATCACCGAGAAGACGGTGATGAACCGCAGCTCGGTACGGGTCTGCACGGCCACCATCAGCAGCCCGGTGGTGATGAAGACCGAGACCACGACGAGCGAGCCGAGCTTGGTCTTGATGGAGATGGAGACCTCCCGCAGCCCGCCCTTCAGCCGCTCGCGCAGCCGGTCGCGGGCCCGGCCCCGGGGCCCGTCCCGCCGGGTCCGTCCGTGCACCGCCCCGGCCGCCGCCCGGCTCATGGCGCCGGGGTCTCCAGCGCGTATCCCACGCCGTGGACCGTGCGGATGCGCTCGGCCCCGATCTTCCGGCGCAGCGCCTTGATGTGGCTGTCCACGGTCCGGGTGCCCGAGGCGTCCGCCCAGTCCCAGACCTCGGCGAGCAGCTGCTCGCGCGAGAGCACCGCGCGCGGGGTGTTCGCCAGGCAGCTCAGCAGGTCGAACTCGGTCGGGGTGAGGTGGACGTCCTCGCCGCGTACCCGGACCCGGCGCTGCGCGTGGTCGATCTCCAGCTCGCCCAGGCGCAGGATGCCGGTGCGCGGGGTGGCGGCGGCCAGCGTGGCCCGCTCGACCCGGCGCAGCAGCACGTGCACCCGGGCCGCCAGCTCCCGCATCGAGAACGGCTTGGTCATGTAGTCGTCCGCGCCGACGCCGAGCCCGACCAGCATGTCCGTCTCGTCGTCGCGGGCCGTCAGCATCAGCACCGGGACCGGCCGACGGGCCTGCACGCGGCGGCACACCTCCAGCCCGTCGAAGCCCGGCAGCATGATGTCCAGGACCATCAGGTCCGGCTGCCACGCCTCGGCGGTGTCGACGGCCGCCGGGCCGTCGAGGGCGGTCTGGACCTGGAAGCCCTCGGCCCTCAGCCGCGCCGCGATGGCGTCGACGATCGTCGTGTCGTCCTCGACGACCAGCACCCGGCGCTGGGCGCCGGGGGTGGCCGCTACGCCGTTGTGGGTGGTGTGTGCCTGCTCCATCGCCCCGCCCTGATATTGCTTCCGGGGATCCGTGGGGTGATCCCTCGTGTCGGTCAGAGACTAGAGGCACCGGCCGCGTCCCGGCTACGCAGGGCGAACGGCGAGATGGACCACGTCGGGGACGCCCCGGGCAACTGTGATCTCTTCGGTCCTAACCCCGTGGAATCCGGCATTACGGAGAGCTTCCTCGAAGGCGGGCGACGGCTGCGCGGACCACACGGCGAGCACTCCGCCGGGAGTGAGCCGGTCCCGGCAGGCCGCGAGGCCGGTGGGGGAGTAGAGGCTGTCGTTGCTCCGGGTCACGGTCCAGTCGGGGCCGTTGTCGATGTCCAGGCAGAGCGCGTCGAAGGTGTCCGGAGCACTCCTCACATAGGCGACCAGATCGGTGTGCAGGACCTCGGTGCGGGGGTCGGCCAGGGCGGCTTCGGAGAGGGGTGCGAGGGGGCCCGAGCGGTGCCAGTCGATGACGGCCAACTCGCGTTCCACCACGGCGATCCGGCCCCACCGCCCGCTCGCGGCGGCGTGCGCGAGGGAGAAGCCGACGCCGAGCCCGCCGATGAGCACCGAGGGCCGCTCGCGGCGGTCCGCCAGCGCCTCGTACGCGGCGTCCACCAGCAGCCGCTCCGAGCGTCCGTCGGAGGTGTCCATCAGGAAGGTGCCGTTGGCGATGATCTCGAAGTGCGGACCGCGCCGGCGCAGGACCACCTCCCCGTACGGGCCCTCGCGCCGGTCGAGGACGACCGGGGCGGCGATCGGGTCGGCGATGGACATCGAAGGACCTCCTCATGATGCGGAGCGAACGGCTCGAAGGCCGACGCGCGGCCTGCGTCGAAGGTTGTCCGATGTGGCACAAGTCATAGACGCGGACGGGAGCGTTCGCAGAGGGTGAGCGTTGTACAAGCGTAAGCAGCAAGGCCGGACGATCACCGGCGTGGCTTGTGGTTCCGGGTGCGAGCGGGGCGCCCGGTGGAAGGGGCCTCACCGGTGCACCCTGAGAGAACGCGCGAACGGGCGGACCTGCTCGACGGCATCCCGCGGCAGCGGCCGACGGCCGAGGAGACGGCCGACCGGGCAGTGGAGGACGGGGACGTCGCGGTGGCCCCTCCGACGGAACTTGACGACGAGGCCGTCCTCGGCGAGGACGCCGCGCGCGACCGCGAGGCCGCCGGCCCCGCCGTGCGCGTGAGCGGCGGCGCGGACGCGGCCCGGAGCCCCGGGGCGCCCGCCGGACCGGGCGCGCGCGATGTGTGGCGTCGCGCCGCCCGCCTCGTACCGACCCCGGCCGGCACGCCCTTCACCTTCGGGTACACCCTGCTGCTGCTCCTGACCTCGCTCTACATGGAGTTCGGCGACCCGGACACGGTCCGTACGCTCCTCGAGGGCTCCAGCACCGACGTGCAGCACCTCACGCGTACGCCCGTGCTGGTGCTGGTGGCCAGCGCGCTGTGGATCGCGGGCGGCATCTCCTCGCCGTGGGCCGTCGGCTTCGTCTTCATCCTCACCGCCCTGGAGCGCCGCGTCGGCGGGCTGCGCACGGCCGGGGTGTTCCTGCTCGGCCATGTGGTGGCGACATTGGTCACCGAGGTGCCGGTGGGTGTCTCCGTCGCGGCGGGGCAGCTGCCGGACTCCTCGCTGCACCGCCTGGACTACGGGATCAGCTTCGGGCTGATGGCGAGCGTCGGCGCGCTCGCCGGGCTGCTGCCCCCGCTGCTGCGGTGGCCGGTGCTCGGGGTGATGGCCGTGCTCCTGACCCAGGACCTGCTGGACATGGCGGACCCGCTGGCCAGTTGGGGCCATCCGACCGCCCTGCTCGTCGGTGTCGTCTGCTGGCCGGTGCTGCGCCGGGCCGCCCGGTCCGGCGGCGGACCGTCAGCGGTAGCCGACGGGCAGCCGGGCCCGCACGGCCCGTAGCCCCGGGGTCTGGTGCACGTCGTCGGCGAGGACGACGTGTCCCTCGTACGTGAACTGGTACATCAGCGCGTCGGCGATCGGGCGCCCGGTCGGGCGCGGCGGCAGATGCGCGAAGTCCGCGTCCACCAGCGCCTCGCGCAGCTTCGCCAGCTCCTCCCGCGTCAGCGTGCCGGTGGTCTTCTGCCCGTCCCGGCGGGTGGAGGTGTACGAGCCGTCGTCCTTGACCACCAGCTCGTTGTGCACCCCCGCGAACCCGCCGCTCACCACGAGCCGGAGCAACTGGCCCTGCCGGGCGGGCGGCGTGGCCGTGGCCGTGCCCGCCGGGGAGGTGCCCGGAGCCGGGGAGGTGGCCGGCGGCTGGGCGCTCAGGGTCGTGCTCGGCGCCGGGGTGGGCGACTTGGAGGCGCCGTCCGCCGTCGAGTCGCCGGAGTCGCAGGCCGTCGCCGCGAGCAGGGTGGCGAGCAGCAGTGCTCCGGTGGTGGTGGTCCTGCCCAAGAGGCTCATGGAGCCGAGGATGCCGGATCGGTGGGAGCGAAGTACAGGCTCGCCATGGGCGAGCGCGTCGTCCAGCCGAGCGATCCGTACAGGTCCCGGCCCTCGGGGGTGCCGACCAGGACGCCCATGGTGGCCCCCGCGGCGTGGGCGCCGCTCTGGAGCGTGCGCATGACGACGCTGCCCAGGCCCCGGCGGCGGTGCCCGGGCGCCGTCTCGATCCGGTCGGCGACGGCGGTCGTGCCGGTGGGGGCGATCTGGCCGCGGGCGGCGAAGTGGCCGTCCCCGGTGCGCACCAGGACGCGCAGGACGCCGCCGGTGGTCCAGCGGGTGAGCGTGTAACCGGCCGGGACCGGCGCCTCGGCCGGGGCCAGCGGCACCGTCATCAGGAAGCCGGGCTGGTCGTACGCCCAGCCGGGGCCGAGCCACGGCCGGACCGTGTCGTCGTCCGCGAAGAGCTTCAGCCAGGTGCCCGGCACGGCCGCCGCGCGGGCCAGCTTGCGCACCGAGGCCTCGTCGGGCTCGGGCAGGACGTGCCGGCACACCTGCTCGACCCGGCCGACGTCGATGCTCCAGCCCCACGGCTCGGCGACCGGCGCCGCCGCGCCGCGCGAGACCACCCACCCCCTGGTCCAGGCCTCGACGAGCTCCGGTACCGACTCCATGACCGCCCCCTTGCGAACGTACGAGGTGGTAATAGTCCTTTCAGTGATGTGACTCTTACAAGAGATGATCGCTCAGAGCGAACATGGCCGGGGGAACATTCCCGGGCTCACATGCATTGAGTCGGCATAGCTCAACTTGACTGCCGAAGGGGAGATCATGGCTCACTCGTCCGCACCGCTCACCCTGCCTGTGCTGCCGCTCGACGACGAGGTCGTGCTGCCCGGGATGGTCGTGCCGCTGGACCTGTCCGACACCGAGGTGCGCGCCGCCGTCGAAGCCGCACAGGCCGCGGTCCGGGCCGACGGTCCCTCGGCGGGCAAGCCCCGGGTGCTGCTTGTCCCGCGCGTCGACGGGGCCTACGCCGCGACCGGCGTGCTCGGCACCGTGGAGCAGGTCGGCCGGCTCTCCGACGGCGACCCCGGCGCGCTCATCCGCGGCGTGGCCCGGGTGCGCATCGGCGCCGGGACCACCGGCCCCGGCGCCGCCCTGTGGGTCGAGGGCGCCCAGGTCGAGGAGAGCGTCCCCGAACCGCTGCCCGGCCAGGTCACCGAACTGGTCAAGGAGTACAAGGCGCTCGCCACCGAGTGGCTCAAGAAGCGCGGCGCCTGGCAGGTCGTCGACCGGGTCCAGCAGATCGAGGGCGTCTCCGCCCTCGCCGACAACTCCGGCTACTCACCCTTCCTCACCACCGCCCAGAAGGTGGAGCTCCTGGAGACCGCCGACCCGGTCGCCCGGCTCCGGCTCGCCACCGACCACCTGCGCGAGCACCTCGCCGAGCAGGACGTGGCCGAGGCCATCGCCAAGGACGTCCAGGAGGGCGTGGACAAGCAGCAGCGCGAGTTCCTGCTGCGCCGCCAGCTCGACGCCGTCCGCAAGGAGCTGCGCGAGCTCAACGGCGAGTCCGAGGGCGAGGAGTCCAACGACTACCGGGCCCGGGTGGAGGCCGCCGACCTGCCCGAGAAGGTCCGCGAGGCCGCCCTCAAGGAGGTCGAGAAGCTGGAGCGCTCCAGCGACCAGTCCCCCGAGGGCTCCTGGATCCGCACCTGGCTGGACACCGTCCTGGAACTGCCCTGGCGGGAGCGGACGGAGGACGTCTACGACATCGCGGGCGCCCGCGCGGTCCTGGACGCCGAGCACGCGGGCCTGGAGGACGTGAAGGAGCGCATCACCGAGTACCTGGCGGTCCGCAAGCGCCGCGCCGACCGGGGCCTGGGCGTGGTCGGCGGCCGGCGCGGCGGCGCGGTGCTCGCCCTCGTCGGCCCGCCCGGTGTGGGAAAGACGAGTGTGGCGGAGAGCGTGGCCCACGCCATGGGCCGCACGTTCGTCCGCGTCGCCCTCGGCGGCGTCCGGGACGAGGCCGAGATCCGCGGCCACCGGCGTACGTACGTGGGCGCCCTGCCCGGCCGGATCGTACGGGCGGTCAAGGAGGCCGGGTCGATGAACCCGGTGGTGCTGCTCGACGAGATCGACAAGCTCGGCTCCGACTTCCGCGGCGACCCGGCCGCGGCCCTGCTCGAAGTCCTCGACCCGGCGCAGAACCACACCTTCCGCGACCACTACCTGGAGGTCGAGCTCGATCTGAGCGACGTCGTCTTCCTGGCCACGGCGAACGTCCTGGAGGCCATCCCGGAGGCGCTGCTCGACCGGATGGAGCTCGTCCGCCTCGACGGCTACACCGAGGACGAGAAGGTCGTCATCGCCCGCGACCACCTGCTCCCGCGCCAGTTGGAGCGGGCCGGGCTCGACGGCGGCGAGGTCGTCCTGGAGGAGGAGGCCCTGCGCAAGCTGGCGGGGGAGTACACCCGCGAGGCGGGCGTGCGGAACCTGGAGCGCTCGCTCGCCCGGCTGCTGCGCAAGGTCGCGGCCCAGCACGAGACCGGCGAGCGCGAGCTCCCCTTCACGGTCACGCCCGACGATCTGCGCGCGCTGATCGGCCGCCCGCACCACGTCCCCGAGTCCGCCCAGGACCCGGCGGAGCGGCGCACCTCGGTGCCCGGGGTGGCCACCGGCCTCGCCGTGACCGGGGCGGGCGGTGACGTCCTGTTCGTCGAGGCGTCCCTGGCCGACCCGGAGACGGGGGCCGCGGGCCTGACCCTCACCGGCCAGCTGGGCGATGTGATGAAGGAGTCGGCGCAGATCGCCCTGAGCTTCCTGCGCTCGCACGGCGCCGAGCTGGAGCTGCCGGTGGCCGACCTCAAGGACCGGGGCGTGCACGTCCACTTCCCCGCGGGCGCGGTCCCCAAGGACGGCCCGAGCGCCGGCATCACGCTGGTCACCGCGCTGTCCTCGCTGCTCAGCGGCCGGCTGGTGCGCACCGACGTGGCGATGACCGGGGAGGTCTCGCTCACCGGCCGGGTGCTGCCGATCGGCGGCCTGAAGCAGAAGCTGCTCGCCGCGCACCGCGCGGGCATCACCACGGTGGTGATCCCCAAGCGCAACGAGCCGGATCTCGACGACGTCCCGGCGGAGGTCCTGGAGAAGCTGGAGGTCCACCCGGTCAGCGACGTCCGCCAGGTCCTTCAGATCGCGCTGTCCCCGGCGCGGGTGCCGGTGCCGGTCGCGGTGTGAGCGGGGAGCGGTGAGAAGGCCGCGCGGGCGCTACGCCCGCGCGGCCTTCTCGTACAGCCGCCGGGCACGGGCGTCGAAGAGCACGGCGGTGGAGGCCACATCGGTGTCGCCGCCGCTCAGCACCCCGATGAGACGGCCGGGGCGGTCGGGCCCGCGGTGATCGGCCAGCCAGGGGCTGCCGCTGGTGCCGGTCCAGAATCCGGCGCAGTCGATCCGTACGTCGCTCGCCAGATCGGGGTCCGGACGGGTGTCGGTGGTGCAGGCGATGGGCCGGTTCTCCGGGTTGTGGTCCTCGTCCGGATAGCCCACGACGGTGACCCGGCGACGCGGCCCCGAACCCCAGTCGGGCTGGGCGGCCCCCACCACGCTCTGCACGCTGCGGCCGCGGGCGTCCGGTTCCAGGGTCAAGAACGCGTAGTCGACGGAGTCGTCGCCGTCGTCGGACCAGCGCGCGTCGGTCTGCACGGCTTTGACCTTCCAGGTCCCGTACGGGAAGGAGCCCTTGCCCGCGCCGGAGAAACCGGGGGCGAACTCCATCGAGCCCGCCGACCCGGCGTCGGCGCAGTGCGCGGCGGTGGCCACGACGTTGCCCCGGGGGCCGGCGACGACGGCGGCGGTGCACCAGTGCTTGTCGCCGTCGACCAGGACGCCCACGAACGGCAGTCCGGCGGTGGCGGTGGCGGAGGACTGCGGGGCGGGCGCGGGCGGCGCCTCGTCGGGCCGGTCCTGCTGGGGCGCCGACACGGCCGACCCGCCGCACCCCGTGACCAGGGCGAGCATCCCCGCGGCGGTCACCCGCCCCACCGTTCGCAGCACGCGCATGGTGACCATCCTGTCGTATGACGGCGCGCGGCACGGGCAGGCCCCCGGCGCGCGTCGGCGCGCCGGGGGCCGTCGGACCGGTGTTCCCTAGCCGTTGGCGAGGGCCTGGAGCCGGTCGTACGCCCCGTTGAACCGGGAGTGGTCGCCGACCGTCGGTCCCGAGGAGGTGTACTGCCACATCGTGTAGTAGCCCCAGCCGGCCGGCAGGGCGCCCGGGTCGGTGTTGTAGCGGGCGATCCACAGGGGGTCGGTGGAGCCGAAGGCGCCGGAGTTGCCGGTGCACTGGGTCCACCAGCTGGTGGCGGTGTAGATGACCGCGTCACGTCCGGTGCGGGCCCGGTACTGGTTCACGAAGTCGCGGATCCAGCTGACCATCCCGGCGGCGGACTTGCCGTAGCAGGCGGCGCCGTAGGGGTTCCACTCGATGTCGAGCGCGCCCGGCAGCGTACGGCCGTCGCGCGACCAGCCGCCGCCGTGGTCCACGAAGTAGTCGGCCTGGGCGGCGCCGCTCGCGGTGTCGGGCGTGGCGAAGTGGTACGCGCCCCGGATCATGCCGACGTTGTACGAGCCGTTGTACTGCTGGGCGAAGTACGGGTTGGTGTAGTACGTGCCCTCGGTGGCCTTGACGTAGGCCCACCTCACCCCGCTGTTCCACAGGGTGCTCCAGGCCACGTTGCCGTTGTGGCTGCTGGTGTCGACGCCCTCCAACTGCACAGTCTGTATGGTCCGGGTGTCGCGCGGGAGGGGGCCGGTGCCGTCGTGGGCGGCGACGCCCATGCCGAGGGTGGCGGAGCCGCGGGCGGGGATCCCGGCCGCGGTCGAGGTGCCGGGCGCGGTCAGCAGGAGGGCGAGGGAGAGGAGGAGGATTCCGGCCGCGGCGAGGGGACCGCGACGGGCCGTTCCGGGTCTGTGCACGGGCATTGCGTGCCTCCGAAAGGCGAAGGGTGGGGGGACGTGCCTGGGGATCGACATGTCGTTGTGGACATGTCATACGGAAAAAGCTACGCACGTAGACCGTGACGCGAAAGAGCTTGCCGGACTGTCATTGGCCCATGCCTGTGGCGGGGTGGCCGCGGCGGGCGCGAGCTGGGGCGACCGCAACGGTCCGCAAGTAACTTTCAGCCGTGGGCGGTTGGCCGCCGGGCGCCGCGTCCCGGCCGTGCCGCCCGGCTCCCGGGCGATGCCCCGGGTCGCGTTCGCGCCAAAGCGCCCCCGCCAACACAGAGGCCCCATTGAGGAGTTCACGCCTCCCGGGCTTGCATGGTCATGACCAGTCGGCGCCCACCGGCGCCACCGGCCTCCCGCGCGGCCGACGCCGTCCGCGGGGGGCACCTCGCATCGGCCCGTGGAGGAACGACCTTGCACAAGCCCAGAGCAGGCAGAGCCGGAACAGGCCGCACCCGGGGGAGCAGGACGGCCGGTTCACCGGTCCGGGGCGCGGGCGCCGCCGCCCTCCTCGGCGCCGCCGCCCTCCTCGCCACCGCCGTACCGGCGGCCCAGGCAGCGCCCGCGCCGCAGGTGCCGCCGGCCGCCGACGTGGTGCCCGGCACCGGCACCGAGACGCCCGCCCTCGTGGACGGCCTCCACGAGAGCGCCGACGCGAAGGCCGCGCCCGCCGACGCGGCCCGCGGCCACCTCGCCGCCAGACAGAGCCGCTACCGGATAGCCGACCCCGGCCGCGACCTCACCCCCGTCCAGACCCTGCGCCAGGGCGCGGACGAGACCGTACGGCTCCAGCAGAGGCACCACGGCGTCGAGGTGCTCGGCGGCCAGTACGTGGTGCGGATGGAGAAGAAGGACGGCAGGCGCGTCGTCACCGGCACCTCCGGCAAGTACTTCACCGGTCTGACCGCTCCCACGACGGCGACGGTCACCGAGGACCTCGCCGTGCGCCGGGCCGTCTCCTCCGTCGCCGCCCGGCTCGGCGGCGCCACCCTCGGCAAGAAGGACGTCCGGCCCTCCGCGGGCGCGAAGAGCGGTGCGGCGGCCGCGCTCAGCGGCCGGGCCGGCGGCCTGGTCGTCGTCCCCAGGGGCGCCGGCGTCCTCACCTACCGGGTCACCGTGCGCGGCACCGACCCCGCCACCGGCCGGCCGGTCCTCCAGGACGTGTACGTCGACGCCCGCGCGGGCTTCCCGGTGCTCCAGTACAGCCTGATCAGGACGCTCGCCGCGGACCGGCCCGGCTCACCGCGCCCGGCGGCGGCGACGGGGACGGGGGCGGACGCCGTGCGGCAGGCGCCCGCCGCGCCCGGCCCCGGCACCAGCGGCACCGGCGTCCGCTCCAACGGCGACCAGGTCCCGCTGGAGGTCGCCTACGACGGGGCGAACCGGCGGTACAGCCTCGTCGACCACGCGCGCATGGCGGCCACCAGCAAGAACACCCTGCACACCTGGGACGCCCGCGCGGTCGACGTCGACGACGCCTCGGGGCGCTGGCCGGACGGGCTCAAGGACTTCACCAGCCCGTCCCCCCACTACAGCGGCGACGCCACCGAGTCGGGCGCGGTCGACGCCCACTGGGCGGCCGGGCAGGTCTACGACTACTACAAGAAGGTGCACGGCCGCGACAGCCTCGACGGGCGCGGCATGGCCGTCAACTCGCTGGTGGGCGTCACCTACGCGGGCGGCCCGTTCGTCAACGCCTTCTGGGACGGCCAGAAGATGGTGTACGGCGCGGGCGACGAGCAGTACCGGACGCTCTCCGCCGACCTCGACGTCGTCGGCCACGAGATGACCCACGGGGTGGTGGAGAACACCGCGAACCTCGTCTACGCGGGCCAGTCCGGCGCCCTCAACGAGGCGCTCGCGGACTACTTCGGCAACGCCATCGACACCACCGCGAGCGGCGCGAAGATGGACGACCCGGACTCCGGGCTCATCGGCGAGGACCTGTGCCGCACCGCCAAGCCCCGCGACTGCGCCTTCCGCGACCTCAACGACGGCCGCACCACGTCCAAGGACTACCTCGGCGTCACCTTCTCCACCGACAACGGCGGCGTCCACCTCAACTCGACCATCTTCTCGGGCGCCCTGTGGGACATCCGCCAGGACCTCGACCCCAAGGACCCCTTCCTCGCGGACCGGCTCGTCTACAAGGCGCTCTCCACGTACATGACGCCGCTGGACGGCTACACCGAGGCCCGTGACGCGGTGGTCGCTGCCGCCAAGGACATGGGGCTCTCCGCCAGGCAGCGGAACGTGGTCAAGCGGTCGTTCAGCGCCCACGGCATCGTGCCCGGCTGGGAGAACGCCCTCGGCGTCGACTCCGACCGCCTCTTCGGCAAGGTCGACACCACCGGCACGGGCACGGCCGCCGGCGGCGGCTGGTGGGCCACCTCCCAGTCCAACGACGACGGCACCGAGGCCTACTCGGTCTACGCCGGACGCGTCGACGGCCGGGGCACGCCCAAGCTGATCAGCCCCAACGACGGGCGCTACCACGTGTATCCGGCCACCGACGGCACCACGGTGGTGTGGGCCGCGTTCGGCGCCACCAGCGTCGACATCCTCTCCCGGCCGCTCGCCGGCGGCCCCGTCAGGACGCTCTACACCTCGTCCACCACCGTCCAGAACCTGCGGGTCGAGCACGGCACGGTGGTCTTCGAGGTCTTCGACACCTTCGGTGGGCGGCACGTCGGCTTCCTCAGGCCCGGCGACCGCGAGCCCACCCTCGTGGACGGCGGCGGGTACGAGGTCGGCAGCGCGCTCCCCTCGCTGCGCGACGGCAGGATCGCGTACGCCAAGCTCTACCGCAGCGGGGACGACTACAAGCTGGGCGTGGAGACGTACGACCTCGCCACCGGCAGCGCCCGGCTCGTCCAGCAGCTCGGCGAGCCGCAGGCGATCGGCCAGACCGGCATCACCGGCAAGAACGTGTTCTGGCTGGTCGACGAGAACATCGCCGACCAGGGGCAGCTGGCGGTGCGCCGCTCGAACCCCGACGGCACCGGCGCGGTGGACCTCAGCCCCGAGGCCGGGCCCGGCGCGCTGATCCCGTTCGACCTGACGGCCTCGGACGAGGCGGTCACGGTGAACACCACGCTGCCGGACACCCAGTACCGCAACGAGACCCTGCCCAAGCTGTGGCAGCTCAGCGCCGACGGCACCCGCAAGGAGCGCCTGTCGTGCAACCGCGGTGAGCAGCTCTACCCGTCCGCCGCGGGCGGCCGCCGGGTCGTGTGGCTGGACGGCACCACCGGCTGGACGGACCTGGTCACCCGGGAGCGGCCGGCCGGCACCTGCTGAACGCTCCCCCGCGTTCTCGACTCCGCTCGAACAGGGGGGACCCCCACCCCCGCGACGCGTGATTGAGCCAAAGGGCCCCCGGTGGACGACGCCGGGGGCCCCGGCCCCGGGGGACTGGGAAATACTGTCCCGTCCAGGCAGCGTGGAATGGGAGCTGATGTGCACGGTCCGGACCAGGAGTTTCTCGCACTCGAACGCGAGCTGGCGGTCTTCCTGAGGCGTGCCAGGGCATCCTCCGGCGAGATGGCCCGCGCGGTCCATCCCGAGCTGGAGGCCGCGGCCTACGGGCTCTTCGTACGTCTGGAGGAGGGCGGTCCGCAGCGGGCCACCGAACTCGCCGCGTACTTCGGCGTGGGCAAGGCGACCATGAGCCGCCAGCTGCGCGCCCTGGAGGACCTGGGCCTGGTGGCGCGCGAGCCGGACCCGGCCGACGGGCGCGCCTCGCTGGTGCGCCTCACCGAGGAGGGCCTGGACCGCTTCCGCCGGGTCCGCGACGCCCGCCGCGCCCAGTACGTCACCAAGCTGGCCGACTGGGACCGCGGGGAGATCGCGGAACTGGCGCGGCTGCTGCACCAGCTGAACGCCAGGGCGGACATGCAGGAGCCGGGCGCCGCGCGCCCCTAGAAGCGGCCGAACCACGCGGCGGAAGCGCACCCCGGCCCGGCGGCCGCGCCTCAGAGCTCCACGTACACGGCGGTGGCGTCGTCGTGCGTCTTGCTCCGCCGCAGATACGTACGGCCGGCGTCGGCGTCCGCGTGCTCCAGCTCCCGCACCCGGTCGATCAGCCGCCGCGGTCCCGCCTTGGCCACCAGCGCCAGGCACCCCGCCCAGTCGCCCTCGCGGAAGGTCTCCACCCACCGGGTCGCGCCGTCGGTCAGCGCGGCGAGCGCGCGTACGTCCCGTACCGGGGTACGCCCCGTGACCGCGCGTTCGGCCACCGAGGGGTCCGCGGCGGCGGTGAAGAAACCGCCCTGCTTGTTGCGGGCGCGGGCGTCGGCCACCTCGTCCGAGACGAGCAGGTCGCCCGGCAGCCGCTCCAGCCGGTCGTCCAGGACCGCCCGGACCGCGCCGTGCGGTGACTCCAGGAGCAGCGCGGAGTCGGAGAGGACCAGATGCTCCACCGCCTCCTCGTCCCAACGCGCCAGGACCACGGTCGCCTGAGGTGTGCGCGGGTGAGAAAGGTCACAGGTGCCCCGGTGGGCGTCGGCGGTGCGCCCGATGGACTCCGCGAGGATCGCGGTCAGCGGTATGTCGCGCCGCGAACCGGACAGTTCGGTCAGCGCGCCGCCGAGCCGGGCGGTGTACCAGGGCACGTCGTGCACACAGTCGCCGTTGCCCGGGGGCGGGGTCACCCCGTCCAGCACCACCAGCACGCCGCCCCGCCCGGCGGCGGGCAGCGCGGCGGCGGCCCAGTCCTCGTTGGGGCGTGCGGGGTCTCCGGGGGCCGTGGCGAGCTCGATGCGCATGGAGCCAGTCTGCACGACCCCTCCACTCCGCCCCCTTGACCCCCAATTGGCCTGGACCAGTTGGGGGGACCGGGCGTCGCGGCCCGTGCGGGAGGCCCCCCGGGAAGCTGTGGGCGGGCATCCTGCCAAAGCCCGCGCGGAAGTTCCAACCGGCCTCCCACACGAGCGGGGGCGGGCATTCCGCGGGAGTTGAACGCCAACTCCCGAGTGTTGTTCACTCGTTCGGGTGGCGGAGTGGATGTTGCATGCCTCCTTCCCAAAACCACTGGAATGGTCGGAAGCCGTGCAGGGGTGGGAACGCGTCGCATACGACGCAAGAGACGCATGACCGGTCGTCACCTCGGCTTCATGGTGGACGAGTCAAGATTGAGAGCACCGGTGCAGAACAAGCGGCCTCGGGGCAAGGACGGCGAGACCGTCAAGGGCGCCACGGGCGCCGCGCGCCCCGTGCGCGTACGGACCCGGCTGGTCACCTCGGTCGCCCTGGTCTCCCTCACCGTCCTGGGCGCGGGCGCCCCCGCGCTGCTCACCGCCTCCTCGGACCTCAACGAGTCCCAGCGCCTGGTCACCCTGGCCGAACTCGACCAGCAGGCCGTCACCCTCGCCCACGCCCTCGCCGACGAACGCGACGACCTCACCGCGTACATCGCGGGCGGCCGCGACCCGCGCGAGGACGCCGCGCTCAAGGACCGCGCCACCCGCGTCGACCGGCGCATCGACGAGATCCGCGCCACCGCGCCCGCCGCCCTCGGCCGCGACCTGGCCACCGTGCCCTCGCTGCGCCGCACCGCGCTCACCGGCAAGGGCACGGCTCTGGAGGCCCACCGCACGTACTCCGACGTGATCGGCAAGCTGCTCGGCCTCGCCGACGAGCTGGCCGCCCGGACGCCCCCGCGCGCCGCCGGCGCCTCCCGCGCCCCGGCCGACCTCGGCCGCGCCGTCGAACAGGCCTCCGCCACCCGGGGCCTGCTGGTCGCCGCGCTCTCGGTCCCGCAGAAGGCCACCGCCCCGGTCTACGACCCGATCACCGGGCGGTACGTCCAGAAGGACGCGGGCGACGGCGAAGAGGGGCGCACCCGGGACGCGTTGAGCGCCGCCGGGCAGCAGGCGCGGGTGCGCGAGCAGGCCGCGCTCGCCGACTTCGACCAGGCCGCCCCCGCCACCGCCCGCGAGAAGCTCTCGACCACGGTCACCGGCCCGGACGTGGACGCCGCCGAGCGCTACCTCGCCCGCCTCACCGACCAGCCGCAACTCAGCTCCGCCGACCGGAGGCTGGGCGCCGACAAGGTCGCCGCCGCGCTCACCGCGCGCATCGACCGGATGCGCGGCACCGAGTCGGCGCTCGCCGCCGCCCAGGTGAAACAGTTCGAGTCGCTGCGCGACGACGACGTGACCGGCCTGGAGCTGCGGGTCGCGCTGGTCGGCGCGCTGCTGCTGCTCGCCGTCGGCATCTCCTCCGCGAGCGCCCGCAGCCTGACCCGGCCGCTCGCGGTGCTCCGGCGCGGCGCGGCCCGGCTCGCGAGCGCCCCCGAGACGGAGGAGCCGGTCCGCTTCACCGGCCGCAACGACGAGTTCGCCCAGGTCGTCCGCTCCCTCAACACGCTCCACGACCGGCTGCGCGAGCACGCGGGCCGCGCCGACACCGTTGCCGCGCAGCTGGACGAGGCCCGCGAGGACCGTACGAACCTCGCCGCCGAACGCGCGGAACTCGCCGCCTCCGTACGGGAGCTGACCGCCCAGGTCGAGCGGGCGCGCGGGACCGTGCAGCACACTTTCGTCAACCTGGGCCTGCGCAGCCTCGGCCTGGTCGAGCGCCAGCTGGGCATCATCGAGGGCCTGGAGGAGCGCGAGCAGGACCCGGACCAGCTCGCCACGCTCTTCAAGCTCGACCACATGGCCACGGTCATCCGCCGCCACGGCGAGAACCTGCTGGTCCTCGCGGGCGCCGAGCACCACCACAACCACCCCGGGCCGGTCCCGCTCGTCGACGTGCTGCGGGCCGCCGTCAGCGAGATCGAGCGGTACGAGCGGGTCGTCATCCAGGCCCTGCCCTCGCACGCCCAGGTCGCCGGGTTCGCCGCCGACGACCTCAGCCACCTGGTCGCCGAGCTCCTGGAGAACGCCACCTCCTTCTCCCCGCCGGACGCGCAGGTCCAGCTCTCGGGCTGGCAGCTGGAGAGCGGCGAGGTCATGCTCTCCGTCCAGGACGAGGGCATCGGCGTGAGCCCCGCCCGCCGCACCGAGCTGAACATGCGGCTCGCGGACCCCTCCTCGTACGAGCCGGGGGAGCCCGGGACCGAGTCCGGCGGGCTCGGACTGCACGTCGCCGCGCTGCTCGCCCGGCGCCACGGGGTGCGGATCGAGCTGCGCGAGCAGAAGCAGGGCGGCCTCGCGGCGGTGGTCGTGCTGCCCGAGGCGCTCCTGCCGAAGACGCCCCCGGCCGCGCCGCCGCACGCGGTGCCGGCGCAGAGCGACGCCCCGCGCTTCACGCTGCCCGGCGCGCTGGCGGAGGCCAACTCCAACGTGCTGCCCGAGCGGGCGGAGCGCACCGCGCAGATCCCGCTCCCGAAGCAGACGCCCGCCCCGGCGCAGGCCCCGGTCCCGGCCGACGCGGAGGCGGAAGCCGCGGCGGCGACAGAGGCTGAGACAGAGGCTGAGGCGGAGGCGCACGAGCGGGTCGACGAGCCCACGTTCGAGATGCGGCTCCCGGCACCGTCGGCCGACGAGACGGAACCGGAGACGGAAGCGGCACCGGAGACGGCACCGGCACCGGCACCGGAAACCAAGAGGCGACCGGACACCGCGCCGGAGCCCGAGCCCTCCCCGGCCGTCCCCGCCCAGCGCGTCACCGACAAGGGGCTGCCCAAGCGCACCCCGAAGGTGGTCAAGTCCGGCCCCGCCGCCCCCGCCCCGCGCAAGGGCGGCGCGGAGATGGCCGACGCCCTGCGGAAGCGGCTCGGCGGATTCCAGCAGGGCGCCCTGGAGGGCCGCCGGCACGCCGAGACCGAGATCCAGGAAGTCCCGCGTACACCGAGCGAAGAAGAGCAGAAGAACCAGAGGCCACAGACGGGGGAGACAGTCGAGGAGGCACGCAGTTGACCGCGACCGGCACCGGCACGTTCGGACTGAGCAGCGAGGCCCGCAATCTGCACTGGCTGCTGCGGAACCTGGTCGAGGAGGTGCCGGGCCTGCTGTCGGTGGCGGTCGTCTCCTCCGACGGCCTGCTGCTGCTCTCGTCCGACCCGGACCAGCGCCAGACCCGCACCGAGCCCCGCCCCGAGGGCCCGCGCGGCTCCAGCGCCGACCTCGCCACCATCGTCTCCGGCATCGGCAGCCTCACCCACGGGGCCGCGCGGCTCATGGACGGCGGCGGCGTCAAGCAGACCGTGGTCGCCATGGAGGAGGGCAGCGTCTTCGTCATGTCGATCAGCGACGGCTCGCTGCTGGGGGTGCACGCCACCCCGGACTGCGACGTGAGCGTCGTCGCGTACCACATGGCCCTCTTCGTCGGCCGCGCCGGACACGTGCTCACCCCCGAACTCCGCAGCGAGCTGCGCCAGTCGATGGAGGCCGTCCAGTGACCTCGTCCGCCCCCGAACTGCCGATACGAGGTGCCGGCCGCAAACCGGCCCGGGTCCGCCCGTACAGCCTCACCGGCGGTCGTACCCGCTTCGGCCACGTCCTGCTCGTGGAGACGTTCGTGGCGGCCATCGAGGCGCCCGAGGAGCGCAGGGCGCTGGGCGCGTCACCGATGCGGCTGATGCCGGAGATGCGGGCGATCGTGGAGATCTGCCGTGCGATGCGCACGGTCGCGGAGATCTCGGCGCTGCTGCGCATGCCGCTGGGGGTCGTCCGGGTGCTGCTGAGCGACCTGGCCGACCAGGGAAGAATCCGTGTGTACGGGACCGGGCACGGCTCCGGGCGGCCCGACCGCGCGCTGCTCGAAAGGGTCATGAGTGGACTCCGCCGCCTCTGAACTCCTGGTGCCGGACGCGCCCCCGGCACCCGCGCTGTCCGCCGACGAGGAGCTGCGGCCCTGGCAGCAGGACCGCACCCGGGCACCCATCGCCACCAAGGTGGTCGTGGCGGGCGGCTTCGGCGTGGGCAAGACGACGTTCGTGTCGTCCGTCTCGGAGATCACCCCGCTCCAGACGGAAGCGGTGATGACCCAGGCGAGCGAGGGCACGGACGACCTGTCGTCGACCCCGGAGAAGACCACCACGACCGTGGCCATGGACTTCGGCCGGGTCACGCTCGACGACGACCTCGTCCTGTACGTGTTCGGCACGCCCGGCCAGCAGCGCTTCTGGTTCATGTGGGACGACATCGTGCGCGGGGCGATCGGCGCGGTGGTGCTCGCCGACACCCGCCGGCTCTCCGACTGCTTCCCGGCGCTCGACTACTTCGAGAGCTGCGGCCTGCCGTACATCGTGGCGGTCAACCACTTCGAGGGAACGGAGTCCTTCGAGCCGGAGGACGTCCGGGAGGCGCTGACGGTGGCGCCGCACATCCCCGTCGTGATCATGGACGCGCGCGACCGGATCACGGTGATCGAGTCGCTGCTGGGACTGGTGGCCCACGCGCTGGACGAGCTGCCGGAATAGCGGGACGCGGCCCCGCGGGGGCGCGGTCCTCCGGGGCGCGGGCACCTTCCTCTTTCTCATATCTGCTGACGTATCGGAGCACATTCGCATGCGGAGAATCCTGATAGTCGGGGCCGGCCAGTCCGGGCTCCAGCTGGCCCTCGGACTCCAGTCGAAGGGGTACGAGGTCACCCTGATGTCCAACCGCACGGCCGACGAGATCCGCTCCGGGCGGGTCATGTCGACGCAGTGCATGTTCCACACGGCGCTCCAGCACGAGCGGGACCTCGGCCTGAACTTCTGGGAGTCCCAGGCCCCGCGCATCGAGGGCCTGGGCGTCTCGGTGGCCGCCCCCGACGCCTCCCGGCCCATCGACTGGGTCGGCCGCCTCGACGGCTACGCGCAGTCCGTCGACCAGCGGGTCAAGATGGCGGGCTGGATGGAGACGTTCGCGCAGCGCGGCGGCCAGCTGGTGATCCACGGTGCGGCCGTCTCCGACCTGGACTTCTTCGCCCGCACCTACGACCTGGTGCTGGTGTCGGCGGGCAAGGGCGAGCTGGTGTCCATGTTCGGCCGCGACGCCTCGCGCTCGCCGTTCACCGAGCCGCAGCGGGCCCTCGCGGTCAGTTACGTGCACGGCCTCGGCCCGCGCCCCGAGCACCCCGACTTCGACGCGGTGCGCTGCAACCTGGTCCCCGGGGTGGGCGAGCTGTTCGTGATGCCGACGCTGACCACGTCCGGCCGGGCCGACATCCTCTTCTGGGAGGGCATCCCCGGCGGCCCGCTGGACGTCTTCCAGGGGGTCACGGACCCCGGCGAGCACCTGTCGCTGACGCTGGAGCTGATGGAACGCTTCACCCCGTGGGAGTACGCGCGGGCGACCAAGGTCGAACTGACGGACGCCGGGGGCACGCTGGCCGGCCGGTACGCCCCCACCGTCCGCAACCCCGTCGGCAGGCTGCCCGGCGGCGGCCTGGTCCTGGGCGTGGCCGACGTGGTCGTCGCCAACGACCCCATCACCGGCCAGGGCTCCAACTCGGCGTCCAAGTGCGCGGCGTCCTACCTCGCGTCCATTCTGGAGCGGGGCGAGGAGGCGTTCGACGAGGCGTGGATGCGGGGGACGTTCGAGCGGTACTGGGCGACCGCGCAGCCCGTGGTGAAGTGGACGAACGCGATGCTGGGGGCGCCGCCGGAGCACGTCCTCCGGCTGATCGGCGCGGCATCCGAACTCCAGCCGGTGGCGGACCGTTTCGCGAACGGCTTCGACGACCCGTCGGACTTCGAGAACTTCTTCTTCGAGGAGGAGAAGGCGGCGGCGTACCTGGCAGAGGCCTCCGGGGCGTAGCCCCGGACCCGTTGCCGGGCCGCGGGTGGTGGTGGGTTGCCCGCGCAGTTCCCCGCGCCCCTTTTGGGCCGATGTTCATCTGCGGGTGGGTGGGGGGCTGGTCGCGCAGTTCCCCGCGCCCCTGAAGGGGCCGGTTGTTCGGCTGCGGGTGGTGGTCGGTTGCTCGCGCAGTTCCCCGCGCCCCTTCAGGGCTTGGTGTTTGGGTACGGGGGGGTGGGGGTTGCTCGCGCCCCCAGCCGGGGGGCCGTCAGGGTGGACGCGATGGCGGAGCCGAGGCTTTTAGGGGCGCGGGGAACTGCGCGATCGGCCCCCACCGGGCCGCAGCCGGACACGAGAGGGGGTCCGGGGGCGCAGCCCCCGGGGAACCGGGCCTCCACCCACCCCCACCCCCGGAGGGTTGAGGGAACGGGCGGGGTGGGGGCTACTCCTCCGCAGGAGCGTCACCCTCCCCGTACCCCTCATCCGAACCCTCCCCCACCACCACCCGCAAGGGCCGATACCCCCGCACACCCCCCACCCCCGGATCCGGCCGCACCGCCCCCAGCAGAGGGTTCGACGCGATCGGCGAGACCTTCACCCGCGTCCCGGGCCGCGGCGCCTGCACCACCATCCCGTCCCCCACGTACAGCGCCACGTGCGTCGCCCCGGGGTAGTACACCACCAGGTCCCCGGGCCGCAGCGCCCGCAGCGGCACCCGCGGCAGCGACGCCCACTGCTCCTGCGAGGTGCGCGGGATCGTCCGTCCCGCGTGCGCCCACGCCTGCGAGGTCAGGCCGGAGCAGTCGTACGAGCCCGGCCCCTCCGCGCCCCACACATACGGCTTGCCCACCTGCCCCACCGCGTACCGCACCGCCTCCTCCCCCTCCGGCGACGGCGCCCGCACCCCGCTCAGCGCCCCCGTCGCCAGCAGGTCCCGCTGGGCCTTCGCCGTGCCCTCCCGCTCCAGCGCGGCGAGTTCGGCCAGCTGCTCCTCGCTGAGCGACGCCAGCAGGCCCTCCACGTCGTTCAGCCGCGCCCGCACCTCGTCCCGCGCGCGCCGTTGCCGCGCGGCCAGCGCCGCCTGCTCGTCCAGCGCCTTGCGCGCCTCCCGGGCGAGGGCGTCCGCCTGTTTCTCCGTGCGCGCCAGCCGCGCCAGCGCGACGCGGCGCCCGTCCGTGGCGCGCCGCATGAGATGGTCCTGGTCGAGGGCCCCCTGCGGATCGCGCGCCAGCAGCAGCCGCATATACGTGGAGAGATCGCTGCGGCCCTGGTACTGCTCCCGGGCCAGGCGCCCGGCCGCCTCGCGGCTGCGGGCCAGCTCGGTCCGCGCCCTCGTCAGCCCGGCCGCCACCTTCTTCTCGTCCGCCGCGCGCGCCTTCAGCTGCTCCTCGGCGGCGTTGTACGCCTCGGACGCCTCCTCGGCCTGCCGGTACAGCGTCCGCAGTTGCGTGAGCAGGCCGGTCACCGGGCTCTGCGGCGGCGTGGGCGCGGCCTGCGCCGTGGGGACCGCGGACACGAGCGCCGCCGCGACGGCCGCCGCCGTGCACACCGTACGCAGGGATCTTTCTGACACGTGATCACCTCCGGTCGGATGGTGGCACGGTGATCCGGTGCGGTGCGCGCCGAGCCGGGTGAATGGTGCGAATAGTCCCCCCGTCCGGCCGTACCCCGGTGCGGGCGCTTGCCGAGGGGGCCGGGGTCGGCTACCGCACCGGCAGCGCGTACAGCGTCGTCCCGTGCCACACCACCGCCGTGTCCGGGCCCGCCGCCACCGCCCGGTAGCCTCCCCGGTCCGCCGACTGCTCCTTGGTGCCCGCGTCCTGGAACTTCCACAGCCGCTCACCGCTCGCCGCGTCCAGGGCGGTCACCTGGAACGGGTCGAGCGCCAGGACCGTACGGCCGGAGGCGCTCGCCACCGCGCGGGTCTCCACCGCGCCCACGGGCGCCAGGTCGGTGGAGGCGACCCACGCCTCGCGGCCGTCTGCGGCCGCGACCGCGGCGATCCTCGTCCCGTTGTCGGGGGCGTACACGACTGCCTTGTCCAGCAGGGGCGTTCCGTAGAGCGTCGTGCCCCTGGCGCGCTGCCAGCGCTGCTTCGCGGTCTCCAGGTCGAACGCCTGGAGGCCGCCGCCGGCCGTGGTGAGCAGCACGCCGTCGGGCGAGAGCTCCGCGGTGTCGGTGGGCAGCACCGCGCCGTACGACCGCGACCACAGGTCCTTGCCCGTCTTCGGGTCGACCGCGAAGAACTCCGCGAGGACCTGCTTGGCGCCCTTGGGCGGGCTCGCCGCCGGGCGCCGCGCGATGAGCCGGCCGCCGACGACGGCCGTCCACGCGAAGGTCTCGCCCCGGCCCAACGGGCGCCGCCACAGGATGGTGCGGGTGGCGATGTCGTACGCGTACAGCGAGGTGTCCTTGCCGACGGTGGCGGTGAACCACACCGTCGTGCCGTCGTGCGCGCGCACTTCGGGGGTGCCCATGCCGGGCGCGAGCCGGGTGTACGGCACCTTCTGGCGGACCGCGCCGTCCGCCACCGCGAACCAGGTGAACTCGGTGGGGCCGACGCCGAACGCCACCGCCGGGTCGGTGCCCGCCTGCTGGAGCTGGGCGACCCCGGCCAGTTCGGGGCGGTGCCACAACTGGCGGCCGGTGCGCAGGTCGACTCCGGTGAGCGCGGCGCCGGGCACGACCAGGACCGCGCCCTGGACGAGCGGGGTGCCCAGGAGCTTGCCGCCGGGGACCGCGTACCCCCAGCGGGGGGCCGGGGGAGCCCCGGGCACCGGCCTCGGGAGGGCGGCGGGCTTGCTGTCGGCGGCGGGGGTCTCGGCGTCCGTGCCGTCCCCGTCGAACGCCAGCACCCCGGCCGCGCCGACCGCGAGTCCGGCCGCGGCCGCGAGTCCGGCCGTCAGCAGCGAACGCCGGTCGCCGGTGAACCGGGCGAGGCCGCCCCCGGCGGACCCGGCCGTCGCGGGGGCGCGCTCCGGCGGTACGGGCAGGGGCAGCGGGGCCCGGGCGGGCTGTGGGGGAGCGGCCGGGAGGCCGTTCGTCACGGGCGCGGGCGGCGGCACGGCGGCGGGCGGCGGCACCCGGTCCGCCACCACGGCGCCGGGCAACTCCCGCGCCTGCGCGGCCCGTTCGGCGATCGCGGCCGTCAGACGCGGGGGCAGCCAGCCGGCGCCGGGCAGCGGGGCGGCCCCGCTCGGGGACAGCTCGGCGGCCACCTCGGCGGGGGCCGGGCGCGCCCCGGGCGCCTTGGCCAGACAGCGCCCGAGCAGCGGACGCAGGGCGGCCGGGACCGGGGTGAGGTCGGGGACGGCGTGCGCGATGCGGTGGGCGGCCGCGTCGGCGGGGCCGGAGTCGAACGGCCCCGCGCCCCCGGCCGCGTACGCGAGGAGCATGCCCAGCATGAAGACGTCGGCGGCCGGGCCGGGCTGCTCCCCGGCGACCTGTTCCGGCGTCAGATAGCCGACGGTGACGCCGAGCCGGCCGCCCTCACCGGCGCTGGCCGCGCTGGCGCCGCCGAGCACGCCGAAGGCGGTGACGAGCGGCCCCTCGGCGGTGAGCAGCACGACGTCGGGGCCCAGGCCCTGGAAGGCCTCGCCGGTGACCGCGTGCGCCCGCTCCAGAGTGGCGGCGAGCGCCGCGCCCAGGGTGCGCACGGCCGGTTCGGGCAGCGGTCCGGCGAGCGCCACCGCCTCCGCGAGGGTGAGCGCGGCCGTGAACGGGGTGGCCAGCCACGGCAGCCACTCCTCGGGCCCGGTGGCCAGGACCGGCGGCACCCAGGGGCCGGCAAGCCGTTCGGCGGCCTGTGCCTCGGCGCGGAAGCGGGTGCGGAAGGCGGGCAGCGCGGCGAGGTCGGGACGGGCGGCGGTCACGCAGACCCCGCGCCCGTCCGCCCCGTGGGCGAGGTAGACCCGGGCGGTGCCGGTCTCGCGCAGTCGGGCCCGCATCCGGTACGGACCGAGCTCGCGCGGTTCCTCGGCGGTCAGCGCCTCCATGGTTCAACTCCCCCTGCGGCACGGCGTGGACCAGCGAGCCTATCGCGCCCCGCGGACACCGCGGGCACGCCCTAGGCGCGGGGCCTCGGCCTGCTCCAGGGCCAGCGGCGCGGTTCGCGCCCCTCGGGGACGTAGGCGTACTTCCAGCCGCGCGGCAGCCCGAGCCGCTTGCTGTGCCCGGCGGGTTCGAGCCGGTACGCGTGGACGGCCGGCGGGCCGCCGCCGGCGTCCGGGACCGGGACCTCGTACCACTGGGGCGGCTTGCCCGTGGGGCCGAGCAGGACGGGCAGGACGCGCCCGTCGAGGGGGCCGCCGACAAAGAGGGTGTTCTCGCTCTGCACGCCCCAAGTGTCACACCACCACCGCCCGCGCCGCTCGCGTCAGAGCAGGTGGGCGGCGTCGGAGAGGACCGGGATCACCCGGCGGGCAAGGAGGCCGGCCGGGCCGTCGCCGGACTCCAGGGCCAGGGCCGCCCGGACGACGGCGGCGGCCTGCGGGTCGGTGGCGGCGGTCGCGGTGAGCAGGGCCACCAGATGGTCCACCAGCCAGTCGCGCAGCTCCGGCAGCGGAGGCTGCTTCTCCTCGTCGAGCCAGATGAGGGAGGCGGCCTCGACGGCGGCGATCCAGGTGCGCACCATCATCCGCAGCCGTGCACCCGGGCTCTCCACCCCCAGGTGGAGGAGGATCTGCTCGGCGGCGGCCCGGCGCACCTCGTCGACTATCGCGGTGGTCCGGGAGGTCTCGGCGACGCTGCCGCCCTGGAGCAGCGCCGAGAACCCCGTGTCGTGCTCGTCGACGAAGGCCAGATAGCGGTCGAGGGCGTGGGACAGGCGGCGGGTGAGCGGGCCGCTCTGGGGCTGGGCGAAGCAGAGTTCGAGCTCGTCGGCGGCCGAGCGCAGCGCCGCCTCGTACAGCTGCTGCTTGCCGCCGGGGAAGTACCGGTAGACCAGCGGGCGCGAGACCCCGGCGGCCTCGGCGACGTCGTCGAGCGAGACGTCCTCCGGGGCCCGGTGCGCGAAGAGCGTCAGCGCGGCGCCGAGGAGCTGGGTGCGGCGCTCCTCGACGCTGAGCCTGCGGTACGCGGGGGTGGCGGCCGGTGAGGTCATACGGGCAGCGTAATCCCCGTGTCCCGGCTTGACCCCGGCGCTCGCGTGCGGTTGGCCGGGAGTGAAGGGCATCCGGGTCCGCTCAGGCCAGCAGGCCCGAGCTCTGCCACAGCCGGCGGCCGACCCCGCGCAGCACCCCGATGTCGTCGAGGAAGTCGGTCAGCCGCTTGGCGCCGTTCTGCATGACCTCGCGCCGGTGCCCGCTCGCCTTCACCTGGGCGACGGCCTCCCGGCGGTCCAGGCCGACGTTCTCGTACACCTGGGGGTTGACGAAGCAGGTGGAGAAGACGCGGGCGGCCTCGCCGCA
Source organism: Streptomyces sp. NPDC005878 (assembly GCF_040629815.1). Lineage (NCBI taxonomy): Bacteria > Bacillati > Actinomycetota > Actinomycetes > Kitasatosporales > Streptomycetaceae > Streptomyces > Streptomyces sp. NPDC005878. The sequence continues at coordinate 176,545 of NZ_JBEXWK010000003.1, forward strand.
GCTGACCCGGGTCAGCTCCCGCTCCCAGGCGGGCGCGGTGACCATCTGGCGCCGCAACTCCTCGCGGGCGTACCGGACATGGCGGGCCTCCTCCACCACGTGGATCCGGGTCACCCCGCGCATCAGGCTCTGCACCCGCTCGTCCGGGAAGGTCAGCCGCTGCATCCAGTCCAGGATCTCCTCGCCCAGGAGGGTGGCCGCGAAGGAGCCGGGGGTGGTGGAGACGGTCTTCAGGACGCGCGCGAGGTTGTGGTAGAGCCGGGGGACCGGGTAGGCGGGCGAGCCGCTCTTCTGGATCACGCGGGCGAACATCATCGAGTGCCGGCACTCGTCGGCTATCTCGGTGAGCGCGTAGCGGACGTGGTTGCTGGTCACCGGCTTGTCGTAGATGTGGCGCACCAGGAGCTGCATCAGGATGATCTCGAACCAGATGCCGAGCGAGCCGAGCGATGCGGCCTCGTGGCGGGAGAGCTCCTGGCGCTGCTCCTCGGACATCTTCCGCCATATCGGGGTGTCGTAGAGGGAGAGCAGCTCCGGCGGCCAGAACCACTTGCCGTCCTCGAACGGAGCGCTCCAGTCGAGTTCCTTGTCGGGGTCGAAGGAGTGCTTGGCGGACGACGCGAGGAGCCGCTCGGCGACCTCCTCGCGGTCCCGGAGCAGTCCGAGCGCGTCGCGGAGCACTTCGCTTGTCGTCACGGTCGTCATGGCTGGGGCACCTCGGTGAGTCGGCCTCGAAGGGGGTTACCGGCGGTCAACTCTTATGAGACTGCCTGTCAGCAAGCGCGTCAATCCCTTGGGGCCGACTTGTTGACCCGGCGTCTACCACCGTGTGAGCCTGCCCCTGAACCCGCGAGTAACGGTCGGTCAGGGAAATCCGCGACGCGAAGGAGCCGCACGTGTCGACGCACGACCTGTATGTGAACGGCCCGCAGGACCCGCTCTGGGAGGTCCCCGCCTCGGGCGCGGCCCGCTTCAGCTGGGACTACGACGCCGGCCGCGAGCGCCTCCTCGCCCTGTACCAGAAGGGCAAGGACAAGCAGTGGGACGGCGCCAAGCGCATCGACTGGGACATCGAGGTCGATCCGTACGACCCGCTGGGCACCCCCGACGAGGCGATGACCCTCTACGGCACCCGCTACTGGTCCAAGCTGACCGGCAAGGACAAGGGCGAGCTGCGCCGGCACTACACCTCCTGGCAGTTCAGCCAGTTCCTCCACGGTGAGCAGGGCGCGATGGTGTGCGCCGCCCGGATCGTGGAGTCGGCGCCGGACCTGGACGCCAAGTTCTACTCCGCCACCCAGACCATGGACGAGGCCCGGCACGCCGAGATCTACGGCCGGTTCCTGCACGAGAAGATCGGGATGCTCTACCCGGTCGACGACAACCTCCAGGGCCTGCTCGGCGACACCCTGCGCGACTCCCGCTGGGACATGCCCTACCTCGGGATGCAGGTCCTGATCGAGGGGCTCGCGCTCGCCGCGTTCGGCATGCTCCGCGACACCACCGACAAGCCGCTGCCCCAGCAGATCCTGGCGTACGTGATGCAGGACGAGGCCCGGCACGTGGCGTTCGGACGGATGGCCCTGCGCGACTACTACAAGCAGCTCACCGACGCGGAGCTGCGCGAGCGCGAGGAGTTCGTCATCGAGGGCTGCTATCTGATGCGCGACCGGCTGCGCGGGGTGGAGGTCCTGGAGAACTTCGGCATCCCCAAGGCGGAGGCCGAGCGGTTCTCGGAGCAGAACGAGTTCCTGCACCTGTTCCGCAAGCTGCTCTTCAGCCGCATCGTCCCCTGCGTGAAGGACATCGGCCTGTGGGGCAAGCGCCTCCAGCAGGCGTACGTGGACATGGGCGTCCTGGACCTGGGCGACTCCAACCTGGACCTGCTGATGGCCGAGGACGAGGAGATCGCCGAACGCCTGGACGCCGAGCGGTTCGGCCGGGAGGAGACGGCGCGGGTCGCCGAGGTCGACGAGGCGATCGCCCAGGGCGCCACGGGCTGACCCGCGTCCCCGGACGCGGCCGACGCCTCGGGGAGGCGACGCTCACCCGGCCAGCGCCGCCTCCATCACCGCCTTCGCGACCGGAGCCGCGTCCCCGCCGCCGCTGATGTCCGCGCGGTCGGCCTCCGCGTCCTCGACGACCACCGCCACCGCCACCGCGGGCTGCGCCGCGTCCGGGCCCCGCGCCCAGGAGATGAACCAGGCGTACGGGTGGCCCCGGTTGCCCACGCCGTTCTGCGCGGTGCCCGTCTTGCCGCCCACCCGCGCGCCGGGGATGGCCGCGTTGGTGCCGGTGCCCTTCTCCACCACGTCCACCATCAGCTGCTGGAGCCGCAGCGCGGTGGCCGGGCTCATCGCCTGGCGGTGCGGGCGCGGGCCGTTCAGGGCGACCGTGGTGCCGCGCGCGGTCGTCGTCCGCTCCACCAGGTAGGGGCGTCTGAGCTCCCCGCCGTTGGCCACGGCCGCCGCGACCATCGCCATCTGGAGCGGGGTCGCGGTGGTGTCGAACTGGCCGATGGAGGAGAGCGCCAGCTGGTCCGGGCCCATCTTGCGGTCGAAGTTGGACGCGGCCACCGGCGAGGGGATCCGCAGCCCCGTGTCGTTGAAGCCGAACCGCCCCACCGCCTCCAGCATCCCCGCCAGCCCCACCTTCACGCCCAGATGCGCCATCACCGTGTTGCAGGAGACCAGGACGGCGTACGCGAGCGAGGCCCTGCCGCACCCCTCGGCCTCGTTGGGCAGCGTGGTGCTGGTGCCGGGCAGGACGTACGGGTCGGGCGTGGTGGTCGGGGCGTCCACGTCGGTGACGGCGCCCGCGTCGAGTGCCGCCGCGGCCGTCACGATCTTGAAGGCGGAGCCGGGCGGATAGGTCTGCCGGATCGCCCGGTTGAGCATCGGCCGGGCGGGGTCCGCGTTCAGCGCGGCCCAGGCGCTCTCGACCGCCCGCCCGGTCCCCGAGAGCCGCCCCGGGTCGTAACTGGGGCTGCTGACCAGCGCGAGGATCCGGCCGGTGGCCGGCTCCACGGCCGCGACCGCGCCCCGCCGGCCCGCGAGCCCCCGGAAGGCGGCCCGCTGCACGGCGGCCCTGATGGTGGTGACCGCGTGCCCGCCCGCGGGCCGTTTGCGGGTGAGGCCGTCCCACAGGGGCCGGAGCAGCGGGGAGGAGCCGGAGAGCACCGGGTCCTCGGCGGCCTCGACGAGCGTCGTGCCGTACACCTGGGAGGAGTACCCGGTGACCGGCGCGTACAGCGGCCCGTCGGTGTAGGTCCGTTCATAGCGCAGCGGCTGGCGGGTGTCCTTGGAGCCGGTGACCGCCCTGCCGTCCACCAGTACGTCACCGCGCGGCTGGCCGTAACGGGCCAGCGGGATACGGCGGTTGGCGGGGTTGGCGTCCAGCGTGTCGGCCTGGAAGACCTGGATGCGGGCCGCGTTCAGCAGCAGCGCCACCAGCAGCACCAGAGAACAGGCGGCCGCCCGCCGGATGTAGCGGATCATCGGCTTCCCGTCCGGACGGGGGTGGGCGCGCCGGCCGCCGCGGCCGGGCGCGGGGTGCGCGCGCGGTCGCTGATCCGGATGAGGAGCGCCACGATCACCCAGTTGGTGACGGTCGAGGAACCGCCCTGGGCCAGGAACGGCATCGCCATGCCGGTGAGCGGGATCAGTCCCGTCACCCCGCCCGCGATCACGAACACCTGGAGGGCGAGGATCGAGGCGAGCCCGACCGCCAGCAGCCGCCCGAACGGGTCGCTGAGGGTCAGCGCGGCGCGGTAGCCGCGGGCGACGAGCAGTCCGTACAGCAGGAACACGGCGGACAGTCCGGCCAGGCCCAACTCCTCGCCCGCCGTCGCCAGGATGAAGTCGGACTTCGCGGCGAACCCGATCAGGACCGAGTGCCCGGCGCCCAGGCCCGTGCCGAGGAACCCGCCCGCCGCGAAGGCGAAGAGCGACTGGGCGAGCTGGCCCGGGCCCCGGCCGGCCTCGATGGAGGCGAAGGGGTGGAGCCAGTCCTCCACCCGGCTGTGGACGTGCGGTTCCAGGGAGCCGACGGCCGCCGCGCCGACGGCCGCGAGCAGCAGCCCGACCGCGATCCAGCCGGTGCGGCCGGTCGCCACGTACAGCATGATCACGAAGAGGCCGAAGAAGAGGAGCGAGGTGCCCAGGTCGCGCTCCAGGACCAGGAGGCCGACGCTGAGCAGCCAGATCGTCACGATCGGGCCCAGCACCCGGCCGGTGGGGAGCTGGAGCCGCCGGACGCGGCGGCCGGTGTACGCGAGCGCGTGGCGGTTGGCGGCCAGGTACCCGGCGAAGAAGACCGCGAAGAGGATCTTGGCGAACTCACCCGGCTGGAAGGAGAGTCCGCCCAGGCGCACCCAGATCTTGGCGCCGTTGACGGCCGGGAAGGGGATCGGCAGCGCCATCAGCACCAGCGCGGAGGCGGCCGAGAGGTAGGCGTAGCGCGTCAGGACGCGGTGGTCGCGCAGCAGGAGGACGACCACGGTGAAGAGCCCGACGCCGACCGTCGACCAGACGAGCTGGGAGGGCGCGGCCGCGCTGTGCGGGGTCTCCAGGTCGAGGCGGTAGATCAGGACCAGCCCGAGGCCGTTGAGCAGCACCGCGATGGGCAGCAGCAGCGGGTCGGCGTACGGGGCCCGCCAGCGGACCGCGAGATGGGCGAGCAGGGCCAGCAGCCCGAGCCCGGCGCCGTAGCGGACCGCGTCGGGCGGTACGGCGCCGCTCCTGGCGAGGCCGACGCCGGCGTATCCGTAGACCGGGGTGAGGACGGCGCAGACCAGCAGCGAGAGCTCGACGCCCCGGCGTCCGGCGGGGTGCGGGGCGGGCGGGGGTGCGTCCGCCGCCGTCGGTGCGGTCATGTCGGGCAACGTAGCAAGCCGGGGCCGCTGTGTCCCCTTATGTCATAGTGTGCCGAGGGGTGGGACTTTTGACGGACCGTCACGGAGGAGCGCGCCATGGGACCCGTGGAGTTCATCGTCCTCGCCTTCCCCGAGGAGCGGCTGCGGGTCCAAGCCGTCGACTCGCTCGTGGGCGTGCGCAGATCCCGCGCGGTACGGATGGTCGACGCGCTGGTCGTCACCAGGACCGCCGCGGGCGAGGTGTCCGCCGCCGAGCTCGACGCGTTCGAGGAGCTGGCCGGGGTGCTGGCCGGGCAGGGGGCGGAACGGCTGATCGGGCCGGAGGACGTCGAGGAGGCCGCGGGCCTGCTCGCCCCCGGCAGTTGCGCGCTGGTCGTTTTGATCGAGCACCTGTGGGCCGAGGAGGCCGCCCGGGGGGTGCGGGCCGCGGGCGGGTACGTCGCCGGGTCGGTGCGCATCCCGCCGGAGCGCCTGGAGGAGGTCAGGGCGGCCCTGGCCGCGCGGGCGGGGACCGTACGAGAGGAAGGCTGAGCCATGTTCATCCGCCCCGCCCGAGCGGCGGCAACCCCGGTGGAGCGCCCGGCCGGCACCCCGCTGCTGCGCGGGCTCCTGGTGGGCGGCCCCCGCCCCGCGCGGCCCGCCCCCGACTCCGCGGCGCCCGCTCCCGACTCCGCGGCGCCCGCGCCCGACTCCGCGGCGCGCGTTCCCGACGCCGCTCTGGTGGGCCTGCTGAGCCAACTGGGAGAGCTGGCTCAGCAGGGAGTGCTCACCTCCGAGGAGTTCACGGCCGCGAAGGCGCGCCTGCTCGGACGGTGAGCCGGGCTCAGCACCAGCGGGGCGCCGAGCCGATGTTGGCGATGTAGTGCGCCGAGCCCCAGGCCCAGGTGCCGTCCTGGAGCAGATACCAGACGCCGTTGCCGTGGACGCTGCTGCCGCGGGTCTTGCAGAAGATGTGGACGATCGCGCCGTACGGCGCGAACGCCACCACCCTGCTGCTGCGGGTCGGCTTGTCCCGCAGATACAGGCCGGACGAGGCCGTCACCCGGCCCTTGTGGACGGCGCTGGGCGCGGATTCCCCGGCGGCGGCGGGAGCGGCGGAGGCGAGGACGGCGACCGCTCCGGTGGCCAGGGTCAGACCGAGCAGGGCAAGCGGGTTACGTGGGGACACAGTGCCTCCTGGGGAGGGGAGGGCCGCGCACCGCGGCTCCTTGGCTCGCCCCGCTCACGTTAGGTTCGCTCGTTGCCGCCCGCAAAGCGCTCAGGGGGGCGAGGACCGCCGGACGGGGTACGCGCCCCTCCCGCGCCCCCGGCCCCGGCCTGCCCGTCCGGGTGCCCGGGGCCCGGCGGACCGCCGTCCGGGTCCGCGTACTCCGGCAGGGTCAGCCGCGCCAGCGCGCCGCCGTCCGGGGCGTTGCCGAAGCGCAGCTGGGCCCCGAGGACCGCGGCCTGGCCGACCGCGATGGTCAGGCCCAGTCCGTGCCCCTTGTTGCCGCCCTCGGTCCTGAAGCGCTGGGGGCCGTGGTCGAGGAGGTAGGCGGGATAGCCGGGGCCGTGGTCCCGCACCGTCACCACCGGCCCGTCCACCGTCAGCTCGACCGGCGGCGCGCCGTGCTTGTGGGCGTTGCCCAGGAGGTTGGCCAGGACCCGCTCCAGGCGGCGCTTGTCGGTCTCCACGAAGGTGTCGCGCACGACGGTGAGTTCCGTCCCCGTCCCCGAGGTCCGCACCACGCGCTCCACCAGCGGCCCCAGTTGCTCCAGATCGGGCTCGACCCGCTCGCTGCCCGCCTCCAGACGGGAGATCTCCAGCAGGTCCTCGGTGAGCGAGCGCATCGCGCGCACCCGGTCCCGTACCAGCTCGGCGGGCCGTCCCTCGGGCAGCAGTTCGGCCGCCGCGTGCAGCCCGGTCAGAGGGGTGCGCAGCTCGTGGGCCACGTCCGCGGTGAACCGCTGCTCGCTCAGCAGCTTGTTCTGGAGCGTCCCGGCCATGGTGTCGAGCGCCCCGGCGACCGTGGCCACCTCGTCCTGGGGCCGGGAGGGGTTCTTCGTACGGGGGTCGTCGACCCGGGCGTCGAGGTCGCCCGCGCCGATCCGGCGGGCCACCGTCGCCGTCTGGTGCAGCCGGCGGGTGACCCGGGTGACGCCGAAGACGCCCACCAGCAGGGTGGCGCCGATGGCGAGGATCGAGGAGCCGAGAATCGCCTGGTCGAGGCCGGTGATGGTACGGGCGCTCTGGCTGTAGTCGATGGAGGCGGCGATCGCCCGGCCGTCGGCCGGACCCGCCGCCCACATGGTGGGCCGGCCGCGGTCGTCGGCCACGACCGTGCCGCGCCTGCCGGAGAGGGCGAGCGTGCGCAGGGAGGCCGGCAGGTCCTGCGGGTCGAGACCCGACCCCGGCGGCAGCGGCTCGCCCGCCTCGTACGCGCGCGAGACCTCCTCCAGCTTGTCCAGCGCCTTGTCGCGGGCCTGCCCGACCGTCTGCCGGGTCACCGAGACGTGGACGAGCACACCGAGCAGCGCCGCGAGCGCGCAGCACATCACGGTGATGAAGACCGCGGCCTTCCAGGTGAGCGTCGCCGTCCAGGCCGGCAGCCGGGGCGCCCTCACCGGGCGCTCGCGGTGGGGCGCGGCGAGCGGGCGGCGGACGGGCCCGGGCTCTTGGGGCGGGCGCCGAGGGAGTGCTGCGGCTCGACCCGGATGATCTCGTCGCGGGTGGGCAGCATCGCGCGCTGGTGGTCGTCCCACGACCAGGCGGTGCGGTACTCGTACCCCGGGATGCCCGCCGAGACCGAGTGCAGGATGACGTCCCGCCCGGCCAGCTCCACGCCGATCAGCTGGTCCGAGGTGGACATGATCCGGGTCAGGGCGTCGCGGTCGGGCATGTAGCAGCGCACGGCGAGCTGCTGCTCGGGCATCTTGATGCCGAGGATCAGCTCGTCCCTGCCGTCGCCGGTCAGATCGCGGTAGTACGCGCGCAGCACCGGGCAGGCCTTCGGTTTCTGGCGGCAGCGGTTGAGCTGGCGAACCGTTTCCTCGTAGAGGCCGTCGGCGCCCGTGTACTGGTCGGGGTGGGCGCGCACCTCGGCCTGGACGACCGCGACCGGGTCCAGGGCGCGGACGTCGCCGCCCGGGACCCTGATGCCGGGCACCCGCTCCGTCTGGCCCTCGCCGTAGTCCTGCGGCGTCGTCGTGGGCTTGGGCAGATCGGGCCAGAGGTGGACCGGGCCGACCGCCGTGGGGGTCGCGCCCGCGCCCTCCAGGCTGCCCGCGTTGCCGCAGCCGGAGAGCAGCAGGGCTGCGGCGCCGGCGGCGAGCAGCGGGAGCGCTGCGCTCAGGGGGCGGCGGTGGCGGGTCAAGGTGCTCCTGTCGTGCGGAGGGCGGCGTACTCGCGAGCGGCACCGCCGCCGGGCTACTCCACCTTCACCAGGTCGGCGTAGAAGATGATGTTGGCCGAGCGGTGGCCGTTCTTGATCGGGCCGCCGCAGGTGATGAGGCGGAGTTCCGGACGGTCGGTCTTCCCGTAGACCTTATTCGTAGGGAAGTCTGTTTTGTCCACTTGCTGGGTCTCGCGGATCGTGAAGACGGCCGTGGAGCGGTCCGCCCTGCCGATCCTGATCACGTCCCCCACGTGCATCTTCTTCACGTCACGCAGGAGCGCGGGCCCCTCGGCCGTGTCGTAGTGCGCGACGATCACGGACGCGCCCTTCTCGCCCGGGGTGACGCTGCCGGTGTACCAGCCCGCCAGCTCGGCCTTGTCGACCGGCGGCACCTCCAGCTCCTGCTTCTCGTCCAGCCCCAGCCGCAGCACCGGGCCCGCGTCGACCCCGGCGGACGGAATGACCACCCGCGTCGGCACGGCCGCCTTCAGCGGACCCACCTGCTGGCGGGCCCGGGTGGTGGCGGTGTTCCGCACGGTGACGTCGGGGGCCTTGGCCTCGGTCCCGGAGGAACCCGAGCCGCAGGCCGCGAGCCCGCCGCCGACGGTGAGGGTGAGCGCGGCGGCGGCCACGAGCCGGGCCGTGCGGTGCGGGCGGGGGCGCAGGATGGCGGGAGGGGGCGTGGTGGACCTGGTCATGATCACCACCGTAGGAGGGCCGTGTCGCGGAGCCTTCCCGTCCGTGTCACAACTCCCCATGACGGGGAAGAAGACGGCGAAGGAGCCGGCGAGGGAGCCGGGAGGGAAGCCGCGAAGGACTTCCCCGCTACTGCTGGTACGGGTTCTGCCCCGTGGCCGCCCCCGGAGCCTGGCCCTGCATCTGGCCCTGCGGCTGCTGCTGCGGCTGCTGGCCCGGCTGCGGCCCGGCGGCCATCGCCAGGAGCTGCTCGGCCTGCTCCTTGGCGATCTGCTGCTCCATCCCGCAGAAGGTGCACTGCGTGCGGTACTTGGTGGAGACCGGGAAGAGCGGGATGAAGAAGAACGTGAACTTGGTGACGTACTTCCGCAGGCCGTGGGCGGCCGGGTTGCCGCAGTTCCCGCAGACGAGCGTCATCATGGCGAGCTGGTACAGATATCCCTTGGTGCCCCAAATGAGCATTGGACGTCCCCTCCCGAGGTGAAGCGGCGCGCGTCGCGCGCGGTGGCGCTCGCACTATACGAGCCGCGATATTGCCCTGCGCCGCCGGTGCTGTTCCCATGGGCGTGGGGGTGATGCGGGATGTCGGCACTGCGGGTGGTTCCGGTGCACCGGCACGGACGGGCACGGCTGTACGTCAGCCTCCCGGACGGCAGAAGCGCCGCCTGGTACGACAGGGACAGCGGACGCGTCAGCCTCCTCATGGAGGAGTGCCGCGAGGCGGTCCTCCAGGCGCTCGCGCCCTTCGTGACGGGCGAGGTGACGGTGGGTCCGCCGCCCGTCCCCACGTCGGCCGACCTGGCTCGGCTGACCCTGCACCCCGACGACGACCTGGCACCCAACCGCCCCGGCGAGGCGCTCCTGGGCGAACTCGACGGCCACGGCCCGCCGCGCCGCTTCCGCCAGGATCCCCGCAGGGCGCTGCTCGCGGCGCAGGAGCGGGTGGGGGCGGGGCTGGACGCGCTGGAGGGGGCGGGGTGGCGGGTGCTGCACTCGGTGCCGCTGCCCGGAGGCGGGGTCCTGGACCACCTCGCGATCGGCCCCGCCGGGGTCATGACGTTCCGTACGGTCGCGGCGGACCGGCGCCGGGTGCGGATCGCCGACCCCCTGGTGGGGGTGGGGCGCTCGGCCCCGTCCCCGGTGCTGCGGTGGGTGCGGCGGGACGCGGAGCGGGTGGCGCTGGGGCTGGTGGCCGGGGTGCGGGGGGTGCTGGTCGTGTCGGACGCGTCACGGGTCGACGTCGCGGTGCCGCCGCCCCGGGACGTCCGGGTGCTGCGGGACTCGGAGGTGGGTGGGCTGGCGCGGGCGGGGGGTGTGCTGAAGCCGGCGGATGTGGAGGGGCTGTACTGGAGGGCGCGGGACCGGCGCACCTGGCTGCAAACGTGACGTCCCGAGCACGGCGCCCCTCGGGGGCCACGCCCCCGGGACCCCGGCGGCCGGCCCTGCGGCCTTGCGGCTTGTTGCTCCGTGTGAGCCAGCGGGCCGGCGGGGGCCGGCCGCGCAGTTCCCCGCGCCCCTGAAGACCCAGGCCTCCGCCCCGAACCCCGCTCCTCAAACGCCGGAGGGTCTGGACCGCCGGACATACAGCGCCCGGAGGTGCCGAAAGGGGCGCGGGGAACTGCGCGACAAGCCCCCACCGGCCGGTAGATGGCCACGCACCTTTGAGGGGCGCGGTGAACGGCGCGAGCAACCCATCACGACCGGCAGACGGCGACGGGGTTAGGGGCGCGGGGAACTGCGCGACAAGCCCCCACCGGCCGGTAGATGGCCACGCACCTTTGAGGGGCGCGGGGAACGGCGCGAGCAACCCATCACGACCGGCAGACGGCGACGGGGTTAGGGGCGCGGGGAACTGCGCGACAAGCCCCCACCGGCCGGTAGATGACCACGCACCTTTCAGGGGCGCGGGGAACGGCGCGAGCAACCCACCACCCACCCGCAGGCGCAAGCCCCCACCCCCCGGTTCACACCCCCGGCACCCCCCGCAGACGCAACACCGTCGTCACCCCGAGCCGCGCCGACCCCCGCTCCACCTCCGCCACCAACCCCCCCGCCTCCACCTCCGTATACCCCACCTCCCCCCACCCGGGAGCCACCGCCGTCCGTGTCGGCGGGCCCGGGGGCAGGGCGGCCCGTCCCGCCTCCGCCCGCAGGCCCGGGGACAGCGGCGTCGACACCGTCACCGCGTCGTCCCCGGGCAGTACCAGCACCAGCGCGCTGGGCCGCCGCGCCGGACCCACGTACCCGACCACCACCCCCTCCCACGTCTCGGTGTGCCGCACCTTCCGCCACGCCCGCGTCCCGCCCCGGTACGCGGAGTCGTCCCGTTTGGCCACCAGGCCCTCGATGCCGCTCGCGGGGAGCGTCTCGTACCAGGTCAGGGCCGTGTCGACGTCGGGGGTCGCCGGGACCGGTTGGAGCGGGGGGCCGAGCGGGGCCAGCAGGGACACCAGGCGGGCGCGGCGCTCCCCGTACGGCAGCCGGCGTACGTCCTCGCCGCCGTCGGCCAGGACGTCGAAGGCCGCGTACGACACCGGCAGCCGCGCCGCCAGCAGCGCGGCGCGCGCGGGCGTCGCCGCCGCCCGGCGCTGCACCGCCGCGAAGTCCGTGCGGCCCCCCGTCCACACCACCACCTCCCCGTCGAGCACGCACCCCGCCGGCATCTCCAGCGCCGCCGCCACCAGGTCGGGGAACGCGGCCGTGACGATCCGGCCCGACCGGGCCTGGAGCACCACCCCGGACGCCTCCCGGAACACCACCATCCGGTGGCCGTCGAACTTGGGCTCGTACCACCAGCCCGGCCCGCGCGGCAGCTCCCGTACCGACCGCGCCAGCGCCACCCGTACCGGCGGCCGCAGGCTCACGGCAGCCGCCCCGCCCGGTTGAGGTTGATCAGGGGGCCGAGCAGGTCCCCGTCCGCCGCCAGCCTCGGTTCGATGTCCCCGAGCAGGAACACCAGGTCCTGGGGGGTGCGGCAGGACTCCACCTCCTCCCACGTCACCGGCGCCGACACCGTCGGCCGCTCACGGGCCCGGAGCGTGTAGGGCGCCGCCGTCGTCTTCGCCGCCGCGTTCTGGCTGTGGTCGACGAACACCTTGCCGGGGCGCAGCGCCTTCGCCATCCGGTGGGTGACCAGTTCGGGAAGGGCCGCCTCCGCCTCCTGGGCCAGGCCCTTGGCGTACCGCGAGACGTGCGCGGAGGCGGTCGGCTCCAGCGGGACGAGCAGGTGCAGGCCCTTGGAGCCGGAGGTCTTGGCGTACGCGTGCAGGGCGTCGGCCGCCAGGCGCTCGCGCAGCCAGCGCGCCACCGCGCAGCACTCCACCACCGTCGCCGGGGCCCCGGGGTCCAGGTCGAAGACCATCCGGTCGGCCCGCGCGGGCGCGTCCGCCTGCCACTGGGGGGTGTGGAACTCCACCACCAGGTTGGCCGCCCACATCAGGGTCGACAGGTCCGGGACCGTCACCTGGCGCGCGCCGCTGTCCTCGGAGCGCGGGACCGCGGCGGTCTTCACCCAGGAGGGCGTGCCGGGCGGGGGATTCTTGGTGAAGAAGAGCTGGCCGTCGGGGCCGTCCGGGTAGCGCAGGAACGACACCGGCCGGTTGTGCAGATGGGCCAGGAGCGCGCCCGCGACGGACGCGTAGTAGTGGAGCACCTCGCCCTTGGTGGTGCCGGTCGCCGGGTACAGCACCTTCTCCAGGCGGGAGAGGGCGACCCGTCGCCCCTCCACCCATGTGATCGGCGTCATACGATGAGAATCCCACTAATCCCGGCAAAGAGGATGAATAGTGCGATCCATATGGAACGGTGCGATCTCATTTGGGCTGGTCAGCATTCCGATCAAGCTCTACAACGCGACCGAGAGCCATTCGATCTCCTTCCGGCAGATCCACACGGAGGACGGCGGACGGGTCCGCTACCGCAAGGTGTGCGAGCTGGACGGCGAGGAGCTGGACGCCTCGGAGATCGGCAAGGCGTACGAGGACGCCGACGGGTCGCTGGTCCCCATCAGCGACGACGACCTGGCCGCGCTGCCGCTGCCCACCGCCAGGACCATCGAGATCGTCGCGTTCGTGCCGTCCGACTCCATCGACCCGCTCCAGATCGACACGGCGTACTACCTGAGCGCCAGCGGGGTCCCGGCGGCCAAGCCGTACACCCTGCTCAGGGAGGCGCTCAAGCGCAGCCGCAAGGTGGCCGTCGCCAAGTTCGCGCTGCGCGGGCGCGAGCGGCTGGGGATGCTGCGGGTCGTGGACGACGTCATCGCCATGCACGGGCTGCTGTGGCCGGACGAGATCCGCACGCCCGAGGGCGTCGCCCCGGACAGTGACGTCAAGGTCCGCGACGCGGAGCTCGATCTGGCCGACGCCCTGATGGACACCCTCGGCGAGGTCGACGTGGAGACCCTGCACGACGACTACCGGGAGGCCGTGGAGGCCCTGATCGCGTCCAAGGCGGGCGGCGCGCTGCCCCCGGCCGAGGCGCCCGAGTCCCCGCGCGGCGGCAAGGTCATCGACCTGATGGCGGCGCTGGAGAACAGTGTGCGCGCGGCGAAGGAGGCGCGCGGCGAGGAGGCGGGGGAGCCGGCCGGGGAGCAGCGGGCCGAGGTCACCGAGCTGAAGCCGCGCAAGACCGCCGCCCGCAAGACGGCCCCGGCGAAGAAGACCGCCGGGAGCACGGGCCGGACCCCCGCGAAGAGCACCGCGAAGAGCACGGCGAAGACCACCGGCAAGGCCGCCACGAAGACGACGGCCGCGAAGTCGACCGCCACCAAGTCGACCTCGAAGACCGCCAAGAAGACGGCCCAGTCGCCCAAGTCCTCCTCGGCGGGGGCCAAGAAGTCCACCTCCACGGCGGCCAAGAAGACGGCCGCCAAGAAGACGACTCCCCGCAAGCGCGCGTCGGCCTGAGCGGCCGGCGTACGCCTGGGGGAGTCGGGAGCCGGAGTGTGTCAGCGCCGGGGCGTCACGCCCCGCGGGCCACCGGCTCGCCCAGCGCCTCCAGCTCCGCGTCCAGGTCACGCGCCCGCACCTGCCGGGGCAGCGCGAACATGCCGAGCGCCACCAGCACCAGGATGCCGACCCCGTACCAGAGGCTGAGGTCGAAGCTCTTGACGAAGTTGTGGCTGACGGCCTCCTGGCCACGCTCGGTCAGGATCGGCTGGACCTTGTCGGCGCCGGGCACCGACGACGGCTTGCAACTCGCCGGGACCTTGGTCGGGTCCGACTCGGCCGACCGGTCGTGCACACATTTCCGGAAGCCGTCGACGATGTCGTCGACGCCGCCCGCCGGGACGCCCGCGGCCACCAGTTCCTGGCGCAGGGCCGGGGTCACCTTGTCGACGCCGTGGTCGGAGTCGCTGGAGAGGTGGCCGAAGAAGAGCACGCCGACCAGCGCGACACCGAGCGCCATGCCGACCTGCTGGGTGGTGCCGAGCAGCCCGGAGGCGGAACCCGCGTCCTTGGCGGGCACCTTGGTGAGGATCGCGTCGATCATCGGGGCCACCACCAGACCGAAGCCGAAGCCGGTGACGACCAGCGGCGCGATCATCTGCCAGGACGGGATGTCCGGGCCGTAGTGGTGGGCGACGAGGATGTACGCGGCGAAGCCCAGCGCGTTCAGGAGCGCGCCGCCGATCAGGGTGAGGCGGCCGATGCGCGGGGTGAACACCTCGACCGCGAGACCGGAGCCCGCCGCCGCGCCGACCGCGAAGGCCGCACCGGTCAGACCGGCGCGCATGGGCGACCAGCCGAGCCCCAGCTGCATGTACAGCGTCCACACCAGGAAGAAGCCGCCGAGCGCGATCCAGAACAGCGTCCACACCAGCATGCCCGCGGTGAACGCCCGCTCCTTGAAGAGGCTGAGCACCACCAGCGGCGAGCCCACGGTCCGGGTGCGGTGGCGCTCGAAGACGACCAGGATGCCGAAGACCACGACGGAGCCCGCCATCAGCAGGTACGTCCACAGCGGCCAGCCGAGCGTACGGCCCTCGGCGAGCGGATAGACCAGCATCAGGATGCCGGTCACGGCGATCACCACACCGATCGGGTCCAGCTTGGGCGCGGCCGGCGACTTGGAGTCGCGTACGAAGAACCAGGCGGCGATCAGGGCGCCGATGCCCACCGGGATGTTGACCAGGAAGATCGGCCGCCACTCCAGGTCCGCGATGTTCGCGTCGACCAGCACACCGCCGACGATCAGACCGGCCACCGACGCGGAGCCGAGCACACCGCCCCAGATGCCGAGCACCTTGCCGCGCTCCTCGGACGGGAACGTGACATGGATGATCGCCAGGATCTGCGGGACCATCAGACCGGCCATGGCGCCCTGGAAGAAGCGCGCGCCGATGAGCATGCCGGGGCCGCTGGCCACACCGCAGAGGGCCGAGGCGATGGTGAAGCCCGCCACACCGATGAGGAACATCTTCTTGCGGCCGTAGATGTCGCCGAGCCGGCCGCCGGTGATCAGCAGGGCGGCGAAGCCCAGGACATAGCCGGCCACGACCCACTCGATCTGGGTGTAGTCGGCGTGCAGGTCCTTCTGGATGCTCGGGATGACGACGTTGACGATCGTCACGTCGAGCATGTCCATGAACCCGGCCACCAGGACGATGATCAGGGCGAGCCAGCGGCGCGGGTCCAGCGCCGGCGCTTCACCGGAGGCTTCTCCCGCGCGGCTGCCGCCGGGCAGGTCGGCTCCGGCGTGGGTGTCGTGAGTCATGGCGTTTCTACCTCTGGGCCGATCGTGATGACCGGGCCGTCCGAGCCCGGTCGTGACGGATGGGGCGTGATGAGACGAGTGCCATTCGCGGGTCTCCCTTGCCGCGGGGGCCAGGAAAAGTGCGTCACCAAGATGACGACACAGGACCGGGCGGTGTGACTTTTCGCAGGTCACACCGCCCGTCCTCGCCATGGAGTGTCGGGTTCATGACAGCCCGGCACCGCCACTGAAGAAGGCTCACCCGCGCGGTGGGGCGACCCCGCTCAGACGACCGGCTGCGCCGCGCCGTGTTCGGCCAGCAGGCGCCGGGCCTCCTCGTCGGCCTCGCCCGCCGGGACGAGGACGCCCTCGGGCGTGAGGCGCATCGGCTCGCTGCCCGCCATCCGCCAGTCGAACTTCGCGGCCAGCTCGAAGAGGTCGGACTGGATCAGCGGCCCGCCCTTCTCGTGCTCGGCGGCGAGCGCGGTCGGGTGGTAGAGCTCGTACCCGCCCGGCAGGTGCAGCGTCAGGAAGTGGCAGCCGCCCTCGACCGTGGTCGACCAGGTGTGCTCGGTGCCCTTGGAGATGTGCGCCATGCCGCCGGGGCCGAGCGTGGTCACCTCGCCGTCGATGTACATGACCAGGGAGCCCTCCAGGACGAAGTACGTCTCGTCGGACTCGGCGTGCGTGTGGAGCGGCGGTCCGGGAGTGGCGGCGGCTATCTCGCCTTCCACGAGGGCGGCGGCGCCATCCGTGGCGCCGCTCGGCAGGACGATTTCAAACCCGCGGCGGCCGGCAGGGCGGTCCTCGGGGTAGATGATGGTCGTCATGAATCCCTCTCTGGCTTGATTTCTCTCAAGTGCGTACGGGTTTAGCACGGGGCCGCGGGTGCGGGTCAAGCAGCGCTCAACTTGCCCGTCGGGCGCGGCTCCAGTGGCACTCGGGCCCCCGGTGACCAGCTCTAGCACGGCTCTGTGCGACCGCGGGATTTCCGCAGTTGAACACGTGGGGATAAGGCCGACCGATTTCGTTCGTTGTTCCGTCAACGACATTCCCGGAGTTCACGACTTCGGCAGGGGGAATTCCCCGGAATGCCGACGGGCGGGTACCGGCGCTCTTCGCGCCGGCACCCGCCCGTACGGCGGCAGACGTCTCAGACCCGCTCGGGGATCCGGACGTGCTCGGGCCGCGGCCCGTACCCGATCATCCGCGCGATCAGCTGCCGCATCGGCCGTACGTGCTCCGCGACCGCGAGGAACCGCGGTGGCCTGGACTCGCGGGTGCCGTGCAGCGTCGGCGCGATCAACTGGTTCTGGAGCAGGATCTGCATACGCTGGATCGCGACCGCCGCGGGCAGCCGCCGCCGCTGCACGGCCGCCAGGTCCTCGGTGCTCACCGCGCCCCGCCGCAGCGGCTCGGCCAGCAGGTTGGCGGTGGCCACCGCGTCCTGCACGGCCACGTTGATGCCGAAGCCGCCGACCGGGGACATCGCGTGCGCCGCGTCCCCGATGAACAGCAGCCCCGGCCGGTACCACCGCTTGAGCCGCTCGACCCGGACCTCCAGCATCCGCGCGTCCGAGAACTCGATCTTGTCCGGCCGGTCGCCCATCCACGGCAGCAGCGCCCGCACGCTCGCCCGCAGCGACTCGATCCCCTCGGCCTGGAGCTCGGCGTACCGGCCCTTGGGGATGACGTACGCGAACTGCCAGTACGTGTCCCGGCAGATGCCGATGAGCAGGCCCTGCTGCCCCATGCGGATGAAGGTGTCCGGCGGGTCGCTCTCCTCGCGGGGGATACGGAACCACAGGTCGTCCATGGGTGCCCCGAAGCCCTGCGGGACGAGCCCGGCCGGGCGGCGCAGCACCGAGTCGCGGCCGTCGGCGGCCACGGTCAGGACCGCGCGCAGCTCGTGCTCGCCCTCGGCGTCCCGGAAGCGCACGCCCCGGGCCCGGTCGCCCTCGCGGATCAGCCCGTGCACCTCCGCCCCCATCCGCAGGTGGAAGTTGGGGTACGTGGCGGCCTCGGCGGCGAGCAGGTTGAGGAAGTCCCACTGCGGGACGAACGCGATGTAGGGATACGTGCCGGACAGCAGGCGCTGGTCGGCGACGAGCACATCACGGGTGTCGGTGACCATGTTGATCCCCGGCGTGGTGCGGTGCGGCAGCTCCAGGAAGCGCTCGGCGAGGCCCAGCTCGGCGAGCACGTCCAGGGTGGAGGGGTGGATCGTGTCGCCGCGGAAGTCCCGCAGGAAGTCCCGGTGCTTCTCCAGGACGGTGACCTCGATGCCCGCCCGGGCGAGCAGCAGCCCCAGCATCGCGCCGGCCGGGCCGCCTCCGACTATGCAGCAGGTGGTTGTCTCGGTTGCCATGGGTGCCACCTCGGCGTCGTGCGTGGATGTCGTACGAGTCGATCTCGGCGAGCATGCCCCACGCGGTCGCGGGTGCCAAGGTCGAGCAGAGCGAACGGAGCGTCAGGTTCCCTTCAGGGCGGGCCAGTTGGGGATCACCAGGTCTGGCCGCCCTGCTGCCGGGTGGCCGCGTTGAGGCGGTTGTAGAAGTTGCTGACGCCTATCCACAGCACCAGGGCCGCGAGCGGCTTCTCCTCGTAGTGCCGGGCGGCCTCGGCCCACACCGCGTCGGGGACCGGCTCCTCGCGGTCGTTCAGCCGGGTCACGGCCTCGGTGAGGGCCAGCGCGGCCCGCTCGGCGTCCGTGAAGTACGGCGTCTCCCGCCAGGCGGCCACCGCGAACAGGCGCTCCGCGCTCTCGCCGCCCTTCATCGCGTACCGGGTGCCGGAGTCCACGCAGGCGCTGCATCCGTTGATCTGGCTGGCGCGCAGATGGACGAGGTGCATCGTGGTGGCGGGCACTCCGGCGCCGTGGGTCGCCTTCTGGAGTCCCCGTACGGCCTCCATCGCCCCCGGGACGAGCGTCGCCGGGCTCGGCATCCGTGCTTCCATGACTGTTCTCCTGGCTGCCACCCACTGGGTGGCCTGGGCTCCGACTGTCATGGAATTGACGAAGCAGGGCCCCGAAGTGTGACGAAGCGCCCCACCGGGCACGCGCGCGGACCTGGCCGGGTCCCGCCGGAGCCGCGTACCGCGCCCGTACCCCCGCCGCGCGGGCGGGTCCGCGTATGAAGGGCGTCAAGGAGGCGGCGCCGGCCGTCAGGGGACCGTCAACGAAAGCGGCGCGGGCGCCGCGGGCGGGTTTGCTCAGGGAGTCCGCACCCGTCCCGCTCGTCCACGAGCCTCTTCACGTCCTGGAGTTCACGATGGCCGACCTGGCCTTCGTCGCCGCCACGATCGCGGTGTTCGCCCTGGTGGCGCTCATAGCCAAGGGGGTGGCGAAGCTGTGACCACCGAGAACGTCGTCGGTCTCGTCGTGGCCGCCGCCCTGCTGGGCTATCTCGTCCTCGCCCTTGTGCACCCGGAGAGGTTCTGAGCCCCGCGATGTCTTCCGTCCTTTCCGGCGTGCTCCAGTTCGCCGCGCTCGCCGCGGCCCTGGCGCTCTCGTACCGGCCGCTGGGCGACCACCTGGCCCGCGTCTACTCCGGCGACCGGCATCTGCGGGTCGAGAAGTGGATCTACCGGGCCATCGGCGCGGATCCGTCCGCCCGGATGCGCTGGCCCGCGTATCTGCGGGGCGTGCTCGCCTTCTCCGCCGCGGGCGTCCTCCTCCTCTATCTGCTCCAGCGCCTCCAGGGGCACCTGCCCGGCTCGCTCGGTTTCGCGTCGATCCCGGCCGACCAGGCGTTCAACACGGCGGCGTCGTTCGTGTCGAACACCAACTGGCAGTCGTACGCGGGCGAGCAGGCCATGGGCCACGTCGTGCAGACCGGCGGCCTTGCCGTGCAGAACTTCGTCTCGGCCTCGGTGGGCATGGCCGTCGCGGTCGCTCTCGTCCGCGGCTTCGCCTCCTCGCGCACCGGTGAGCTCGGCAACTTCTGGACCGACCTGGTCCGCGGCACCGTACGCGTCCTGCTGCCGGTCTCGGTGGTTGGCGCGCTCGTCCTGGTCGCCTGCGGCGCCCTCCAGAACTTCGCCGGGATCCACGAGGTCGGCCAGTTCACGGGCGGCCCGCAGCAGTGGAACGGCGGCGCGGTCGCCTCCCAGGAGGCGATCAAGGAGCTGGGCACGAACGGCGGCGGCTACTTCAACGCCAACTCCGCCCACCCCTTCGAGAACCCCGGCGGCTTCTCCAACCTGTTCGAGGTCTACCTCATCCTGCTGATCCCGTTCGCGCTCACCCGGACCTTCGGCCGGATGGTCGGAAGCGTCCGGCAGGGCTACGCGATCCTGGCGGCCATGGTCACGGTCTGGGCGGGCTTCACCGCCCTGATGCTGTGGACCGAATCCGCCCACCACGGACCGGCGTTCGACCTGGCGGGCGGAGCGATGGAGGGCAAGGAGACCCGCTTCGGCATCGGCGGCACCTCCGTCTTCGCGGTCGCCACCACCCTCACCTCCACCGGCGCCGTGGACGGCTTCCACTCCTCGCTCACCGGCTTCGGCGGCGGCATCACCCTGCTGGGCATGCAGCTCGGCGAGATCGCGCCCGGCGGCACCGGCTCCGGTCTCTACGGGATGCTGGTCATGGCGGTCATCGCGGTGTTCCTCGCGGGCCTGATGGTGGGGCGCACCCCGGAGTACCTTGGCAAGAAGATCGGCACCCGCGAGATCAAGTACGCGGCCTGCTACCTCCTCATCACCCCGGCGCTGGTCCTGGTGTCCACCGCGGTCGCGATGTCCCTGCCCTCGACCCGCGACGCGATGACCAACCAGGGGGCGCACGGCTTCTCCGAGGTGCTCTACGCGTACACCTCCGGCGCCAACAACAACGGCTCGGCCTTCGCGGGCCTGAGCGCCGACACCCCCTGGTTCAACACCTCCCTCGGCCTGGTGATGCTGCTCGGCCGGTTCCTGCCGATGGTGTTCGTCCTGGCACTCGCCGGCTCGCTCGCCGGGCAGCGGCCCGTCCCGGAGACCGCGGGCACCCTGCGCACCGGCAAACCCCTGTTCACCGGTCTGCTGGTCGGCACGATCCTGATCGTCACCGGTCTGACCTACTTCCCCGCCCTCGCGCTGGGGCCGCTGGCCGAGGGGCTGGCGGCATGACCACGCATCTGAAGCCCGAGGAGCCCGGCTCCATGCCCACCGCCGCCGCCCCCAGCCCCGCGAGCCCCGCCCGCACCCCGCACGACGCCCGCCCCGCCGGCCACCCGGACCGGGCCGGGGCCGGAGGCGGCCTGTTCGACCCCCGGCAACTGGTCGCCGCGTTCCCCGAGGCGCTCAGGAAGCTCGACCCCCGGGTGATGGCCGCGTCCCCGGTGATGTTCGTCGTCGAGATCGGTTCCGTACTGACGACGGTCCTCGCGCTCAGGGACCCCGGCGACTGGTTCGGCTGGGCGATCACCGGCTGGCTCTGGCTGACCGCGGTCTTCGCCAACCTGGCGGAGGCGGTCGCCGAGGGCCGGGGCAAGGCGCAGGCCGACACCCTGCGCCGAGCCAGGACGGACACCGTCGCCCGCCGTCTGAACGGCACCGCGGAGGAGCGGGTGCCCGGCACCGGGCTGCGCGTCGGCGACCTGGTCGTCTGCGAGGCGGGCGATGTCGTCCCGGGCGACGGCGACGTGGTCGAGGGCGTCGCCTCGGTGGACGAGTCCGCGATCACCGGCGAGTCCGCGCCGGTGATCCGCGAGTCCGGCGGCGACCGCTCGGCCGTCACCGGCGGTACGAAGGTGCTCTCCGACCGGATCGTCATCAAGATCACCACCAAGCCGGGCGAGACCTTCATCGACCGGATGATCGGCCTGGTCGAGGGCGCGGCCCGGCAGAAGACGCCCAACGAGATCGCCCTGAACATCCTGCTCGCCTCGCTGACCGTCGTGTTCCTGCTGGCGGTGGTCACCCTCCAGCCGTTCGCGACGTACGCGGGCGCCGAGCAGCCGATGGTCGTCCTCGCGGCCCTGCTGGTCTGCCTCATCCCGACGACGATCGGCGCCCTGCTCTCCGCCATCGGCATCGCGGGCATGGACCGCCTGGTGCAGCGCAACGTCCTGGCCATGTCCGGCCGGGCCGTCGAGGCGGCCGGGGACGTGTCGACGCTGCTCCTGGACAAGACCGGCACCATCACCCTGGGCAACCGCCGGGCGTCCGAGTTCGTCCCGGTCGAGGGCACGACCGAGGCCGAGGTCGCCGACGCCGCGCAGCTCTCCTCGCTCGCCGACGAAACGCCCGAGGGCCGCTCGATCGTGGTCCTGGCCAAGGACCGGTACGGGCTGCGCGAGCGCCACCGGGGCGAGCTGACGGACGCGGAGTGGATCGCCTTCACCGCCCAGACCCGGATGTCGGGCGTGGACGTGGAAGGGCGCAAGGTCCGCAAGGGAGCGGCCGGTTCGGTCGCGGCGTGGGTGAGGGAGCGGGGCGGACGTGTGGCCGAGGACGCCCAGCGGCTCACCGACGGGATTTCCCAGGCCGGCGGCACGCCGCTGCTGGTGGCTGTGGAGGACGCGGAAGGCGCCCGCGTCCTGGGTGTCGTCCACCTCAAGGACGTGGTCAAGGAGGGCATGCGGGAGCGGTTCGACGAGCTGCGCCGGATGGGCATCAGGACCGTCATGATCACCGGTGACAACCCGCTGACCGCCCGGGCCATCGCCGAGGAGGCGGGCGTGGACGACTTCCTCGCCGAGGCCACCCCCGAGGACAAGATGGCGCTGATCAAGCGCGAGCAGGCCGGCGGCAAGCTGGTCGCGATGACGGGCGACGGCACCAACGACGCCCCCGCGCTCGCCCAGGCGGACGTGGGCGTGGCGATGAACACCGGTACGTCGGCCGCCAAGGAGGCCGGCAACATGGTCGACCTCGACTCCGACCCGACCAAGCTGATCGAGATCGTCGGGATCGGCAAACAGCTCCTGATCACCCGGGGCGCGCTCACCACGTTCTCCGTCGCCAACGACGTGGCGAAGTACTTCGCGATCATCCCGGCGATGTTCGCGGCCGTCTACCCGGGCCTGGACCGACTCAACATCATGGGCCTGCACAGCCCCCAGTCCGCGATCCTCTCCGCGGTCGTCTTCAACGCCCTGGTCATCGTCGCGCTTGTCCCGCTCGCGCTGAGGGGCGTGCGGTACCGGCCCGCCGGGGCCGACCGGCTGCTCCGCCGCAACCTGGGGATCTACGGCCTGGGCGGCCTGGTCGCCCCCTTCGTCGGCATCAAGCTCATCGACCTCCTCGTCTCCCTCATCCCCGGAATCGGCTGATCGTCATGAACAACTCGGTATCCGCCGCGGCCCGGCAGGCCGGCGCCGCCCTGCGGGCCCTGCTCGTGCTGACCCTGGTGTGCGGGGTGGTCTACCCGCTCGCCGTGACCGGCGTCGCCCAACTGGCCTTCCCCGGCCGGGCGAACGGCTCGGAGGTCACGTCGCGCGGGAAGGTGGTCGGTTCGGAGCTGATCGGCCAGCGGTACGACCTCCCCGCCAAGGACCCGTCCGATCCCGGGGAGGAGCCCCGCCCGGACCCGCGCTGGTTCCAGCCGCGCCCCTCCGGCGGCCTGGGCACCAACACCCTCAACACCCGCTACCGGCTGCTGGTGTCCGGCGCGACCAACCTCTCCGGCGACAACGAGGAGCTGGTCCGGCGGGTCGAGGCGGCCAGGGCCGCGGTGGTCGGGGACAACTCCACGGACACGTACCAGGTGGACCCCGCGGACGTCCCCGCCGACGCGGTCACCTCCTCCGGCTCGGGCCTGGACCCCGACATCTCCCCGGCGTACGCGCGGCTCCAGGTCCACCGGGTGGCGCAGCGCAACGGGCTGCCGGTGGCGAAGGTGGAGCACCTGGTCGCCGACCACACGGAGGGCCGCCTGCTGGGCTTCATCGGCGAGCCCCGGGTCAACGTGCTGAAGCTGAACATCGCGCTGCGGGAGCTCGCGGGGAGGTGACGCAGACGGGGAGCGCGGGAGGGGCCTCCGGGAACGGGGACCTCCGGGAACGGGGACCTCCGGGCGGGGGCCGCCGCCCGGGGCCGCCGGCCGGGCCGAGGGCGGCCGCGATGCGGGCGGAAGGGGCGGCTCATAGACTGACGTGGACAATATGCCCCTTTTCGTACCGGTAAGGGAGATGTGGTCCATGTCCAAGCGAGGCAACAAGCGGCGTGCACGGAAGAAGAAGGGCGCCAACCACGGAAAGCGCCCCAACACCTGAGCCCCCGGGCGCCCCCGGCCCCGGCCCCCGCCACCCGTCGTGGCACCGGGCCGGGGCCGACGCCGTGTCCCACACTGGCCCCATGGACCTGGAAGCGGCACGCGCCCTGCTCCCCGCCGCCCTCGAAGAGGCACGCGCCGGACGGGCCGAGGGCGGCATCCCCATCGGCGCGGCGCTCTACGACGCGTCTGGCACCCTCCTCGGACGCGGCCGCAACCGCCGCGTCCAGGACGACGACCCGTCCACGCACGCCGAGACGGCCGCCTTCCGCGCGGCCGGGCGCCGGACCACGTACGCCGGTACGACCATGGTGACCACCCTCGCCCCCTGCTGGTACTGCAGTGGCCTGATCCGCCAGTTCGGCATCTCCCGTGTGGTGATCGGTGAGGCGCGGACCTTCGGCGGCGGACAGGAGTGGCTCGCCGGGCACGGGGTGGAGGTCGTGGTGCTGGACGACGCCGAATGCCGGGCGCTGCTGGGGGAGTTCATCGCGGCGGAGCCCGGTCTGTGGTCGGAGGACATCGGAGGCCCGACGACGGACGGCTAGCGCGGCACCGGCCGGACCGGACTGAGTACCCGTACTCATTACTGGCCTGAACTCGCCCAGTACCCTGCCGAAAAGAAGATCAGCAAGCGGGAGGGGTGAACGGCATGTCCACACCGATCGGTGGTCCCACACGGGGCTTCTGGATCACGCCGGGCGAAGTCCAGAAGGCCGGTGACTCGGCCCGCAAGGTGGCCAAGGACATCCCGGGCGAAGTCAAGACCCTGTACAAGCCGACCGACACGGCGGTGGCCGGCCTGGCCGGTTTCGAGACCGCGAAAGCCATCGACGAGTGCCTGGAGGCGTGGGCGAAGACGCTGCGCGCGCTGGCGGGCATGGTGGAGGGCGCGGCCGATGCGGTCGGTTCGTCCAGTACGAGCTTCGTCCGCGAGGACCACGCGCGCGGGCAGTCGTTCCTCGGCTTCGGCCCCCACACCCCGTACGCGCCGGGCGTCTCGGCCCCGGGAGTGCACCCCCCGTACGCACCGAACGCCCCGTACGCGCCGAATCCGCCGTACGCGCCGAATGCCCCCCACATCCCCTACACCCCCCAAGCCCCGGGAGTGACCCTTCCGCCGGCGTCCGACGGAGGACACTGACCGATGCGGGTCTCGCAACTGCGCGATGCCAAGCCGCTCCTGCTGACGGACGCGGGTGACGCCTGGGACAAACTGGCGGAGACGTTCGGCACGCACACCACCGACTGCGGCAAGTACCTGCACCGGCCGCTCCAGCAGGGCAACTGGGGCGGGATCGCCGCCGAGTCCGCCGCCGACCGGCTCGCCCGGATGCAGCGCGACCTCCTGGTCGCCAAGCAGGAACTGGACGCCGTGGGAACGGTGTTGCGGGCCTGCGGCGAGGTGCTCGCCGCCCAGCAGGGCAAGCTGGCGCACGCCCTGGAGGACGCGACCGGCGCCGGATACCACGTCGCGGACGACGGCAAGGTCACCGCCCCGAGCGTCGACACCAGCGGGATGAAGCCCGGCGACGTGGCGATGATGCAGCGCGACCAAACCACCCGCGCCCAGGGCTTCGCCGACCGGATCGGCGACGCGCTGGCGGCGGCGGCGAAGGCCGACACGGAGTACGCGAAGGCGATCCGGCTCTTCACCGAAGCCGCGAACCGCTGCGGCAGGGGCGACTGGAGCACCAACATCGCGGAGATGGCGACGGCGGGGGGCATCAACAGCGAGCTGCTGCACGAGCTCGGCATGCCCGACAAGAACGGCTCCCCGGCCGCCGTACAGGCCTGGTGGGCCCAGCTCTCCCCGAGCCTCCAGGCCGAGCTGATCCAGGACTACCCGCAGCAGATCGGCAACCGCGACGGCATACCGGCCACCGACCGCGACCGCGCCAACCGGACGTATCTGCCGATGCTGCTCGACGGCCTCCAGTCGGAGTACGAGGGCGCCGACGGCGACAAGGCGAAGGCACTCAAGGACAAGATCGAAGGGCTCAAGGGCATCCAGAAGCAGCTGGCGGCGGAGGGCGAGCCGCGCCCGTACCTGCTCGGCATCGGCGCGGAGGGCAAGGGCCGCGCCATCGTCTCCTTCGGCAACCCGGACACGTCGAAGAACGTCTCCGCCTACGTGCCCGGCCTCAACACCAAGCTCAGCGGCCACTTCGCGGCCTCGGACGTGGACCGGGCCCGGAACGTGGCGACCATGGCGAACAAGATGTACCCCGACACCACGACCGCCTCGGTGGTCTGGCTCGGCTACGACTGCCCGCAGCTGGACGGCTTCAAGTGGTCGGCGACGGACGTGATGAGCGAGGACGACGCGAAGGCCGGGGCGCCGGCGTACGACAAGTTCCTGAGCGGCATCAGGGCCACCCACGAGTCCGGCTCCCCGCACGTCACGGCCATAGGCCACTCGTACGGCTCGCTCACGGTGGGCCAGGCGACCCAGCAGCCCGGCGGTATCCCGGCGGACGACGTGGTCCTGGTCGGCAGCCCCGGCGTGGGCGTGAACAAGGCATCCGACCTGGGGGTGGGGGCGGACCACGTCTACATAGGCGCCGCGGAGAACGACCAGGTCACGTACCTGCCGTCGCCCAACCTCCTGGAGTACGTGGCACCCGGCAGCGAGTACGGCCCGAAGAAGAACTGGTTCGGCACGGACCCGGCGGACGACCACTTCGGCGGCCACCACTTCGCCGTGGCCCCCGGCGAGGACACCGGCCTGTCGGGCCTGGTACAGGGCCAACTGCCCGCGCACTCAATCTACTTCGACCCCGACGCGGGCGGCGACTCCCTCCCCAACATCGCGAGCGTGGTCACCGGCCACGGCGACCGGATCACGGCGACGAGGCCGCGATGAGGGTCCGGGGACGCCGGGTGGTGTGCGCGCTGCTGCTCGCGGCGGCACTGACCGGCTGTGGAACGGGCAGCAGTGGCCGGAGCGATGAGCAGGTACGACAGACCCAGAAGGCACCGAAGATGAACATGCAGCAGGCGGGCGAAGGCTCGGAGAAGATCCTGGACGCCACGCTGGCGGCGATCCGGCCGCCGGTGAAGTGGACGTACGGAGCCCCCATGCAGGAGGCGTGCAGCACGGACCTCAACGAGCCGACGGGCAGGACGACGGTCACCCGCAGCCGCAACATCCTGACGATCGTCTCCCCCCACCGACGGGGCAGCCTCCTGGGTGTGGTCCAGCGCTACTGGGAGTCGGCGGGCTTCAAGGTGACGAGCGTGCGCAACGACGAGTCGATGCCCTGGGTACGGGCGACCCGGGCGGACGGCTTCAGCGTGTCGCTCCAGGTCGGGAGCGTGGGGAACGTGTTCCTGAGCGCGAGCTTCGCGTGCGCGGAGGACTCGGAGATGACGTACCCGGAGGGGACACCGGGAAAGCCGGGGGGCCCTAAGGGGGAGCAGGTCCGGCCGAACGAGCGATCGGAGTTCTGGTCGGGGGAGGGGTGAGGGGGGGGCTGCGGGGAGGGGGCGTTGCCGCGAAGGGCCGTTGCCGCGTCGCGCGGCTGGGGGCACCGCGGTCGCGGCCGGGAGGCCGGTACGCCGACGGCGGCGGGCACCGCTGGGCAGCGGGGCGGCTCAGTACGCCGTGAGGTAGACCCGTACGCGGTCACCCGACTGCCCGGCCACGTGGATCTCGATGGCCTGGACGGAGCTGCGCCGCGTATCGCCGACGCACGGGGGACAGGCGCTGGTGGTCCGTACGCCCTCGACTTCCTGGGGTGGTTCGAGCCCCAGGTGGTGGAATCCGTCGCCGCTGAGTGACGAGTTGGTGTGGACGGCCCGCAGGGGGTGGTCGGGGCGCAGATCGTCGACGAGCGATTGCGCGGCGTTCGCATCGGTGAGGAAGGAGAGCAGATAAACACGCTCCCGAGGCTGAACGCGCACAGCACCGCGCACCTCACCCGCCCCCACAGGAACACGCACCTTCATGAAGGCGGCGGCTTCGGGGGCACCGGCACCTTTCTCCCACCCCGGGTCACCCGCAGTGCGGCTGCCTGCCTGCGGGGATGAGCAGGCGGCGAGCAGGAGGGTGGTGGCGATGGCGAGTACGGGGGTGGCGGGGAGGCGCTTCGCGGAGCGAGGGGGGACGCCACGGGTTCTCCTCGCCCCGGGATCGCGTGGCATCTCGGCCACGCTTCCTCTACCGCTGGTGACTGGTTTCACCTGCCGCGTCGCCCCCTCTTTCCCCGGCGCGCACCGGCCCCAGGCGTCCCGGCCGGTTCGCGCTCTACGCACCGGTCGCCGAAGTGCCGACCCTCACCCTATGGGGGCTTTGGAGAAGACACCGCGTCGGCTGGGCGGCGAACAACCACGCTGCCCCTACTGCGGCTTACCGCAGGACCGGGTGGCCACGCTGGAGTACGACTGGGTGCTGTTGGAGCCGGACATGACTCCACTGGCCCACACGGCCGGCGGGGCATCGGTGGATCGAGCAGTCCGATGGACGGGTGGCCGTCTACGGGGTCTGCCCACCGGATCAGTTCCAGCGGTGCCGCATAGAACACCGCCTGGCCTGCCCGGCGAGACCCCTACCGGATCTGTGGCCGTGGCTGACAGCCCTGCGAGGGGAGAACGCGAGGCAGGCGGACCGGGACGATCCAGAGCCACCTCAGCCTGGGCCCCGGCCCCGGGCCCGGCCTTCAGAGGAATGGCCAGAGGTGGGCTGAGGGTCGGTGAGCGGGTGCCGAACTCGTGCTGCCCCGGTGCACGATCTTCTGCAACCGCTGCCGCTCGTGATCAACCAGTCAGCATGCACGGAACGGCTCGGCCAGCGCCCGTCCTTACTCGCCGCGTACGGCTTCGATCTCGGCGGCCAGCGCGGCCACGTCGCGCGCCCGCGTGTAGTACTTGCTCGCGTACTCGTCATTGATTGCCGGAAGCACCTTCCCGAACACCTCCACCAACCTGATCAAGCCGCCTAGGGACGGTTCGGGGAGGGGGCCGTTGAGGACGCGGGACGCGTAGCCGGCGGTGTCCGCGTCGAGCAGGACCATGTCCTGCCCCTCAACGTCCAGGCCACGGAACCCGTTCGGGAACGGCATGGCCCTGTACTCATCCATCTGCCAGAGGGCGTCGAGCTTCTTCTGCATCACGTGGGGATACTGCCAGGAGCGCATCC
Organism: Streptomyces sp. NPDC005878; assembly: GCF_040629815.1. NCBI lineage: Bacteria > Bacillati > Actinomycetota > Actinomycetes > Kitasatosporales > Streptomycetaceae > Streptomyces > Streptomyces sp. NPDC005878. The sequence goes on from NZ_JBEXWK010000003.1 coordinate 205,527, forward strand.
TCATGATGTCCTTATAACGTGGGGTCCGATGTGCGCTGGCCCGTACGCCCGTATCGTCGAGTGCATGATCTCGGGCGAGGGCAGCACTGAGGGCGGCGCGGCGGAGTTCACGGCGGAGGCGGCGGATGCCGCTCTTCAAAAGGCGTGTCAGCGAGCCGACTTGGAGCCGACGGGTGCTGAGTTGGTGCGGCTGGGGTCGAACGCGGTGTACCGACTGGCGGCTGTGCCTGTGGTCGTGCGAATAGCCAGGGAGCCGGATGCACTGGGGGAGACGGAGCGGGTCGTAGGGCTGGCACGGTGGCTGGAGGCGGAACGCTTCCCGGCGACCCGGGTATGGCGCGGCGTCGAGCAGCCGCTTGTGGTCGCCGGCCGCGTGGTGACGTTCTGGGAGAGTGTCCAGGAGCGCGAGGAGTACGGGACGGTCGGGGAACTGGCCGACTTCCTGCGGCGGCTGCACTGCCTGGCGGAGCCGGAGTCACTGAGGCTGCCGTATTTTGATCCGTTCGCGAAGCTGTCGGGCTCGCTGCGCCGGTTGGGCGGTGTGAGTGGTGTCTCGGGCGAAGATCGGGAGTTCTTGGAGGAGCGGGCCGGGTGCTTGCAGAAGGAGTACGACCGGATCGACTTCGTGCTCCCCTTCGGGATGATCCATGGGGACGCGAACGTCGGGAATGTGCTCCGGCACCGGGACGGCTCGGCCGTCCTCATCGACCTCGACGGCTTCGCTCTGGCTCCCCGCGAGTGGGATCTCGTACTCACCGCGATGTACTACGAGCGCTACGGCTGGCACACGCGTGAGGAGTACCGGGAGTTCGTCTACCGCTACGGCTTCGACCTGATGAACTGGCCCGGGTACTCCGTGCTCGCGGACGTGCGCGAGCTGATGATGGTCGCCTGGATGGGGCAGCAGGTGGCGACGAGTGCCCGGTCCGCCGGGGAGTTTGCCCGCCGGGTCCAGTCGCTGAGGACCGGGGAGGGGCGGAAGGAGTGGAAGCCCTTCTGACGGGTGACGGCTGACGTCAACCGGTGGTCGGGCTCGCGGTTGCGATCCACAGGCGGTGCTCGGCGGCCTGGTCCTCGAATTCGCGGACGATGGCGGTGGAGTTTCCCGTACGGGAAAGATGGCCGCGGAACTCCACCAGGTAGCTCACGCAGCGAGCGGACTTCAATTGCTCCCCGAGATCCAGCGCGTCCAGAGCCACCCGGCAGGCTTCCTCCGGCTCTCCCGCCCGCAGGTGGGCGTCCGCAAGGACCATGGTCGCGAAGAAGTCGCTCCGTACGCGGTTGCCGCTCACCGCGCTCTCGGCGTTGGCGACGGCCTGCCGGGCGCTGTTCACGTCGCGGAAGCAGTGCGCGGCCTCGGCCGCGAGCTCGGTCGCGTCGAAGTACGAGATCCACTCGGGCTCGTCGTCGCTGTTCTTGCTGTCGAGCGCGTTCGTGGCGGCCACCAGGGCGCGCTCGGTGGCCTTGCAGTCGCCTGTACGAGCGAGGGCGCGAGCCTCCATGGCGTGGAACTGGGCCCGGAGCGTCGGCGTTGCCACGGCGGAGATGCCCATGAGCGCGGCGCGGGCAAGCGTGGCGGCCTGCGTATACCGACCGAGGAATGTCGCCTGATGACTCATGGCGGAGAGGATGCTTCCGGCGAGACGGCGGTCGTTGGCGTCCTGGGCGAGCCGGAGGGCCTGGAGGAAGTACCGCTGCGCGAGTCCGTGGTGACAGGCGTCGTACGACATCCAGCCGGCGAGGAGCGTGGCCTCGGCGACGGCGGAGAAGAGCACGCGGCCGACCGCCTCCGTGTACTGCCCGGTGAGGAGCGGCGCCACGTCCCGGCTCAGGTACTGGATCACGGCGTGCCGTGCGTGATCACCACCGAAGCGGTCGTCGAGCTGGGCGAACATGTCGCTGGTCGCCTTGATCGTGGCCACGTCGGCCAGTCCGACGCGGACGCGTCTCCCGTCTTGGCCGTTGGGGAAGGCTGGCTCCGGCGCCACGAGCCACCGGAGGGAAGCCTCGTTCCACGCGGGCTCGGAGGGTTCGGCGGTGAGGAGTGGTTCGTACCCGTTGAGGTCCGCGCGCCACAGCCGATCGACGTTGTCGAAGGCAGCTTCCGGGCTTGCCGGGTACGTGGCATCGAGCAAACCGGAGTCCTGGCTCCCGGCGTGGTTGAGCCCGAGCTCGGCCGCGCTGACCCCGAGTGCTGCGCAGATCAACGGACCGTAGAACTCATCGGGGACGCTGTGGCCGTTCTCCCAACTGGCAATGCGCCTCTTCACGCTGGGATCTGCCGGGAGCTGGTGTCCGCGACGCGCGGCGAGCGTACGCAGCTCACGGACCAGCCGCGGTTGGCTCCAACCGCGATTCGTCCGGGCCGCGCGTAAGTGGCTGCCGACTGACTGTGTCGGGTCCGTGGTCGTCGCCCCCTCGATAGCGCCGCGACGGTGCCTGAGTTTCCCGCGCGTCTGAATGTACGGACTCGAAAGTGCCCATGTGAGGGGCAGGCCGTAGTTCGGTGAATCGGGCGAGCGGGGTGACGGGGGATGACGGACCCGTCAGCCGGGCGTCATCCCCCATCACTACTCGTCATCTGCCCAGCTCAGGGGCATCGGCGAGAGCCTGGCTCCACGCCGGTTGACTGCCGCCGGGTGAGAGCGACTTGGGGTGAGATGACGTGCAGAGGATGACCAAGAGGGGCGTCGAGTGGCTATCGGCTGCGGCGGAGGAGCCGACCGTATGCCGGGCGGTGTGGCGGGAGGACCCACGGCTCCCCTACCTGCTGCCCACCGGGCGTCTCTTCGACGTCGTGGTGGTTCCGCAGCGGGTCGGTCTTGAGGTCTTCGATCAACTGGTACGTCGGCAGATGCCGGTCGGGCCAGTCATGACCGACCGGAGGGCTCAGCAGGTGGGCTTCTTCCTCAACTCCGACTGGAGGAAGTTGTTTGAGGACTTCGTGGGCCGGGAGACGGACAGCCTGCCCGAGTACAAGTACCTCGACGACGGCTCCTATGTGGTCGTGCCGGGGCCGATGCCTCTGGCGGGCGACCGCTACGAATGGCTCCGTGCACCCCTTCGCCGGCCCGAAGCCAATCCCCAGCGCCCGGCCGCGCTCGCGGTCATGCTCGTCGCGGCGACTGACCTGGTGGCTCGGGTCGACCACTACGGCGACCGGTACCCGACGCCTGCGGCTGTGGCGAACCAGGTCTTGGAGGAGGCTGGGCCCGATGGGCAGTGAGGGCGAGCCGGGCAACGACACGGCTCACTGGTCTCCGCTGGACAGCGACTCCTGGTACGCCGCGAGGAACGCGACGGCTGCCCTCCGCGATGTCCTCACGGCGGCGGGCATGGAACGAGACATCCCCTACCTGAGAGCGGAATCAAACGCCTTCGGCCACGGCCTGGTCGAGCTCGGCCGAGTGTCCCCGGTGACGGCGGAGCGCCTGGCGGAACTGCTGCGCCTGGCGGCTACTTGCGCCCGGACCCCGGACGGCGCGTGCAGCCAGAGCCCGAGCCAATAGGAGCGGAGAGGGGCGGAGGAAATGACAGACCCGCAAGGAGTAGTGGCGCGTCGGGCTGAGGACTCGGAGCCCGGAGTGCCTACGTGCGTGGCTGGCTGAGGGCTCGGTGTGGAGCGATGGCCTTGGCAGAACAACTGGCAGGGCTCGGCTTGGACACAGATTTCCCCGGCCTGAAGGCAGACGTGAACGTGAGGGGGGGAGGGGTTGGTGTGCTTGGGCGCGATACGCCCGGAGGCGGCTGAGTTGCTGGCTGAGCTGATCATGGCGGGGCTGTCCGCTGCGATGGCCGCGAGGGCGAAGCGTTCAGATGCTCCGGCTGCCTGACTGATCCGCATCTCCGTGGTCGGCCCCCGCGACGGACCGGGGCCGGCGCCCTAGCGCCGCAGCCCGGCTGGGCGCGGGGGTCGACCACGTGTTGGGGCGATAGCGGACCCTTGGAAGATCACTACGTGGCAAGGCGTGTGGGAGCGACGACCTCTTCTTCCCGAAGCAGCCTGGGCGGGGGCGCTGGCTTGAGCCAGTGCGGCGCTCACCTGCGTTGATGGTCCGCAGAGGTAAGCAGTTGTCCGCCGCTGTTCGTCGGCGTTGTCACGTAGCGAGTCACTCACCCAGCGTGCGGGTTCAACGCCCTTCAGCTGAGTTATCCGGGCTTAGACATGGCTGTACCCGTTTCGCAGACAAACGGCGGTGACCTGGGGGCGTCGCCTCGGAGCCCTGTCATGAACGGTCGCACCAAAGACAGCCGAGCTCGCAACCAGCATCTCCGGTCTCTCGGCCGGTGGCCATTCGTCAGCCCATCCTTCGTCGCCTCAGCAGGGGGACGAGCTTCTGCCCTCCCGCTACGCCGACGAGGTGGACAGCTCCTCGCACGGCTCTGATCTGGGAAGACGTACTCACTCGGCCGATTGTCAGACCCTTCCTCGATACTGGAGAAAGCTTCAGAGGAGATAGCTGGAGGGAGCAAGTTGATGACCAGAAGGATCATCGGCTCGGCGTCCCGAGCCAGGAATTCGGTTCAGGCGCCGAGACAGCGTCAACTCTCGTAAACTGGATGGATGCTGAAGCGAAAGCTTGTCTTCTACCGCTGGTCGTCTGTGGCGGGGCGGACTGTCTTCGACCCTCCCGCTGTAGCTCAGCGTCTAGCCCAAGAAATTGCGGCTGACAGCTCCTCACAACTGGTGGAGAAGGACGGGGTGATCACAGCCGTAGAAGTAGTTGAGCCAGGAGGCGGCAGGGACCCCGCCAAGTTCCGCGTGCTGGCACTCAGGGGGGAGGAAGATCGACCGTTCAAATGGGATCCAGACGGTTCGATCGGCCCGATCTCATTGTTGGCCAACGAGTATCCGGCCGACGCCACACACATCTCGATCTGGCCTGACGGATACTGCGCTCACGATATGGGTAGGTATTCGCCGAGGCTTTCGCGTCTTGCGTTCTTCTTGCGGCAGCGACTGCGAGAGTATGTGCAGTTCGACCCTCTGTACGATGAAGAGGCATTTCGCAGGCTCAAGGAGATGGAAGGGCAGTTCCGATCCTTTGAGCTCGCGATGACCAAACCTGAGTACGCAACGCGAGGTAGGGGGACGTTTGGGAACTTGTGGCCAGCGGTGGTAGGAGAGGAGCTGCCGTCTGTGCGAGTAAGTCTCGGCATGGGCCGCTATGGGCCTAAGGATCGGTACATCGACCAGCACATCGAAGAAGAACTATTGGAGCTTGCGGCTCAGGCAAGTGACCTACTCACTGGAATGGTTGTGAGGGGGAGGAGCAAGAGGACCAACCGGGTTGAAGAGGTCAACTTGCTCACAGATCGACTGAGCGCAGAGGTCGAGTTGCCCCAAAGGGCTGACATTCCATCAGCGCCGCGCGTGGAGTCCGTGTTCTTCGAGCTTGAGCAGGCATATAAGGACTTCAAGAACCGAGGGGTGTTTGAGACGACCTCGACAGCGGAGTTGATGCGGAAGGGGTGACGCGGAGGCGTGAGGGGGCAGCGTGTCTAATCTGGCAGGAAAAGTAAATCGCAATTGGTGGACCTTCCCCGTAGTGGCATTCGTTGGGGCGGTGGCGTTATTATCCCTGGCCTCCGCGTTCGGTGGGCCGTATCTTCTCGCCGCTTTGAAGCCGGAGTTGCGGAAGGACATCTATTCCTCATTGACCGGTTCTTCTAGCGGACTGCTCGGGTTCGCCCTGGCTGCGGTGGCAATCCTCGCTGCCTTTGCTCCTAAGATTGACATGCAAGGCAGGAATCGCCACAAGGAGCAAGCATTAGCGGATGCGCGCAGCGACATTGCGAAATGCTTGCTTGTGACGAGCCTATTTCTCATGGTAGTCCTTGTCACGTCTACGGTTGGTATTGGAGTGGACGTGAGTCGGGAGGGAAGCCCTGTACTTTCAGTAATTATTTCTGCAGCTGGCTTCGCGAGCCTTATCGGACTGCTCATTTCGGGACTTGGGGTCACGCTTTCGATCTTGGAGCGCAATTCCCTCTGACGGTGAGAGAGGGGAATCCGAGGTCGGTGGAGCGGCTTTGGGCTGGAGCTGCTTTGGCGCGAGTGATCATGGCCCCGTAAGCTCCAACGCGTCGTGCAGTCCGTGGACCTGCCCGCTCAAGCACGACGTGGGGCCATGATCTTCGAGGCTCGCGCCAAAGTGGCTGCCTAAAGCCGTAGAGCTGACCGCCCCAGCCACGGCGTGTCCCTTCTCTGACATCAGGCGGCTGATCGCCGCCATGTACCCGGGCCGAGCGCGGTGAGCGGAGCGAGCCGCCGCCTTGATGAAGTAGAGAAAGTTTGAACCGGACGTCGCGTCAGAGCGCGTACGAGAGCTCCAAGTCGTCCCCTGGGAGGTGGAACTCCTCCAGGGCGAGTGGCCTGCCCCCGGTCCCCAGGGGACCCGCAGGATGTGGAGCATCGGTACCCGTTGGGGAGGCGGAGTGCCTTTGTCTGGTCGGGGAGGGGCATCCGTGTGCGCAGGTACTCCGGGAAGTGGAGTTCGTGGCCCAGGTCGGAGAGCGCCGTGTAGAGCTCCGGTGCCGGAGACGGGGCCTCCTCCTCGTACTTCGTGTCGATGAGCACCGAGAATGGCATGTACGTACGGTGGAGTTGGCGGAGGCGGCCGTGGTCTGCGACCTGGAGCGCGTCGTACGTGAACATCGGCTCGCCGGGCGGGATCTGGAGAAGGTCCGCCAGCGCGAGGGGGGCGTCCGTGCGCGTCGCCACCGGCTCCCCCGCGTTGGTCCAGCGGATGCCATCCGCTTCCACGTAGCGGCCGTTCGCGTCGCGGCGCACGCCGCGCGGGCGCGTGAAGCTGGGGCGGTTGTGCGGGGAGCGGACGAACATCCCGCGGCCCATCATCACTTCGACGAGTCCGGCCGCCTGTAGCTCCGCGATGCCCTGTCCGTGGACGTTCTTCTCAAGATCTACGCCAAGTGCATCGACGGCCAGGAGCAGGAGATGAACAGCCGGATCATGGAAGGGCTCGGGGAGGTCGGATAGCCAACGATCAACCCGGCCCGGAGGAACATCTCGACCACGTCAGCCCCGGAGAATTCCGGGGCTTTCGTCGTGCTCGGACGCGTGCGCGCGGCACCCCAGAAAGCTGTCTCTGAGCTGCGCCGACACCCTCCAACATCATCACGCTATTACAACGTGATCACTGTCATGCAGCCGCATTCGGCGGCATCTACCCGCACACGCAAGAAGACCCCGCACCCAGCAACGTGGCTGGTGGCGGGGTCTTAGGCACCTGCTAAGAGGTGCCCCCGGCAGGATTCGAACCTGCGCACACGGCTCCGGAGGCCGTTGCTCTATCCCCTGAGCTACGGGGGCGTCCGCCGCGCTTGGCGGCGACGGGTAGAACCCTACCAGCTCCCGTGGGGTGGCTGTGAACAGGTATTTCCCGTGGTGGGCGGGGGCTGGGTCCCCCGCAGGGGGCGGAAGTGGGGAAAACCCGGACGCGGCGGTGGTCGCGGACCTAACCTCGAAGGGTGCCAGGCGCGTCCGGCCGGGTGCTTGTTGTCGACGACAACAAGGTCATCCGGCAGCTGATCAGGGTCAACCTCGAGCTGGAGGGCTTCGAGGTCGTGACCGCGGCTGATGGTGCCGAGTGTCTGGAAGTGGTCCATCGGGTCTGTCCTGATGTCATCACCCTGGACGTCGTGATGCCCCGGCTCGACGGGCTGCGTACCGCCACCCGGCTGCGGGCGGACCCCCGTACGCGTCATCTGCCGCTCGCCATCATCAGCGCCTGTACGCAGTACGAGGTCGAGACCGGGCTCGCGTCCGGCGTGGACGCGTTCCTGGCCAAGCCCTTCGAGCCCGCCGAGCTGGTCAAGGTCGTACGGCAGCTGATGCACCGGGAGGCCCCGCCGTCCGCCGACGGCAACAGGCAACCCGGACGCGCCGGCCGGGCCGCCGGCACCTCCCGCGGATGAGAGCCCCCTAGCCCCAGGTGTCTGGGCGCCTGTGTTCCCGAGCGCCCGGGACCTCGCTCGGGTGGCTCCGGGGACCTGCGCCCTCTGGGGCCCGGCCCCCGCCCCCCGGAGGCCACCCCGGCCCGCACCCCCAGCGCGCGGCCCGCGACTCCCAGCCCCGAGCACCCCCGGCCCCCCCCGCACGCCCCCGGCACCCCCCGCCCCCACACCCCCCGCCCCCGGCCGGCCACCCCCCCGCCCACATCCCGAAACCGATTACCCGCCCCACCCCCCCTCTCCCATACGCTGGTCCCGTGACCCCCGCAGAGCTCTCCCGTACCGTCGTGCGCGCCGTGCGCAGCGTCGTCGATGAGGGTGTGCTCGCTGTGGACGTGCCCCGGGATGTCAAGGTCGAGCGGCCCCGGCCGGGGGGTGGCGGGGACTACGCCAGTGCCGTCGCCCTCAAGCTCGCCGCCGCCTCCGGGCTCGCCCCCCGTACCGTCGCCGAGGCCCTGCGCGGACGGCTCGCCGGGGCGCCCGGGCTCGCGCGCGTCGACATCACCGGGCCCGGGTTCCTCAACTTCACCCTGGACACGTCAACGGATCGGGCCGAGCTGGTCCGCCAGGTCCTCGCCCTCGGGCCGCGCTACGGGTACGGCGACGCCCTCGCCGGGCAGCACCTCTCCTTCGCGCCCGTCGACGAGCCGCGCGCCCTCGCCGTCACCTCCGCCGCCGTCGCGCTGCTGCGCTCGCAGGGGGCCGCCGCCGAGATCGGGCCGTACGGGAGTGAGCGGGTGCCTGTGCTGCCCGATCCCCGGAACGCCGCCCCCCTGGCCGAGCTGGTCGGGGCGGACGCCGCCCGCTGGGCCCATCTGCGCGCCGCCGCCCACGACCGGCCCGCCCCCGCCGCCGAGCTCCTCGCCCAGCGCGAGAGCAATCCGTACTTCCGCGTGCGGTACGCCCACACCCGCGCCCGCGCCCTCACCCGCAACGCCCACGCCCTCGGCTTCACCAGCGCCCCCGGCGACCTCGACCTCCCGCGCGACGCCGCCGGACGCCCTCCCGCGAGCACCCCCGCCGCCCTCCGCCCGCACCAGAACGACACCACCCCCGCCCCCCTCCTCCCCCTCCTCGCCGACCACCCCGCCGCCCTCCTGCGTGCCGCCGAGCTCCGGGCGCCCGACCGGGTTGCCCGGCAGCTCGAAGCGGTCGCCGACGCTCTGCTCGGCTTCCAGCACCTCGTGCTGCCGCTCGGGGACGAGAAACCCTCGGCCGCCCACCGTGCCCGGCTCGCGCTCGCCGAAGCCGCCGGGGTGGTGCTCGCCGGTGGCCTGTCCCTGTTCGGTATCGACGCCCCTGAATTCCTGTGAACTCGTGCGCGCCCCGAGAGCCGTACGAGTCGTGAGAGTTGTGAGAGTGACCGCATGAGCCGTTCCGCACATCCCGCCGGGCCCCGGCACGCCGACGTCCTGCCCGAGGGGCATTACTCCGCGCCGCCCGCCGACCTCAACTCCCTCGACCCCAAGGTCTGGTCGCAGACCGTCGGGCGCGACGACGACGGGGTCGTCCACGTCGGCGGGCTCGATGTCGCCGCGCTCGCCGAGGAGTTCGGCACGCCCGCGTACTTCCTCGACGAGAGCGACTTCCGTGCCCGCTGCCGCGCCTGGGCCGACGCCTTCGGCAAGGACGCCGACGTGTTCTACGCGGGGAAGGCCTTCCTCTCGCGTGCCGTCGTGCGGTGGCTGCACGAGGAGGGGCTCAACCTCGACGTCTGCTCCGGCATCGAGCTCGCCACCGCCCTCTCGGCCGGAATGCCCGCCGAGCGCATCGCCTTCCACGGAAACAACAAGTCGGAGGAGGAGATCCGGCGGGCCGTCGACGTCGGGGTCGGGCGCATCGTGCTCGACTCCTTCCAGGAGATCGTCCGCGTCGCCCACATCGCCCAGAGCCTCGGCAGGCGCCAGCGCGTCCAGATCCGGGTGACGGTCGGCGTGGAGGCGCACACCCACGAGTTCATCGCCACCGCCCACGAGGACCAGAAGTTCGGCATCGCCCTCGCCGGGGGGCAGGCCGCCGAGGCCGTCCGGCGGGCGCTGAAGCTCGACGGGCTCGAACTCATCGGGATCCACTCCCACATCGGGTCGCAGATCTTCGACATGGCCGGGTTCGAGGTCTCCGCCCGGCGGGTCGTCCAGCTCCTCGCCGAGGTGCGGGACGAGCACGGTGTCGAGCTGCCCGAGATCGACCTCGGCGGCGGCCTCGGCATCGCGTACACCTCCGACGACGACCCCAGCGAGCCCCACGAGATCGCCAAGGCCCTCCACGACATCGTCACCCGCGAGTGCGAGGCCGCCGGGCTGCGCACACCGCGCATCTCCGTGGAGCCGGGGCGCGCGATCGTCGGGCCCAGCGCGTTCACGCTGTACGAGGTCGGGACGATCAAGCCGCTGGAGGGGCTGCGGACGTACGTGAGCGTCGACGGGGGGATGTCCGACAACATCCGGACCGCCCTGTACGACGCGGAGTACTCCGTCGCGCTCGTCTCGCGCACCTCGGACGCGGAGCCGATGCTGGTACGGGTCGTGGGCAAGCACTGCGAAAGCGGCGACATCGTCGTCCGGGACGCCTTCCTGCCCGCCGACCTGGCGCCCGGCGACCTCATCGCGGTGCCGGCCACCGGGGCGTACTGCCGTTCCATGGCCAGCAACTACAACCACGCCCCACGCCCGCCGGTGGTGGCGGTCCGCGACGGCGAGGCGCGCGTCATCGTCCGGCGCGAGACCGAGGAAGATCTCCTGCGGCTCGACGTCGGATGAGGAACAAATGAAGAGAACGATGAATACATAGTGGAATATGTGTCTCAGGATCCGGACGGACGGCGGAAACCCCCGTCCGGTGAGTGAGACTGGTCGGCATTCACGCGGGTAGAGGGAAACGAGGTCGGATGATGCGTACGCGTCCGCTGAAGGTGGCGCTGCTGGGCTGTGGAGTGGTCGGCTCAGAGGTGGCGCGCATCATGACGACGCACGCCGACGACCTCACGGCGCGCATCGGCGCGCCCGTGGAGCTCGCCGGTGTCGCCGTACGCCGGCCCTCGAAGGTGCGCGAGGGCATCGACCCCGCCCTCGTCACCACCGACGCCACCGCCCTCGTCAAACGCGGCGACATCGACGTGGTGGTCGAGGTGATCGGCGGCATCGAGCCCGCCCGCACCCTCATCACCACCGCCTTCGCGCACGGCGCCTCCGTCGTCTCCGCCAACAAGGCGCTGCTCGCGCAGGACGGGGCCGCGCTGCACGCCGCCGCCGTCGAGCACGGGCGGGACCTCTACTACGAGGCCGCCGTCGCCGGCGCCATTCCGCTCATCCGGCCGCTGCGCGAGTCGCTCGCCGGTGACAAGGTCAACCGGGTGCTCGGCATCGTCAACGGCACGACCAACTTCATCCTCGACAAGATGGACTCGACGGGGGCCGGCTACCAGGAGGCCCTCGACGAGGCCACCGCCCTCGGGTACGCCGAGGCCGACCCCACCGCCGACGTGGAGGGCTTCGACGCCGCCGCCAAGGCCGCCATCCTCGCCGGGATCGCCTTCCACACCCGCGTCCGCCTCGACGACGTGTACCGCGAGGGCATGACCGAGGTGACCGCAGCCGACTTCGCCTCCGCCAAGGAGATGGGCTGCACCATCAAGCTGCTGGCCATCTGCGAGCGCGCCGCCGACGGCGGGTCCGTCACCGCGCGCGTCCACCCGGCGATGATCCCGCTCGACCATCCGCTGGCCTCCGTGCGCGGCGCGTACAACGCCGTCTTCGTCGAGGCCGAGGCCGCCGGACAGCTGATGTTCTACGGGCCCGGCGCGGGCGGCGCGCCCACCGCGTCGGCCGTCCTGGGCGACCTGGTCGCGGTCTGCCGCAACAAGCTCGCGGAGTCCACCGGGCCCGGTGAGTCGGCGTACACCCAGCTGCCCGTGAGCCCCATGGGCGACGTGGTGACGCGCTATCACATCAGCCTGGACGTGGCCGACAAGCCCGGTGTGCTCGCCCAGGTGGCCACCGTCTTCGCCGAGCACGGGGTCAGCATCGACACCGTGCGCCAGCAGAGCCGGCAGGACGGGGTCGGCGAGGCCTCCCTCGTCGTCGTCACCCACCGCGCGGCCGACGCGGCCCTCACCGGGACCGTGGACGTCCTGCGCGAGCTGGACACCGTGCGCGGTGTCGCCAGCATCATGCGTGTGGAAGGGGAGTAACGAGCAATGACCCACCAGTGGCGCGGAATCATCGAGGAGTACCGGGACCGTCTCCCGGTCTCCGCTACGACCCCGGTCGTCACCCTCCGCGAGGGCGGCACCCCGCTCGTGCCCGCGCAGGTGCTCTCCGAGCGCACCGGCTGCGAGGTCCACCTCAAGGTCGAGGGCGCCAACCCCACCGGGTCCTTCAAGGACCGCGGGATGACAATGGCGATCACCCGGGCCAAGGAGGAGGGAGCGCGGGCCGTCATCTGCGCCTCCACCGGCAACACCTCGGCCTCGGCCGCCGCCTACGCGGTACGGGCCGGGATGGTCTGCGCCGTCCTGGTGCCGCAGGGCAAGATCGCGCTCGGCAAGATGGGCCAGGCGCTGGTCCACGGGGCGAAGATCCTCCAGGTGGACGGGAACTTCGACGACTGCCTCACGCTGGCGCGCGGCCTCTCCGACAACTACCCGGTGGCGCTGGTCAATTCGGTCAACCCGGTCCGTATCGAGGGCCAGAAGACGGCCGCGTTCGAGATCGTGGACATGCTCGGCGACGCGCCCGACATCCACGTCCTGCCGGTCGGCAACGCCGGCAACATCACGGCGTACTGGCGCGGGTACCGGGAGTACGCGGCGGACGGGCCCGCCGGCCGCACCCCGCGCATGTGGGGTTTCCAGGCCTCCGGTTCGGCGCCGATCGTGCGCGGTGAGGTGGTCAAGGACCCGTCGACGATCGCCACCGCGATCCGCATCGGCAACCCCGCGTCCTGGCAGTTCGCGGAGGCCGCGCGCGACGAATCGGGCGGTCTCATCGACGAGGTGACGGACCGTGAGATCCTGCGGGCCTACCGGCTGCTCGCCGCCCAGGAGGGCGTCTTCGTGGAGCCCGCGTCGGCCGCCTCGGTCGCGGGGCTGCTGAAGGCCGCCGAGCAGGGGCTGGTGGACCCGGGTCAGAGGATCGTCTGCACGGTCACCGGCAACGGGCTCAAGGACCCGGACTGGGCCGTCGCGGGTGCTCCGCAGCCGGTCACGGTGCCGGTGGACGCGGCGGTCGCGGCCGAGCGGCTCGGTCTGGCCTAGGCAAACACGTACAACCTCGGGTAACTCGGCACGTAGGGGCGCAGGGGGCTCGCGACACGCATCGTGCGCCTCCTGTGCGCCCTATGTCGCCACTGAACCTTCCTTCGATAGGCTGTACCCAACCCACCCCGCCGCATATGCCGCGGTGCAGTTGCCCCTGTGGCCGTCGGGTTCCTGGGTACCTCTTCGAAAATCCCGCAGCAGTCTCACAAGGAGAGTCATCAGAGCGATGGCCGGTCCCGCATTCCGCGCCGCCGCCGTACGGGTGCGCGTCCCCGCCACCAGTGCCAACCTCGGCCCGGGCTTCGACTCCCTGGGCCTGTCACTGGGGCTCTACGACGACGTGGTGGTCCGCGTCGCCGACTCCGGCCTGCACATCGACATCGCGGGCGAGGGCGCGGACACGCTGCCCCGCGACGAGAGCCACCTCCTCGTACGGTCGCTGCGCACCGCCTTCGACCTCCTCGGCGGACAGCCGCGCGGGCTGGAGGTCGTCTGCGCCAACCGCATCCCGCACGGCCGGGGCCTGGGCTCCTCGTCGGCCGCCATCTGCGCCGGGATCGTCGCCGCGCGCGCGGTGACCATAGGCGGCGACGCCCGGCTCGACGACGCCGCGCTGCTGGAGCTGGCCACCGAGATCGAGGGCCACCCCGACAACGTCGCGGCCTGTCTGCTCGGCGGGTTCACGCTCTCCTGGATGGAGGGGGGAGCGGCGCGCGCCATCAGGATGGACCCCGCGGACTCCGTCGTTCCGGTGGTCTTCGTGCCCGGCAGGCCGGTGCTGACGGAGACCGCGCGCGGGCTGCTGCCGCGCACCGTCCCGCACGGGGACGCGGCGGCCAACGCCGGACGGGCGGCCCTGCTCGTGGAGGCGCTGACCAGGCGCCCCGAGCTGCTGCTCCCGGCCACCGAGGACCGGCTCCACCAGGACTACCGGGCACCGGCCATGCCCGAGAGCGTGGCGCTGGTCAACCGGCTGCGCGCGGACGGGGTCCCCGCGGTCATCTCCGGCGCGGGACCCACGGTCCTGGCGCTGGTCGAGGACGGTGCGGCCGACAAGGTCGCACGGCTGGCGGGCGACGGGTGGGCCGCGAACCGGCTCCGCCTCGACGCCTCGGGCGCGAGTGTTCTGCCGCTGGGGTCCTAGGCCATCGGGGTCCGGGACCGACCGGCGGGGACGCGCGGCTTGCCGGTGAACGAGAGGGGGAATGTTTGTTGGATCCGGTAGTGTTAACCTCAAGTCTGCATCGGTCGTCATTGTGGCGCGGTGCTTCGTGTCCCCTTCAGGGACCGCCTTTCTTCCGGGAGCCTCCCAAACCGCCTGCGCAGCCTGCATGAGCAGTTTCCGAGCACGCTCCGGAACCGGCACGACACCCCCCGCTTTTCCTCAGGGGGCCGAGTAGGGGAACTCGGGCCGGAACCCACGCACGTTTACCTCTCCGCCGGTACCCGGCGGACCACCGCCCCGGCACGGTCAGTGACCCCAGGTCACGGGCCATGTCCGGACAGCACAACCGGTCGCCGAGCCAGACAGGCCGACGTCCGCTCCAGGGAAGGACCCTTCGTGAGCGACACCACCGATCTGATGGGCGTGACAGCCGACACTTCTGTCGACGACGCCGCGCCCGCCGCAGGTGCTGCCTCTGGCACCACCGCACGGCGCCGCCGCTCCGGCACCGGCCTCGACGGCATGGTCCTGGCCGAGCTGCAGCAGGTCGCGTCCGGCCTCGGCATCAGGGGCACCGCGCGGATGCGCAAGAGCCAGCTGATCGAGGTCATCAAGGAGGCGCAGGCCGGTTCCGGCTCCGCCGCCCCGGCCAAGGGCGCCGACGCGGCCGAGAGCAAGCCCAAGCGCCGCGCCACCTCCAAGGCCCGTACGGGTGACGAGGCCGACGGCAAGCCCGCCGCCCAGCAGCAGATCGAGATCCCCGGCCAGCCCGCCGGGGACGCCCCCCAGGCCGAGCGGGGCCGCGAGACCGCGGGAGACGAGCAGCCCACGGGCGAGCGCCGCCGCCGGCGTGCCACCGCGGCCGCCGGCTCCCCGGAGTCCGCCGCCGAGCCGCAGACCGCCAAGGCCGAGGCCAAGGCGGACACCCGCGCCGAGCAGAAGACGGACGCCCAGCCCGACGCCAAGGCCACCGAGGCCGTGGACGGCGCCGAGGGCCGGCGCGAGCGCCGCGACCGCGGTGAGCGCGGCGACCGCCAGGGCCGCCAGCGCGACCGTGAGCGGGGCGAGCGCGGCGACCGTGGCGAGCGGGGCGACCGCGGTGACCGCGGTGGTGACCGCCGCGGCAAGGGCGACGACCAGCAGGGCCAGGGCGGCCAGCGCCAGCAGCGCCAGGGCAACCAGGGCCAGCAGAACAACGGCCCCCAGGACGACTTCGACGACGAGGGCCGCCGCGGCCGCCGGGGCCGCTACCGCGACCGCCGGGGCCGTCGTGGCGGGCGCGAGGAGTTCGGCGCCGAGCCGCAGGTCAACGACGACGATGTGCTGATCCCCGTCGCGGGCATCCTGGACATCCTCGACAACTACGCCTTCATCCGGACCTCCGGCTACCTGCCGGGCCCGAACGACGTGTACGTCTCGCTCGCCCAGGTCCGCAAGAACGGCCTGCGCAAGGGTGACCACGTCACCGGCGCCGTGCGCCAGCCCAAGGACGGCGAGCGCCGCGAGAAGTTCAACGCGCTGGTCCGCCTGGACTCCGCCAACGGCATGGCGGCCGACTCCGGCCGAGGCCGTCCCGAGTTCAACAAGCTCACCCCGCTCTACCCGCAGGACCGGCTCCGTCTGGAGACCGACCCGGGCATCCTGACCACGCGGATCATCGACCTCGTGTCGCCGATCGGCAAGGGCCAGCGCGGTCTGATCGTGGCCCCGCCGAAGACCGGCAAGACCATGATCATGCAGGCGGTCGCCAACGCGATCACCCACAACAACCCCGAGTGCCACCTGATGGTCGTCCTGGTCGACGAGCGTCCGGAAGAGGTCACCGACATGCAGCGGTCGGTCAAGGGCGAGGTCATCTCCTCGACCTTCGACCGTCCGGCCGAGGACCACACCACGGTCGCCGAGCTCGCCATCGAGCGCGCCAAGCGCCTCGTGGAGCTCGGCCACGACGTGGTCGTGCTGCTCGACTCGATCACCCGTCTGGGCCGTGCGTACAACCTGGCGGCCCCGGCCTCCGGCCGCATCCTGTCCGGTGGTGTCGACTCGACGGCGCTCTACCCGCCCAAGCGCTTCTTCGGCGCCGCGCGCAACATCGAGGACGGCGGCTCGCTGACCATCCTCGCCACCGCGCTCGTGGAGACCGGCTCGCGCATGGACGAGGTGATCTTCGAGGAGTTCAAGGGCACCGGCAACATGGAGCTCAAGCTCGACCGCAAGCTCGCCGACAAGCGCATCTTCCCGGCGGTGGACGTGGACGCGTCCGGCACCCGCAAGGAAGAGATCCTGCTCGGCAGCGACGAGCTCGCGGTCGTCTGGAAGCTGCGCCGGGTGCTGCACGCGCTCGACCAGCAGCAGGCGATCGAGCTGCTCCTGGACAAGATGAAGCAGACGAAGTCGAACGCCGAGTTCCTGCTCCAGATCCAGAAGACCACCCCGGGCAACGGCAACGACTGACGTCCCCGCCGCGACCTGCGGATACGCCCTCGGCACCTCGGTGCCGGGGGCGTTTTCGCGTATCCGGGGCGCCGAGAGCTTCGCCACAGCAGCCGGGCGTTCTCAAGAGGTTCTTAGAACCCTGTGCAACCCTTCGTGGTGCTTCTCCGTCTGACAAGTGTCGACAAACCGTGCCTGGCAGACACGGCGGGGGGTATCCGGAGCAGCGACGAGGACTGAGGAGACCATGGCCGACCAGAGTGAGAGCGGCAGCGCCCGAATATCCGGCGGTGGCCGCGGCCGGCGCCGTAAGCGCCCGGCCCCGCGCCGCCGTGCGCTGACGATCGCGGCCTGGTCCGCGGCGGGTGTGATCATGGTCGGCGGGGCCGGTGTCGGCTACGTCTACTTCAAGCTCAACGGCAACATCAAGGGCGTCGACATCAACGCCCAGCTCGGCACCGACCGCCCCCAGGACGTCGACAACGGGTCCATGGACATCCTCGTCCTCGGCTCCGACTCCCGGGCCGGTGCCAACAAGCAGTACGGCCGGGACGAGGGCGGCGCCCGCTCCGACACCGCGATGGTCGTCCACGTCTACGAGGGCCACAAGACGGCCAGTGTCGTCTCCATCCCCCGCGACACCCTCATCACGCGGCCCTCCTGCGCCACCACGGACGGCAAGGACGACCCCGGCGGCAAGCGCCAGATGTTCAACACGGCGTACGAGGTCGGCGGGCCGGCCTGCGCCGTCAAGACCGTCGAGCAGATGTCCGGCATCCGTATGGACCACTACATCGAGGTCGACTTCACCGGCTTCAAGAAGCTCATCGACGAGCTCGGCGGGGTGCCCGTCACCACCGCGAAGCCCATCAAGGACAGCAAGAGCCATCTCGACCTCCCGCCCGGCCGGCACACCCTCGACGGCGAGCAGGCGCTCGGCCTGGTGCGCACCCGGCACGGCGTGGGCGACGGCTCCGACCTCGGCCGCATCCAGCTCCAGCAGGCCTTCATCAAGGCCCTGATCGAGCGCGTCAAGGGCGTCGGCGTCTTCACCAGCCCCACCAAGCTCTACGGGCTCGCGGACGCCGCCACCAAGGCCATCACCACCGACTCCGACCTGAACTCGATCAACAAGCTGATCGGCTTCGGCAGCGGGCTCAAGGGCCTGGGCTCCGACGACGTCCACATGATCACGCTGCCGGTGATGTACGACCCGGCCGACCCCAACCGCGTCCTGCCGCAGGAGGCCCACGCCAAGGAGGTCTGGGACGCGCTGCTGCGGGACCAGCCCGTCCCGGCCTCCGCGACCCGGGACTCCGCGGGTGACAAGGGTGATGTCGGCGGCGTGGTCAAAACCGGCTGACCTGCACTTTCGTCCGGCCGGGCGGGGCGTGGAATAGATCGGGCCGCACCCCGGTTTTGGGAGATGTGCCCAGTCCTGGCAGACTGGTACGTCGGCCCCGGTTCACGTGCGCGCATTCCCGCGCGGACGACCCGGTGCCCTCCATGAACATAGGAGACACCCTTGAAGCGCGACATTCACCCCGAGTACGTCGAGACGCAGGTCAGCTGCACCTGTGGCGCGTCGTTCACCACCCGTAGCACCCTGGCCGAGGGCACCATCCGTGCCGAGGTCTGCTCCGAGTGCCACCCGTTCTACACGGGCAAGCAGAAGATCCTCGACACCGGTGGCCGCGTGGCCCGCTTCGAGGCCCGCTTCGGCAAGGCTGCTGCCGCCAAGAAGTAGCGAGCCACTGCGCCGGTCTTCGGCCGCCCCCGACGGGGCGGCTGGGACCGGCGTTTTGCCGTTGCCCGCAGCCCCTTTTCACGTACACCCAGGAGCCCCCGATGTTCGAGGCGGTCGAGGAACTGATCGGCGAGCACGCCGATCTCGAGAAGAAGCTCGCCGACCCTTCGGTCCACGCCGACCAGGCGAACGCGCGCAAGCTCAACAAGCGCTACGCCGAACTGACGCCGATCGTCGGGACCTACCGCTCCTGGAAGCAGGCGGGCGAGGACATCGAGACGGCCAAGGAGTTCGCGGTCGACGACCCCGACTTCGCGGCCGAGGTCAAGGAGCTGGAGAAGCAGCGCGAGGAGCTGACGGAGAGGCTGCGCCTGCTCCTCGTCCCGCGCGACCCCAGCGACGACAAGGACGTCCTGCTGGAGATCAAGGCGGGCGCGGGCGGCGACGAGTCGGCCCTGTTCGCCGGCGACCTGCTGCGGATGTACCTGCGCTACGCCGAGCGCGTCGGCTGGAAGACCGAGATCATCGACGCCACCGAGTCCGAGCTGGGCGGCTACAAGGACGTCCAGGTCGCGGTGAAGACCAAGGGCGGCAACGGCGCCACCGAGCCCGGCCAGGGCGTCTGGGCGCGGCTGAAGTACGAGGGCGGGGTGCACCGCGTGCAGCGCGTGCCCGCCACGGAGTCGCAGGGCCGCATCCACACCTCCGCCGCCGGCGTGCTCGTCACGCCCGAGGCCGAGGAGGTCGATGTCGAGATCAACATGAACGACCTGCGCATCGACGTGTACCGCTCCTCCGGTCCCGGCGGCCAGTCCGTCAACACCACCGACTCGGCCGTGCGCATCACGCACCTGCCGACCGGTGTCGTCGCCTCCTGCCAGAACGAGAAGAGCCAGCTCCAGAACAAGGAGCAGGCCATGCGCATCCTGCGCTCGCGGCTGCTGGCCGCGGCCCAGGAGAAGGCCGAGGCCGAGGCCGCCGACGCCCGGCGCAGCCAGGTGCGTACCGTGGACCGCTCCGAGAAGATCCGCACCTACAACTACCCGGAGAACCGCATCTCGGACCACCGGGTCGGCTTCAAGGCGTACAACTTGGACCAGGTACTCGACGGCGACCTGGACGCGATGATCCAGGCGTGCGTCGACGCCGACTCCGCCGCCAAGCTCGCCGCGGCGAGCTGACACCCGTAAGACACCCGGTACTTCCCCCGCCGCCACCACCGGGCGGGGGAGGCCCATTGCAGCCCGGAGGACCAGCGTGCCGCAACATTCTGGGGGGCGAACCCCAGGCCCCCGCAGTGTGCTGCTCGCGGAGGTGGCCCAGGCCACCCAGCGGCTGGCCGACGCCGGCGTGCCCTCGCCGCGCTTCGACGCGGAGGAGCTCGCCGCGCACATCCACGGCGTGAAGCGGGGCGAGCTGCACCTGGTCAAGGACGCCGACTTCGACGCCCGCTACTGGGAGGCCATCGCCCGCCGCGAGGCGCGCGAGCCGCTCCAGCACATCACCGGGCGGGCGTTCTTCCGCTATCTGGAGCTCCAGGTCGGCCCCGGCGTCTTCGTACCGCGCCCCGAGACCGAGTCGGTCGTCGGCTGGGCCATAGACGCCGTGCGGGCCATGGACGTGGTCGAGCCGCTCATCGTCGACCTGTGCACCGGCTCCGGCGCGATCGCGCTGGCCATGGCCCAGGAGGTGCCCCGCTCGCGGGTGCACGCCGTGGAGCTCTCCGAGGACGCCCTCACCTGGACCCGCAAGAACGTCGAGGGCTCGCGCGTCGTGCTGCACCAGGGCGACGCCCTGACCGCGCTGCCCGAGCTCGACGGCCAGGTCGACCTGGTCATCTCCAACCCGCCGTACATCCCGCTCACCGAGTGGGAGTACGTCGCCCCCGAGGCCCGCGACCACGACCCCGAGCTCGCCCTCTTCTCCGGCGAGGACGGCCTCGACACGATCCGGGGCATCGAGCGCACCGCCCACCGGCTGCTGCGGCCCGGTGGCCTCGTCGTCGTCGAGCACGCCGACACCCAGGGCGGCCAGGTGCCGTGGATCTTCAACGAGGAGGCCGGCTGGGCGGACGCGGCCGACCACCCCGACCTGAACAACCGCCCGCGCTTCGCCACGGCCCGCAAGGCGATGCCGTGACCGCCCTCATCCCCTACCGCTTCATGACCGCGTACGTGTACGAGGAGGCCCGTTAGATGGCTCGGCGATACGACTGCAACGACGCGACCGACCGCACGACCGGTCTGCGCGAGGCCGCCTCCGCGGTGCGCCGCGGCGAACTCGTCGTCCTGCCGACGGACACCGTCTACGGCATCGGCGCCGACGCCTTCAGCGGCGAGGCCGTCGCCTCCCTGCTGGACGCCAAGGGCCGCGGGCGCAACATGCCCACCCCCGTCCTGATCGGCTCCCCGAACACGCTGCACGGGCTGGTGACGGACTTCTCCGAGCAGGCGTGGGAGCTCGTCGACGCGTTCTGGCCGGGCGCCCTGACGATCGTCGCCAAGCACCAGCCCTCCCTCCAGTGGGACCTCGGCGACACCCGGGGCACGGTCGCCATCCGGATGCCGCTGCACCCGGTCGCCATCGAGCTGCTCACCGAGGTCGGCCCGATGGCCGTCTCCTCCGCCAACCTCACCGGGCACCCCTCGCCCGAGGACTGCGACGCCGCGCAGGAGATGCTGGGCGACTCCGTCTCGGTGTACCTGGACGGCGGCCCCACCCCGGGCATCGTCCCGTCGTCGATCGTCGACGTCACGGGGAAGGTGCCGGTGCTGCTGCGCGCGGGCGCGCTCGACGCCGACGAGCTGCGCAAGGTGGTACCCGACCTCGAGGTGGCGAATTGACAGCCCCGGAGACGGGGCGTGGCATAGGCACCGGGCTCACCGGCACCACTTTCCGCATCCTCCACGTCAGCACCGGCAACGTGTGCCGCTCGCCCATCACCGAGCGGCTGACCCGGCATGCCCTGTACGACCGCCTCGGCGACCCGTACACCGGCGGCCTGATCGTGGAGAGCGCGGGCACCTGGGGCCACGAGGGCGCCCCGATGGAGGCCAACGCGGCGGCCGTCCTCGCGGACTTCGGCGCGGACGCCTCCGGCTTCACGGGGCGCGAGCTCCTGGACGAGCACGTCATCACCGCGGACCTGGTCCTCACCGCCACCCGCGACCACCGCGCCCAGGTCATCTCCATGGGCCATTCGGCGGGGCTGCGCACCTTCACGCTGAAGGAGTTCACCCGGCTGGTGCGCGCCATCGACCCCACGACCCTGCCGGACCCCGACGAGGCCGGCATGGTCGAGCGCGCCCGCGCCCTGGTCCGCGCGGCCGCGGCCCTGCGCGGCTGGCTGCTGGCGCCGAGCGCGGAGGCGGACGAGGTCAACGACCCCTACGGCGCCCCCATCACGTTCTTCCGCTCGATCGGGGACGAGATCAACACGGCCCTGGAGCCGGTGGTGACGGCGCTGACGGGCGTGGCCGCGCCGCACTGAAGGCCGTGCCGCACTGAGCACCCCGCGCCGAGCGCGCCGGCCGCGCCACCGGCACTGACGGGAATCCGCCGGGCGCCGCGGGGCGCGTCGGCCTACATTGGATCTGACGCCTCACAACCACCCCCTGTCAGGCCCGGAGACCCCGATGACGGTCACCACCGCAGCCGTGTCCGCCGCCCGCGCAGCCGCCCCCGAGGGGGCGCTCGACGCCCTGCGGCGGCAGGACCCCGAGATCGCCGACGTGCTGCTCGGCGAGACACGGCGGCAGGCCACCTCGCTCCAGTTCATCGCCGCCGAGAACTTCACCTCGCCCGCGGTCCTCGCCGCCCTCGGCTCCCCGCTGAGCAACAAGTACGCCGAGGGCTACCCCGGCGCCCGCCACCACGGCGGCTGCGAGCTCGTCGACGTGGCCGAGCGGATCGCCGTGGACCGGGCCAGAGCGCTCTTCGGGGCCGAGCACGCCAACGTACAGCCGCACTCCGGCTCCTCCGCGGTCCTGGCGGCCTACGCGGCGCTCCTGCGCCCGGGTGACACCGTCCTCGCCATGGGCCTCCCGTACGGGGGACACCTCACCCACGGCTCGCCCGCCAACTTCTCCGGCCGGTGGTTCGACTTCGCGGGCTACGGCGTCGACGCGGAGACCGGCCTCATCGACTACGACGAGGTCGCCGCCCTCGCCGAGCGCCGCCGTCCCAAGGCGATCGTCTGCGGCTCGATCTGCTACCCGCGCCACCCCGACTACGCGGCGTTCCGCGAGATCGCGGACTCGGTGGGCGCCTATCTCATCGCGGACGCGGCGCACCCCATGGGCCTGGTGGCCGGGGGAGCGGCGCCCAGCCCCGTCCCGTACGCGGACGTGGTGTGCGCGACCACCCACAAGGTGCTGCGCGGGCCGCGCGGCGGGATGCTGCTGTGCGGCGCGGAGCTGGCGTCCCGGATCGACCGGGCGGTCTTCCCCTTCACCCAGGGCGGCGCCCAGATGCACACCATCGCCGCCAAGGCGGTCGCGTTCGGGGAGGCGGCGGCGCCCGCGTTCACGGGGTACGCCCATCAGGTGGTCGCCAACGCCCGCGTCCTCGCGGCCGGGCTCGCCGACGAGGGGTTCTCCGTGGTCACCGGCGGCACCGAAACCCACATCATCCTGGCCGACCCGGGACCCCTGGGGCTGGACGGACGGGCCGCCAGGGGCCGTCTGGCGGGCGCGGGCATCGTCCTGGACGCCTGCGCCCTGCCGTACGACGGGGCGCGCGGCATCCGGCTCGGCACGGCCGCGGTGACCACCCAGGGGATGGGCGAGGCGGAGATGGCCAGGCTCGCGGTGCTCTTCTCCGCGGCGCTGCGCGAGGACGGCGGCGCGGACGGCGACGGCCTCGCCTGGGTGCGGGCCGAAGTGCGGGAGCTGGCGGGGAGATTTCCCCCCTATCCGCACTAGAGGGGGTCGTCTGCAACCATCTCGTGTACCCGCGTGTCCTCAACCACGTAAGCGCGAAGCTAGTGTGTGGGGCTGAGATGGCCAGCGATACCTCTGGGGCAGCCCGTGCGTGAATACCTGCTGACGCTCTGCGTCACGGCCGCGGTGACCTACCTGCTGACCGGGCCGGTGCGGAAGTTCGCCATCGCGGCCGGCGCGATGCCCGCGATCCGCGCCCGGGACGTGCACCGCGAACCGACGCCACGGCTCGGCGGCATCGCCATGTTCGGCGGACTCTGCGCGGGCCTGCTCGTCGCCGACCACCTCGACAGCCTCAACGGCGTCTTCGAGCGCTCCAATGAACCGCGCGCGCTGCTCTCCGGCGCCGCGCTGATCTGGATCATCGGCGTCCTGGACGACAAGTTCGAGATCGACGCCCTGATCAAGCTCGGCGGCCAGATGATCGCCGCCGGCGTGATGGTCGTCCAGGGTCTGACGATCCTGTGGCTGCCCATCCCGGGCGTCGGCGCGGTCTCGCTCACCTCCTGGCAGGGCACGCTGCTCACGGTCGCCCTGGTGGTGATCACCATCAACGCGGTGAACTTCGTGGACGGCCTGGACGGCCTGGCCGCCGGCATGGTGTGCATCGCCGCCGCGGCGTTCTTCATGTACGCGTACCGGATCTGGTTCGGGTACGGCATCGAGGCCGCGGCCCCGGCCACCCTCTTCGCCGCCATCCTGATGGGGATGTGCCTGGGCTTCCTGCCGCACAACATGCACCCGGCGCGGATCTTCATGGGCGACTCGGGCTCGATGCTCATCGGGCTCGTCCTCGCCGCCGGCGCGATCTCCATCACCGGGCAGGTCGACCCGGACGCGCTGCGGATGAACCTCAGCCTCAGCGGCAGTGAGCGAGAGGCCACCCACGCGATGCTCCCGGTCTTCATCCCGCTGCTGATGCCGCTGACCATCATCGCCATCCCGATGGCCGACCTGGTGCTCGCGATCGTGCGGCGCACCTGGAAGGGCCAGTCGCCGTTCGCCGCCGACCGCGGGCATCTGCACCACCGGCTCCTGGAGATCGGGCACAGCCACAGCCGCGCGGTGCTGATCATGTACTTCTGGGCGGCGCTGATCGCCTTCGGGACGCTGGCGTACTCGGTGCACTCGGCGTCGATGTGGATCGTCTTCGTGATCGTGGCGCTGAGCGCGGTCGGTCTGGTCCTGCTGCTGCTCCCGCGCTTCACCCCGCGCGCCCCGCGCTGGGCCGAGGCGTTCGTCCCGCCGCGCTACCGCCGCCGCAAGCGGCCCGCCGGGGCCCGGACGGGCGAGGAGGCCGACGGGGTCGATGAGGCGGGTGGGGCCGATGGGGCCGACGGGGGAGCGGACGGCGAGGGCGAGGAGCGCGCGCCGGTCGTCGCGGGCGTCTCCGGCGTCAACGGGGCGACCGCCATCGGCCCCCGTTCGCGCTTCCCCGACCGGCGGAAGACCGGCGCCTCGCGCTGACGAATTGCCGCACCGGATCCCAATACCAGACAAGTTGCCGCCGTTCTTGCACATGCGCGCGCGTTCACTCTCATGTGTGACAGGCAGCACACCACCTTGGTAAAGACCTCATCAAATAGTTTGTGATACCGTTCACGAGACCCGGCAACAGAGCCGAAGGACCGTAGTGCGACGGCCCATTGGCCCGAGGGACCACCTCGGCCGGGGCCTACGCTCGTCCATGACGACACCCTGCCCCCACCAGTAAGCGGAGCTGCCGCCATGCCGTCCAACGACGCCCGCACCCTCCTTCGGACCGCCCTGCCCACCGCTGCCGCCGGCGTGATCGCCGTCGCCGTCAGCGCCGGGGTCGCGGGCGGCAAGGGGGCCGTCGGCGCCGCCATCGCGACGGTCGTGGTCATCGGCTTCATGGGCGTCGGGCTGCTCGTCCTGGAACGCACGGCGAAAAACCTGCCCCACCTGTTCCAGGCCATGGGGCTGATGCTGTACACGGCCCAACTGCTGTTGCTCTTCATCTTCGTCGCGGTCTTCAAGGACACGACGCTGTTCAACCCCAAGGCATTCGCCGCCACACTCGTCGCGCTGACCCTCGTCTGGATCGGCATGCAGGCACGTGCGCACATGAAGGCCAAGATCCTTTACGTCGAGCCGGATTCGGAGGCTCAGAAGCCCCAGAAATCCGGGTCTTCGTCGTGAAAGGTAGGGGCGGAATAAAAGCGAGTTCGAGACCCTGCTATCGTCCGGTGCCAACTGCGGCACTGCGGGCGCGGGCATCTGAGCTGACGCCTGCTCGAACGCGAGGCTTGATGCCCGACCGCCGCCCCATCATCCGTAACACCAGTCCAGTGCCGAACCGCGGCTGTGCGCCGCGCCGACACAACGAGGTTGCCGTACCTATGCGCCACGCTGAAGGAGCCCGCGGTGAGTGCTGACCAGACCCAGCTCGCCTTCGACTGGAACTGCCGCATCCTGTCCGACAACGGCTGTGGCTTTCCGGCTCCGGGCCTGCACTCCTTCCTCTTCAAGCCGCTCTTCACCGTAAACGGCTATGAGTTCAACAAGGTGATGATGCTCGCGCTCATCACCACGGTGCTCATCAGCAGCTTCTTCTGGGCGGCCTTCGGCAAGGCCAAGGTGGTCCCGGGCAAGCTCCAGATGGTCGGCGAGGCCGGCTACGACTTCGTACGCAAGAACATCGTGTACGAGACGCTGGGCAAGCGGGAGGGCGAGAAGTACGTCCCCCTGATGGTCTCGCTGTTCTTCTTCATCTGGATCATGAACATCTGGTCCGTGATCCCGCTGGCGCAGTTCCCGGTGTCCTCGGTCATCGCCTTCCCGATGGTGCTCGCCGCCCTCGTGTGGGTGCTCTGGGTGAGCGTGACCTTCAAGCGTCACGGCTTCGTCGGCGGCCTGAAGAACATCACCGGGTACGACAAGTCGCTCGGCGGCGTGCTGCCGCTCGTCATGGTCATCGAGTTCCTCTCGAACCTGTTCGTCCGGCCGTTCACCCACGCGGTGCGACTGTTCGCCAACATGTTCGCCGGTCACCTCATGCTGGTCATGTTCACGGTCGCCTCCTGGTACCTGATGAACAGCTACATGATCCCGGCCGCCGGTGTCTCGTTCGTCATGACCATCGTCATGATCCTCTTCGAGCTTTTCGTGCAGGCCGTCCAGGCGTACGTCTTCGTGCTGCTGGCCTGCTCGTACCTCCAGGGCGCTCTGGCCGAGCACCACTGAGTCCTGGCCCGCCCCGCAAACCCCCAGTCGTCCGGTGGCCAACCCCCACCGGTCCATGAAAGAGAAGGAAGAACTGGCATGTCCCAGATCCTCGCTGCCTCCGAAGTCACCGGCTCGCTCGGCTCGATCGGCTACGGCCTCGCGGCCATCGGTCCCGGCGTCGGCGTCGGCATCATCTTCGGTAACGGCACCCAGGCCATGGCCCGTCAGCCCGAGGCCGCCGGTCTGATCCGCGCCAACCAGATCCTGGGCTTCGCCTTCTGTGAGGCGCTCGCCCTCATCGGCATCGTTATGCCGTTCGTGTTCGGTAAGTAAGCACCGATTACTGACACGCATCGACGAAAGGCACTGATGTGATCGCCAACCTGGCTGCACTCGCGGCCGAGGAAGAGCAGAACCCGCTCGTACCCGCGGGCCCCGAGCTGCTCGTCGGCGCCATCGCCTTCGCCATCGTCTTCTTCGTCTTCGCCACGAAGCTGCTTCCGCGTATCAACAAGACGCTGGAAGAGCGCCGCGAAGCCATCGAGGGCGGTATCGAGAAGGCCGAGGCCGCGCAGACCGAGGCTCAGAGCGTGCTGGAGCAGTACAAGGCCCAGCTCGCCGAGGCCCGCCACGAGGCCGCCCGCCTGCGCCAGGAGGCGACCGAGCAGGGCACCGCGCTCATCCAGGAGATGAGGGCGGAAGGCCAGCGGCAGCGTGAGGAGATCATCGCTGCCGGACACGCTCAGATCGAGGCCGACCGCAAGGCCGCCGCGCACGCGCTCCGCCAGGACGTCGGCAAGCTCGCCACCGACCTGGCCGGCAAGCTCGTCGGCGAGTCCCTGGAGGACCACGCCCGGCAGAGCCGCACCATCGACCGCTTCCTCGAGGGTCTTGAGGACAGCGCTTCGAAGGCCGAGGCCACGCGATGAACGGAGCGAGCCGCGAGGCACTGGCTGCCGCGCGCGAGCGGCTCGACGCGCTGATGGACCACACGTCCGTCGACGCGGCGAAGCTCGCCGGGGAGCTGGCGGCCGTCACCGCGCTGCTCGACCGCGAGGTGTCGCTGCGTCGGGTCCTCACCGACCCGTCGCAGCCCGCCGAGGCCAAGGCCGAGCTGGCCGGGCGCCTCCTCGCCGGCCAGGTCGGCGGCGAGAGCACCGACCTGGTGAGCGGCATGGTCCGCGCCCGCTGGTCGCGCTCGCGCGACCTGGTGGACGCGCTGGAGGACCTGGCGGACACCGCCGACCTCACCGCGGCCCAGCAGAGGGGCGCGCTGGACGACGTGGAGGACGAGCTGTTCCGGTTCGGCCGGATCGTCACCTCCAACGCCGACCTGCGCTCCGCGCTGACCCACCGCGCCGCCACCGAGTCCGCCAAGGGCGAGCTGCTGCGCAGCCTGCTCGGCGGCAGGGCGAACGCGGCCACCGAGCGGCTCGTCACGCGTCTGGTGACCAAGCCGCGGGGACGTAGCCTGGAAGCGGGACTCGAGTCCCTCTCCAAGCTCGCCGCGGAGCGCCGGCAGCGGATGGTCGCCGTGGTCACCTCGGCGGTGCCGCTGACCGACGTACAGAAGCAGCGCCTCGGCGCCGCTCTGGCGAAGGTGTACGGCCGCCCGATGCACCTGAACCTCGACGTGGACCCGACGGTCCTCGGCGGGATCTCGGTGCGGGTCGGCGACGAGGTCATCGACGGCACCATCGCGCAGCGTCTCGACGAGGCGAGCCGGCGACTGGCCGGCTGACCTGCCTCGGCAGCGTCACCAACAACACAGGCAACACAGCGGCCCGGTTGGGCCGTGCAGAACTTGCAGAAGATTCCTGGGGGTCGCCCCCAGACCCCCTAAGAAGCTTCAGGCCCAACAAGGAGAGCAGGGAACCCAGATGGCGGAGCTCACGATCCGGCCGGAGGAGATCCGGGACGCACTGGAGAACTTCGTCCAGTCGTACCAGCCGGACGCGGCCTCGCGCGAGGAGGTCGGAACGGTCAGCGTTGCCGGCGACGGCATCGCGAAGGTGGAGGGTCTGCCCTCCGCCATGGCGAACGAGCTGCTGAAGTTCGAGGACGGCACCCTCGGTCTCGCCCTCAACCTCGAGGAGCGCGAGATCGGTGCGATCGTCCTCGGCGAATTCAACGGCATCGAGGAGGGTCAGCCGGTGCAGCGCACCGGTGAGGTCCTCTCCGTCGGCGTCGGCGAGGGCTACCTCGGCCGCGTCGTCGACCCGCTCGGCAACCCGATCGACGGTCTCGGCGAGATCGCGACCGAAGGCCGCCGCGCCCTCGAGCTGCAGGCCCCGGGCGTCATGGTCCGCAAGTCGGTGCACGAGCCGATGCAGACCGGCTACAAGGCCGTCGACGCCATGGTGCCGATCGGCCGTGGCCAGCGGCAGCTGATCATCGGCGACCGCCAGACCGGCAAGACCGCGCTGGCCGTCGACACGATCATCAACCAGCGCGACAACTGGCGCTCGGGCGACGTGAACAAGCAGGTCCGCTGCATCTACGTCGCCATCGGCCAGAAGGGCTCGACCATCGCGTCCGTTCGCGGCGCCCTGGAAGAGGCCGGCGCGCTCGAGTACACGACGATCGTCGCCGCCCCGGCGTCCGACCCGGCCGGCTTCAAGTACCTGGCGCCGTACACCGGTTCCGCCATCGGCCAGCACTGGATGTACGCCGGCAAGCACGTCCTGATCATCTTCGACGACCTGTCGAAGCAGGCCGACGCCTACCGCGCCGTGTCGCTGCTGCTGCGCCGCCCGCCGGGCCGCGAGGCCTACCCGGGCGACGTCTTCTACCTGCACTCGCGTCTGCTGGAGCGCTGCGCCAAGCTCTCCGACGACATGGGCGCCGGTTCGATGACCGGTCTGCCGATCGTCGAGACCAAGGCGAACGACGTGTCGGCGTTCATCCCGACCAACGTCATCTCCATCACCGACGGCCAGTGCTTCCTGGAGTCCGACCTGTTCAACGCCGGCCAGCGCCCGGCCCTGAACGTCGGTATCTCGGTCTCCCGCGTCGGTGGCTCGGCCCAGCACAAGGCCATGAAGCAGGTCTCCGGCCGGCTTCGCGTGGACCTCGCCCAGTACCGCGAGCTGGAGGCGTTCGCCGCCTTCGGTTCCGACCTGGACGCGGCCTCGAAGGCCTCGCTGGAGCGCGGCAAGCGCATGGTCGAGCTGCTGAAGCAGGGCCAGTACCAGCCGATGCCGGTCGAGGAGCAGGTCGTCTCCGTCTGGGCCGGTACCACCGGCAAGATGGACGACGTCCCGGTCGCCGACATCCGCCGCTTCGAGTCGGAGCTGCTGGAGCACCTGCGCCGCGAGCGCAAGGAGCTCCTCACCTCCATCGCCGAGGGCGGCAAGATGTCGGACGACACCCTCCAGTCGATCGCCGACGCCATCACGGCCTTCAAGCGGCAGTTCGAGACCTCGGACGGCAAGCTCCTGGGCGACGACGCGCCGGCCGTCAACGTCTCCAAGTGACGACGGAAGGGACCTGACTCATGGGAGCGCAGCTCCGGGTCTACAAGCGTCGCATCCGTGCCGTCACGGCGACCAAGAAGATCACCAAGGCGATGGAGATGATCGCCGCCTCGCGCATCGTCAAGGCGCAGCGCAAGGTGGCGGCGTCGATGCCGTACGCGACCGAGCTCACCCGCGCGGTGACGGCGGTGGCGACCGGCTCGAACACCAGCCACGCCCTGACCACCGAGGTCGAGACGCCGACCCGGGCCGCGGTCCTGCTCATCACGAGCGACCGCGGTCTGGCCGGCGGGTACTCCTCGAACGCCATCAAGCAGGCGGAGCGGCTCACCGAGCGGCTGCGCGGCGAGGGCAAGGAGGTCGACGCGTACATCGTCGGCCGCAAGGGTGTGGCGTACTACGGCTTCCGTGAGCGCAAGATCACGGAATCGTGGACCGGTTTCACCGACAGCCCGGCCTACGCGGACGCCAAGCGCGTCGCGGCGCCGCTGATCGAGGCCATCCAGACGGACACGGCCGAGGGTGGCGTCGATGAGCTGCACATCGTCTACACGGAGTTCGTGTCGATGATGACGCAGAACGCGGTCGACGGCCGGATGCTGCCGCTCAGCCTCGACAAGCCCGAGGAGGAGACCGGCGCGAAGGGCGAGATCCTTCCGCTGTTCGACTTCGAGCCGTCGGCGGAGGACGTCCTCGACGCCCTGCTGCCGCGCTACGTCGAGAGCCGTATCTACAACGCACTGCTGCAGTCGGCCGCTTCCGAGCACGCCGCCCGCCGCCGCGCGATGAAGTCGGCGACCGACAACGCCGGGGATCTCATCAAGAGCCTCTCCCGGCTTGCCAACGCGGCCCGCCAGGCCGAAATCACCCAGGAAATCAGCGAGATCGTCGGTGGCGCGAGCGCCATGGCCGACGCGACCGCGGGGAGTGACAAGTAATGACGACCACTGTTGAGACGGCCGCCGCCACGGGCCGCGTCGCCCGGGTCATCGGCCCGGTCGTCGACGTGGAGTTCCCCGTCGACGCGATGCCGGAGATCTACAACGCCCTCAAGGTCCAGGTCGCCGACCCGGCCGAGGACGGCAAGCTCAAGACGCTGACCCTGGAAGTCGCCCAGCACCTGGGTGACGGCCTGGTCCGCACCATCTCGATGCAGCCCACCGACGGTCTGGTCCGCCAGGCCCCGGTGACCGACACGGGCGAGGGCATCACCGTCCCCGTCGGTGACTTCACCAAGGGCAAGGTGTTCAACACCCTGGGCGAGGTGCTGAACTACCCGGAGACCAACGCCGAGGTCACCGAGCGCTGGCCGATCCACCGCAAGGCGCCGTCCTTCGACGAGCTCGAGTCGAAGACCGAGATGTTCGAGACCGGCGTCAAGGTCATCGACCTCCTCACCCCGTACGTCAAGGGTGGAAAGATCGGTCTGTTCGGTGGTGCCGGTGTCGGCAAGACCGTGCTGATCCAGGAAATGATCTACCGCGTCGCCAACAACCACGACGGTGTGTCGGTGTTCGCGGGCGTCGGTGAGCGTACCCGTGAGGGCAACGACCTCATCGAGGAGATGGGCGACTCGGGCGTCATCGACAAGACCGCCCTGGTCTTCGGCCAGATGGACGAGCCCCCGGGCACCCGTCTGCGGGTCGCGCTGGCCGGTCTGACGATGGCGGAGTACTTCCGTGACGTCCAGAAGCAGGACGTCCTCTTCTTCATCGACAACATCTTCCGGTACACCCAGGCGGGTTCCGAGGTGTCGACCCTGCTCGGCCGTATGCCCTCCGCGGTGGGCTACCAGCCGAACCTGGCCGACGAGATGGGTCTCCTCCAGGAGCGCATCACCTCGACCCGTGGTCACTCGATCACCTCGATGCAGGCGATCTACGTCCCCGCGGACGACCTGACCGACCCGGCGCCGGCGACCACCTTCGCCCACCTCGACGCGACGACGGTTCTCTCCCGTCCGATCTCCGAGAAGGGCATCTACCCGGCCGTGGACCCGCTGGACTCGACGTCCCGCATCCTCGACCCGCGGTACATCGCGGCGGACCACTACGCGGCCGCCATGCGTGTCAAGGGGATCCTCCAGAAGTACAAGGACCTCCAGGACATCATCGCGATCCTCGGTATCGACGAGCTGGGCGAGGAGGACAAGCTCGTTGTCCACCGTGCCCGCCGTGTCGAGCGCTTCCTGTCGCAGAACACCCACGTCGCCAAGCAGTTCACCGGCGTGGACGGTTCGGACGTGCCGCTCGACGAGTCGATCACCGCGTTCAACGCGATCTGCGACGGTGAGTACGACCACTTCCCCGAGCAGGCGTTCTTCATGTGCGGTGGCATCGAGGACCTGAAGGCCAACGCCAAGGAGCTCGGCGTCTCCTGACCCGAGCCGGTTTCCGTGACGACGAGGGGGCGGGTGCGTCCCGCCCCCTCGCTCACGCCCACTAGACTTTGACCCAACACCCGGCAGCAACCGCCGGGTGGTGACCCGAGGAGCCCACCTTGGCTGCTGAGCTGCACGTCGAGCTCGTCGCCGCGGACCGCAGTGTCTGGTCCGGCGAGGCCACCCTGGTCGTCGCGCGTACCGCGTCCGGCGACATCGGCGTCATGCCCGGTCACCAGCCGCTCCTCGGAGTGCTGGAGTCCGGCCCGGTGACCATCCGTACGAGCGAGGGCGGCACCGTCGTCGCCGCTGTGCACGGCGGGTTCATCTCGTTCGCGGACAACAAGCTCTCCCTGCTGGCGGAGATCGCGGAGCTCGCGGACGAGATCGATGTCCAGCGCGCCGAGCGTGCGCTGGAGAGCGCCAAGTCGGCCGAGGACGGCGCCGCCGAGCGCCGCGCCGAGGTCCGGCTGCGTACGGTGTCGGTGCGCTAGCACCCCGCCGAGGAGTTTTGCCCTCAGCCGCGGTCACGGGTCTGGAATCTTCCGGACCCGGCCGCGGCTGAGGTCGATGCAGGCACAAGTGACCGGGGCGATCCCCCGGCCCCGAATGGAGCGAGGAGGTCGGTGTAGATGACCCTCGTTCTGCTTGTGGGCGGCCTGGTCGTCGCGCTGGTACTGGTGGGACTCTTCGTCTTCGGTCTGCGCCGGCGGCTGATCCAGCGTTCCGGCGGGACCTTCGACTGCAGTCTGCGCTGGGACGTGCCCGAGGGCGGCGATCCCGGCGGCAAGGGCTGGGTGTACGGAGTCGCGCGGTACAGCGGTGACCGGATCGAGTGGTTCCGGGTCTTCTCCTACGCGCCTCGGCCGCGGCGGCTCCTGGAGCGCTCCGCGATCGAGGTCGTGACCCGGCGCAAGCCGGCGGGGGAGGAGGAGCTGGCGCTCCTGTCCGACGCGATCGTGCTCGGCTGTACGCACCGGGGCGTGCGCCTGGAGCTGGCGATGAGCGAGGACGCGCTGACGGGCTTCCTGGCGTGGCTGGAGGCGGCGCCGCCGGGGCAACGGGTCAACGTGGCGTAGCCGGGGCTTCGCCCCGGACCCCTGTTTCGTTTCGTCCGAGGGCCGTGGTCGGCTGGTCGCGCAGTTCCCCGCGCCCCTCGGGCACCCCCGCTGTGGCAGTCGTTCCGCTGGGGCGGAACGGGTGGGCACAGCGGACCACCGGCCCACGGACAAAGGGGCGACACCGGGGGAGGGGGACGGGCCCTCGCCCCGATGCCGGAGCCGAGGGCTACCTCAGGCCCGAGTCGATCGCCGTCATCAGCTCGCCGCCAGGCGTGTCCCCGCTGAACTCCCAGAAGAACGCCCCCTTGAGGCCCTGGGACTTCACGTACGCCATCTTGCCCGCGATCGTCGATGGCGTGTCGTAGCTCCACCAGTTGGAGCCGCAGTGGGCGTACGCCGTGCCCGCGATCGTGCCCGTCACCGGGCAGGTGTTCTTGAGGATCTTGTAGTCCTCGATGCCCTGCTCGTACGTGCCGGGCGCCGGGCCCGTCGCCGTGCCGCCCGGGGCGTCCTGGGTGACGCCGGTCCAGCCGCGGCCGTAGAACCCGATCCCCAGGTTGAGCTTGCTCGCGGGGACGCCCTTGCCCCGGTACTTCTGGATCGCCGAGTCCGTGTCGAAGCCGGCGATCGGGATGCCGTTGTACGAGGTGAGCGGGGAGTGCGGGGCCGTGGGGCCCTTCGCGTCCCAGGCACCGAAGAAGTCGTACGTCATCACGTTGTACCAGTCGACGTAGCTCGCCGCTCCGGCGTAGTCGGCCTGGTCCATCTTGCCGCCCGCGGAGCCGTCGGCCGTGACCGCCGCCGTCACCAGGTTCGAGGGGCCGAACTTGGCGCGCACCGCGGCCAGCAGGTTCTTCAGCGCGGCCGGGCCGCTGGTGTCGCAGGAGAGCCCGCAGGCGTTGGGGTACTCCCAGTCGATGTCGATGCCGTCGAAGACGTCGGCCCAGCGCGGGTCCTCGACCAGGTTGTAGCAGGAGTTGGCGAAGGCGGTGGGATTGGCCGCCGCCGCGCCGAAGCCGCCCGACCAGGTCCAGCCGCCGAACGACCACAGCACCTTGATGTTCGGATACTTCTTCTTCAGCTCGCGCAGCTGGTTGATGTTGCCCGCGACGGGCTGGTCCCAGGTGTCCGCGGTGCCGTCGACGCTGGAGGAGGCGTCGTACGTCTTCTGGTAGTCGGCGTAGGCGTCACCGATGGCGCACTGGCCGCCCGTGACGTTGCCGAAGGCGTAGTTGATGTGGGTCAGCTTGGCCGCCGAGCCCGAGGTGACGATGTTCTTCACGTGGTAATTGCGCTGGTAGACGCCCCAGTCGGTGAAGTAGCCGAGCTTGACCGCGGAGCCGGGTCCGGGTCCGGGGCCGGGGCCGCCGCCCGTGGTGGTGACGGTGACCGAGCCGGAGGCCGGGCCGGTCCGGTCGGCGGTGTCGCGCGCGGTGACGCTGTACGTGTAGGTCGTCCCGGCGGTCAGGCCCGTGTCGGCGTACGTGGTCCCGGTCACCGTGGCGACCTTCGCGGAGCCCCGGTAGACGTCGTAGTTCTTGACGCCCTTGTCGTCGGTGGCGGCGGTCCACGCCAGGCTCACCGAGGTGTCGGTGACGCCGCTCGCCCTCGGGGTGCCGGGCGCTGACGGGGGGCTGTCGCCCGGCGGGGTCGTACCGCCGTCGCAGGGGCCGCCGTTGAGTTTGCAGCCCGAGGGGGAGCCGGAGCCCGCGCCGTTGAAGCCGAACGTGACGCTGGCGCCGGGCGCGAGCGTGCCGTTGTACGCCTTGTTCTTGGCGGTCCAGTGGTTGGCGTCATGGGTGACGTCCGCGTCCCAGGACGAGGTCACGGACGTACCCGACGGGTAGT
This sequence comes from Streptomyces sp. NPDC005878, assembly GCF_040629815.1. Lineage (NCBI taxonomy): Bacteria > Bacillati > Actinomycetota > Actinomycetes > Kitasatosporales > Streptomycetaceae > Streptomyces > Streptomyces sp. NPDC005878. The sequence continues at coordinate 240,997 of NZ_JBEXWK010000003.1, forward strand.
CCCACTCCACGGTCCAGGAGTTGAGCGCGGCGGTGCCGGTGTTCTTCACCGTCCACTGGGCGCCGAAGCCGGAGCCCCAGTCCTGGGTCTTGGTGTAGGTGGCGGTCGCGGAGGCGGCGGCCGCGGCGGGGGAGGCGCCGGCCAGGCCGACGAGTGCGGCCAGGGGAAGGGCCAGCGCGGTGAGGGTGGCGGCGGCGCGGGTTCTGAGGCGGGTGCGGGTGCGGATGCGCGTGGGAGTGCTCAAGGAAGCTCCTCGAGTGAGGTCCGACGGGTGTGGGGGTGGGACCTTGCTCCGCCCGGTGAGCGCACGGCCACGGTGTGGGCACGCTCACACAGCAGTGCCGTGAGCGTAGAAAGGTCTGGACCAAGCGTCAAGAGGTCCAGACCAACGGCCGGAAGCCGTCCTCAGAGGCCCAACTCCTGCGCCAGCACCGCCGCCTGGACCCTGCTGCGCAGCTCCAGCTTGCCCAGCAACCGGCTGACGTGCGTCTTCACGGTGGCCTCCGCCATCGTCAGCCGCGCGGCGATCTCCGCGTTCGACAGTCCCTCGCCCAGACACGACAGCACCTCGCTCTCGCGCCGGGTGAGCGTGTCCAGCGCGGCCGGGCGCTCGGCCGGGGGCCGTGCGGAGGTGGGGGCGGCGAACTCCGCGATCAGCCGCCGGGTCACCGCCGGGGCGATCATGCCCTCGCCGCGCGCCACCGTCCGCACCGCCTCGATCAGGTCCCGGGCGTCGGTGTTCTTCAGCAGGAACCCCGCGGCCCCCGCCCGCAGCGCCCCGAACACGTACTCGTCGAGGTCGAACGTCGTCAGCACGAGCACGTCCGCGAGCCGCTCGGCGACCACCTGACGGGTCGCCGACACCCCGTCCAGCCGTGGCATCTGCACGTCCATCAGGACCAGATCGGGCCGCAGCTCCCGGGCGAGGCGCACCGCCTCCTCGCCGTCCGCCGCCTCCCCGGCCACCTCGATGTCCGGGGCGCTGCCCAGGATCAGGACCAGCCCGGCCCGTACCGCCGACTGGTCCTCCGCGACCAGCACCCGGATCGTCATGCTCGCGACTCGCCTTCCCCCAGGGGCAGTTCGGCCCGTACCCGCCAGATCCCACGGCCGTCCGCCGCCGCCTCGGGCCCCGAGGCGAAGGTGCCGCCGAGCAGTATCGCCCGCTCCCGCATCCCCACCAGACCCGCCCCCGACCCGGGCGCCCGCGGCCCCGGACGCCGTCCCTCACCGTACGGGCTGCTCACCTCGACGGTCAGCGCCCGCCCGGTGTGCGCGAGCGAGGCGGTGACCGTGCCGGGGGAGGCGTGCTTGAGGGCGTTGGTCAGCGACTCCTGGACGATCCGGTACGCGGCGAGCTCCACCGGCGCGGGCAGCGCGGCCCCGGCCGGGCGGTCGTCCCGGAGCGTGAAGCCGAGTCCGCTGGAGGCGCCGTTGGTCCGCGCCTGGGCGACCAGCGCGTCCAGCCCGGCCAGCGTCGGCGCGGCGGCGGGCTCGTCGTCGGCGCCGCTGTCGCGCAGCAGCCCGATGAGGCGGCGCATCTCGGCGAGCCCGTCCACGCTGTTCTCCCGGATCACCGTGAGTGCCCGGCGGGTGGTGGCGGGCTCGTCGAGCGAGAGCGCCGCCGTGGAGTGGATGGCGATCGCCGAGAGGTGGCCCGCGACCAGGTCGTGCAGCTCACGGGCCATCCGGGCGCGCTCGGCCACCACCGCCTGCGCGCGGTCCAGCTCGGCGAGCAGCGCGGTCTGCTCGGCCCGCAGGGTGGCCGCCTCCGCCGTGTCGCGGTGGTTGCGCACCAGGGCGCCGGTGGTGGCGGGCGCGAAGCTGACGAGACCGGTGAGGATGCCCAGGAGCAGGGCCTGTGGGGTGCGGAACCAGGCGAGGTAACCGAGGGTCGTGGCCACGGTGACCAGGCCGGTGGTGACCGGGATGCGGCGGGCGGCCGCCGGGGTGCCGTAGAGGACGGCGGCGTAGACGAGGTCCGTGAACATCAGGACCGTCGCCAGGCTGCCCGAGGTGAACTGGTCGCCGACGATCGCGGCCGTACCGCAGAGGAGGGCGGCCTGCGGGCGGGTGCGGCGCATCAGCTCCAGCGCGGCCGTCACCGCCAGCGGCAGCAGCGTCCAGCCCCGGCCGAGCAGTCCGCTGCCCCCGGAGAACAGCCCGAGCGCCCACAGCACGAGGCCGCCCGCCAGCCCGACGGCGGCGATCAGGACGTCGTGGCGGTGCGGGCGGGGGAGGCGGTTCACGTACCCATGAAACACGGGGCCACGGCTGCGGACCTCCCCGCACCGGCGGAACTCCCGCCCCCGTCGGTACACCGAAGGATGCAGTGCCGTTTCCTCACTGCCGACGACGAGCGGGCGCGATCGGGGGCCGACGCTGGAGGAGTGCGGACGAGGAGCCGAGCGAGGAGAACGCCGTGATCGTCACCCTGATCGTCGTCTGCGAGGTGGGCTTCTGGGTGCTGCTCGCCGGCGGTCTGGCGCTGCGCTACGTCGCGAAGATGCCCAGGACCTCGGTGGCGGTGCTGCTCTGCGAACCGCTGCTCGAAGCGCTGCTCCTCGCGGTCACCGTGATCGACCTCAAAAACGGCGCCGAGCCCGACTTCAAGCACGGCCTCGCCGCCGTGTACCTGGGCTTCTCGGTGGCGATGGGCCACGGGCTGGTGAAGCGGTGCGACGCCTGGTTCGCCCACCGCTTCGCGGGTGGCCCGCGCCCCGCGAAGGCACCGGCGGGCGGCACGGCCCGCGCGGTCCACGAGTGGCGGACGGCCGCCCGCTGGACGCTCGCCGCCGTCCTCGCCATCGCCCTGCTCCAGGGCGCGATCTGGTACGTCGGAGGCGGAGGGGACGTGGAGTCCCTGCGGATGTGGCAGCAGCGGATGCTCTGGGTGATCGGCGTCAACCTGGTCATCGCGCTCAGCTACACGCTGTTCCCGAAGAAGGCGGAGCCGGCCCGCTCCCGCCACTGACCCGGCGGCCTCCACCGGAACACCGCCTCCGCGGCGGAGCGCTACCGCTCGCCGCCCGGCACCCACAGCACGTCCCCGGTCTCCACGTTCGCCGTCCTGGCCAGGATGAACAGCAGGTCGGAGAGGCGGTTGAGGTAGGTGGCGGTCAGCGGGTTCATCGTCTCGCCGTGCACCTCCAGGGCCGCCCAGGTGGAGCGCTCGGCGCGGCGCACCACCGTGCAGGCCTGGTGCAACAGCGCGGCGCCCGGGGTGCCGCCCGGCAGGATGAAGCTGCGGAGCTTCTCCAGCCGTTCGTTGAACCGGTCGCAGTCCGCCTCCAGCCGGTCGATGTAGAACTGCTCCACCCGCAGCGGCGGGTACTTCGGATCCTCGACCACGGGCGTGGACAGGTCCGCACCCACGTCGAACAGGTCGTTCTGCACGCGGGTGAGGACCTGGACGACCTCCTCGGCGAGACCGCCGAGCGCGATCGCCGTGCCGAGCACCGCGTTCGCCTCGTTGGCGTCCGCGTACGCCGAGATCCGCAGATCCGTCTTGGGGGTCCGGCTCATGTCGCCCAGGGCCGTGGTGCCCCGGTCGCCGGTGCGGGTGTAGATGCGCGTCAGATTGACCATGGGGTCAGCCTAGTTACGCGGGGGCCCGCCGCCACGCCCGTGTGCCGACCGTCACGGCCCGGTCCGAACGGGACGGACATTCCCCGCCCAAGTACGCGGTAGGGGACGAGCGGTGGGCTCCGGGGGGCCTTCGGTGAGACGCCGCTCACCCGTCTTGGTGTGATGTCCGTCATCTGAGACGTGACGCGCATCTCTTACGGCTCCCAAGACGCCTCACGGCCGATAGCCTCCGCCGGAGAGCCGTATCAGTAAGCCGTCAAAGGGGTGTGAAGTGGCCAGGAAGCTCGCCGTCATCGGGGCCGGACTCATGGGTTCGGGCATCGCGCAGGTCTCGGCGCAGGCGGGCTGGGACGTCGTACTGCGTGACGTCACCGACGAGGCGCTGACCCGGGGCACCGACGGCATCAAGGCCTCGTACGACAAGTTCGTGGGCAAGGGCAGGCTGGCCGCCGAGGACGCGGAGGCCGCGCTCGGCCGCATCACCACCACCACCGACCTGGACGCCGCCGCCGACGCCGACATCGTCGTCGAGGCCGTCTTCGAGAAGCTGGAGGTCAAGCACGACATCTTCCGTACGCTCGACAAGATCGTGCGCGCGGACACCGTGCTCGCCTCCAACACCTCCGCCATCCCGATCACCAAGATCGCGGCGGCCACCGAGAACCCCGAGCGGGTCGTCGGTGTGCACTTCTTCTCGCCGGTTCCGATGATGCAGCTCTGCGAGCTGGTACGCGGCTACAAGACGAGCGACGAAACCCTGGCCACCGCCCGGGAGTTCGCCGAGTCCGTCGGCAAGACCTGCATCGTCGTCAACCGCGACGTCGCCGGTTTCGTCACCACCCGGCTGATCTCGGCGCTCGTCGTCGAGGCGGCCAAGCTGTACGAGTCGGGCGTGGCCACCGCCGAGGACATCGACCTCGCGTGCAAGCTCGGCTTCGGCCACGCGATGGGCCCGCTGGCCACCGCGGACCTCACCGGCGTGGACATCCTGCTCCACGCCACCAGCAACATCTACACCGAGTCGCAGGACGAGAAGTTCGCGCCGCCGGAGCTGATGCGCCGGATGGTTGACGCCGGTGACATCGGTCGCAAGAGCGGGCAGGGCTTCTACAAGCACTGATTGACGCGCCCTCACCTCCCCTTGCCCCGGAATCACTCCATGGGGTGAATTAGGTATCGGTTCGCTTACAGACGGCAACTTCCCTGCGGTCTGTGCAGTCAGTTGGTGCAGTAAGAGACGACAGGCAGACAGGCATACGGAGCACTCCGGGGAGTTCATATGCACATCAGGGGCGACCACGTCGAGCTGGTCGTCGGGGGCCGCCTCGACGTCCGCAGCGCGGCGGACGCCCGTACGGTCCTGCACTCGGCCGTCGACGACGGAGCCGGCGACCTGGTGCTCGACCTGACCGAGCTGGACTCCTGGGACGCCACCGGCCTCGGGGTGATCATGGGAGCCCACCGGCGAGCCGGCCGCTGCGGCCGGCGGCTGGTGCTGCGGGGCGTCCCGCCCCAGATGCAGCGCCTGCTGGTGGCGACCCGGCTGCACCGCATCCTCGCCATCGAGGGCGGCATCGCCGCGGAGGCGCTGCCGCGCGTGTGAGCGCGCGCGGCGCCCCGCCGTACGCCGGTAGGCCGCCCTCCCGCCGCTCTGTTGCGCACGTCGGTTGCGCACGGCCTGTGCGGCACTGGTGCAGATCATGTGGAAGCCGGTCCTCCGCACGCAATCCTCACCGGACTGTGACGCTCTGGGCGGGTTGGCACCCCGCCCGTTCGGCGATACTGGGCGAAGGTTTAGGGTGCGGTCTCCCGCCGGTCGACATCCCTGCGGCGGGGACCGGACCAGAGCGACAGCGCAGTGCGTAGCGGCCGGGTGGGGCAAGGTTACGCAGGCGCATCTGGGGGGCTTTCACCATGAACCCGATGGACACCCGGGGACCGGACGAGTTCGACGACGAGCAGGACGGACACGGACCGGGCCAGGGCGCCGCGGCGCCGCGCAAGGAGCGCGACCGCGCCGCCGTCACCCCCGAACTCGGCACCCGCGCCGCCTCACTCGCGCGCACGGTCCGGCTCGTCTCGGGCGACTTCCTGCTCACCGTCAACCCCGTCGACGGCAGCGAGATAGCCGCCTGCCCGCCGGGCGAGATACCCGGCCGGCCCGAACGCCGCTCCGCCGCCGAACGCACCGAGCGGGAACGGGCGCTCAAGCCCCCCGTGCCCGCCGGTCCCGCGGCGCCCGCGCCGGTTCTGCTGGAGCGCGACGAGGAGCGCGAGCGGCTCGCGCGCCTGCTGGGCCGGGGCCGTTCCGTCCGGCTCACCGGCCCCGCCGGCTCCGGGCGCACCACCCTGCTCGACGCGGTGGCCGCCGACTGCGCCGGCCTCGCCCCCGACGGCGTCGTCCGCCTCAGCGGCCATCGCCGCACCCCGCAGGAACTCCTGCACGAGCTGTACGCGACCGTGTACCGCTCCCCCCTGCACCGGCCCGACCGGGCCGGGCTCCACGACCGGGTCCGCGAGATCGGGGCGATCGTCGTCGTCGACGACCTGGAGTTCGGCGGCGCCGCCCTGGAGGAACTGCTCTCCGCCACCCCCGAATGCGCCTTCCTCCTCGCCGCGACGCCCGACGTCGCCGCGCCCCTCGCCGAGTCCGCGCTCGAAGAGCTCCCGCTGACCGGCCTCGGGCGCGCCGCCTCCCTGGAACTCCTGGAGCAGGCCGTGGACCGGCCGCTCACCGACGACGAGGCCAACTGGGCGGGCGACCTCTGGTTCGAGTCCGAGGGCCTGCCCCTGCGGTTCGTCCAGGCGGGCGCGCTGCTGCGGCAGCGGGACGGGCTGCGCGGCGAGGGCGCCCCGCTCGACGAGTTCGGGCTGCCGGTCGAAGGGCCCGAGGACCTGTCGGTCTTCTCCGCCGAGGGCCGCGAGATGCCGCTGCCGTCGCTGGGCGAGGGCGCCGCACCCGCCGCGCCGCTCGCGGCCCGGCTCGGCCAGGCCGCCCGGGAGACCCTGCGGTTCGCCGTCGCGCTCGGCGGCGAGGTGCCGCACCAGGCGCATCTGCCGGCGCTCGTCGGCGACACCCACGCGGACGCCGCCCTCGGCGAACTGCTCGGCTGCGGGCTGCTCTCCCCGGTCGGTACGCGCTACCGGCTCGCGGCGGGCGTGCTCACCCAACTGGAGGCCGCCGGGTACGGCGAGTCCGAGGAGGGCACCGCCGAGCGGGCGCACACCGCCGCCCGCCACTACGCCTGGTGGACCGGCCACCCCTCGGTGACGCCCGAGCGGGCCGCGGCCGAGGCGGACGCGGTGCTCGCGGCGCTGGCCGCGCTGGTGCCCGGCGACGGCGCCGAGCACCCCGCGACGGCCGTGCGGCTCGCCCGCAGCGCGGCGCCCGCGTTCGCTGCGGGGCTGCACTGGGGGGCGTGGGAGCGGGCGCTGCGGATCGGCTCGGCCGCGGCCCGGCTCACCGGCGAGGTGGCCGACGAGGCGTACTTCCACCACGAACTCGGCGTCCTCGCGCTCTGCGCCGGCAACGTCGACCGCGCCCGGGCCGAACTGGAGGCGTCCATCGGGCTCAAGGGCGCGCTCTCCGACAAGCGGGGCACGGTCGCGGGCCGCCGCGCGCTGGCCCTGGTCGAGGACCGCTCCGGCCACCCGGCGGTGGTGGTCTCGGGCGGCCGCACCCCGGCCGGCGACGAGGTCCCGGCGGCGCGCCACGAGGAGTCCCAGTCGCCGCCCGCGGGCGTCCCGGCGCCGGTGCCGTTCCCGGCCCTCGCCCTGGCCCCCGCACCGCCCCCCGAGGGCGTGCCGACCGTACTGATACCCGGCGCGGCGCCCGGATCGGCGAAGCGGACGCTGTTCACCGGCACGCGCCGCAACCTGGTGGCGGCGGGCGCGGGGGCCGTGCTGGCGGCGGTCCTGGGCACGGTGGTGACGCTGGGCGCGACCTCCGGTTCGGACGCGCCCGACGACAAGGTCGAGCAGCAGCGGCAGTCGGTGGACGAGGGGGACGGCGGGGAGGCGGGTCTTCCGGCGGACAGCCCGACGCCGCCGGCGACGAGGCGCCCCCGGTCCGGGGGCGGTTCCGCGACGCCGCCGTCCTCGTACCCGGCCCACCAGGGCGTGCCCGGGACGTCTCCGTCCTCGGTCCCCTCGTCGCCCACGACGTCCTCGGGGAAGCCGTCCACGCCCACGGGGTCGCCGTCGAAGCCGACCGGGAAGCCCTCGACGTCCGGGGGAGGGTCGTCCACGACGGGCGGCTCGTCCACGACCGGAGGGACCACGGGCACGGGCGGTACGTCCACGGGCGGGACCACGGGGTCCACTACGGGGTCGCCCACCGGGGGTACGTCCTCGACCGGCGGGACGACGTCCAGCGGCGGCACGTCGGATGGCGGCACCACCGGCTCGACCTCGGGCGGCTCGACCACGACCGGCGGGCCGACCAGCGGCGGGGAGACCACGACGGGCGGGTCGGGTACGGGCGGGACGTCCACGGGCGGTACGGACGGGACTTCGGGGGCGACCACGGGGTCGTCCGCGTCCGGGGGGACGACCCCGAGCGGCAGCGCGTCCGCCCCGGCGGCGTCGCCTTCGGCGTAGATTCCCCCACCCCGCCCCTTCCCGAAAGCCTCCGGCGGTCGTCGCTCGTCCGCGGGAGCGCGGGGGCCGGCCGCGCAGTTCCCCGCGCCCCTGAGGCAACTCCGCCGGCCGCACCCGCCGACCTCGGGGCGCAGCCCCGCCTCGTAGAGGCGCGGGGAACCGCGCGACCAGCGCCCACCGGGGCCGCGGATGACCACGGGGTTTGGGGCGAAGCCCCGTTCTCAGGGGCGCGGGAACCTGGCTGCCAGCGCCCACCGGCCGCAGATGGTCACCCAAGAAACCGGGGCCGGGGCCCGAGGTCAGAACAGGCGGAGTTTGTCGTCCTCGATGCCGCGCAGCGCGTCGTAGTCCAGCACCACGCACCCGATCTCCCGGTCCGTCGCCAGCACCCGTGCCTGCGGCTTGATCTCCTGCGCCGCGAACACCCCCCGTACCGGGGCCAGGTGCGGGTCGCGGTTGAGCAGCTCCAGGTAGCGCGTGAGCTGCTCGACCCCGTCGATCTCGCCGCGCCGCTTGATCTCCACCGCCACCGTCCCGCCGGACGCGTCCCGGCACAGGATGTCGACGGGCCCGATCGCCGTCGGGTACTCGCGGCGGATCAGGGTGTACCCCTCGCCCAGCGTCTCGATGCGGTCCGCGAGCAGCTCCTGGAGGTGCGCTTCCACGCCGTCCTTGATGAGGCCCGGGTCCACGCCCAGCTCGTGGGAGGAGTCGTGGAGGATCTCCTCCATCGTGATGATGAGCTTCTCGCCCGCCTTGTTCACCACGGTCCAGACGTCGACACCGTCCGCCGTCCCCTCCTTGAGGGTGCAGGGCGGAGACATCCAGTTGAGGGGCTTGTACGCCCGGTCGTCCGCGTGAATGGAGACGCTGTTGTCCGCCTTCACCAGGATCAGCCTGGTGGCGGAGGGCAGATGGGCGGTGAGGCGGCCCGCGTAGTCGACGGAGCAGCGGGCGATGACGAGACGCATGGTCGGCAACGCTACTCGAATCCCCCCGCCGAACGCGATTCGTCCGGCAAAGCACTGTTCGTTATTGGCCGGTTACGTGCCAAGTACCTGTCGCAGCCACCATGCCGCCCCTACCGTGTAAGCGGGAGGTCGTCGGTCAGGCACGCAGCGTGGCCGACTTCGTTCCTTTCCCTGGCCGTAAGACCCCCTCCCCGGGGTCGCGAGAGGAGAAACCATGTCGCTCGACGTCTCACCGGCCCTACTCGAACAGGCCGAGCGAGGCGAGGTCGACGAAGCCGATTTCGTCGACTGCGTCCGGACCTCCCTGCCGTACGCGTGGGAGATGATCAGTTCTCTGGTGGCCCAGCTGAAGGTGGACGGTGGCGAGTTCGCCGACAACCAGACGCCTCCGCCGGACGAGCAGGCGCGCGGCCAGCTTCTTCGTGCGCTCGCGAGTGACGCCATCCGCGGTGCGCTGCAGCGGCACTTCGGTGTCCGCCTGGCGTTCCAGAACTGCCATCGCGTGGCGGTGTTTCCGCTGGACCCGTCGGTCGACGAGCGGCTCGCCCGCTTCACCTCGATCCGGGGTCAACTGCTCAACCAGTCTCCGGAGTTGAGGGACTGCTGAGGTCTTCGCCGCCGCTCCGCATCGCGGGAGGTGCGACTGATGCGGAGCGGGGGCTCTCCGCGGCGGCCCCCGGCCTCGCGCCCGCTCGGGGCGCCGTCCCCCTCGGGCCCCTCATCCCAGCAGCGGCAGCACGTCCGCGCCGAGCCTGCGGACGTTCTCCTCCGTGGCGGCCAGGTCCCCCGATCCCTCCACCAGGAAGGCGAAGCGCGTGATGCCCGTCCTCTCCGCCGTCGCCGCGATACGGTCCGCCGCGAGCCGCGGTGTGCCGACCGGGTGGAGGTCGCAGAGCAGTTCCGTGTACTCCACGGGGTCGCGCATGGCCCGGTGGCGGCCGTCGACCGTCACATGCGCGTCCAGCCCCTGCTTCAGCCAGCCGGGCATCGCCTTCAGCAGGGTCTCGGCGGCCTGGGCGCTGTGGTCCTCGATCTGCGCCACCCCCGCCGACACGTGCGGCGCCGCCGCCACCGCCTCCGGTGCCACCCCGGACGCCAGCGCGTGCGACCGCCACAGCGCGACCATCTCCGCCTTCTCCTCGTCGCCGCAGTGCATCCCGAGCAGCATCGGCAGACCGCGCTCGGCCGCCAGCCGCACGCTCTTCGGCGAGGTGCACGCCACGATGACCTCGGGGCCCGCCGGGCCGTCCGCCGGCCACTCGTCGGGCCTCGGCACCACCGGGACCTCCCGGAAGGCGAAACGTTCGCCCTCGGAGGAGACCCGGGGGTCGGACAGCCAGCGCAGCAGCAGGTCCAGCGACTCCGGAAAGCCCTCCTCGTACGCCCGCAGGCCCGCGCCGAAGACCTCCAGATCGACCCAGGGACCGCCCCGGCCGACCCCCAGCGAGAACCGGCCGCCGGACGTCAGGTGCAGCAGCGCCGCCTGCTCGCCCAGCGCCACCGGGTGCGCGCTCGGCAGGACACTGACCGCCGTCCCCACCCGGATCCGGCGGGTGCGCCCCAGCAGCAGCGCCGCCAGCGTCACCGCCGACGGGCAGACCCCGTACGGCACGAAGTGGTGCTCGGCGAGCCACACCGAGTCCAGGCCCGCCTCCTCGGCCACCTCGGCGGACCGCACCGCCCGGTGCAGCGCCTCCCCCTGGCCCTGGCCCGGGAACTGGGCGGCCAGTACAAATGTTCCGACACGCATCGCCTTCATGCCTCCTCGCGGCCGACGCGGCTCCCCCTCTTACCGGCAACAACGTCTGACAAGTGCCAAGGGCACGGCCGGGCGCGAACTTGTTGCGATAGTCCGGTAAGTGTCCCCCGTACGAGTTACCGTGCCACCCCTGTGCGGCTCGGGTACCCGGGGCAAGTACCTCTACGCTGGAGGCAGTCCGTCCGCCCGGCCCCGTGAGGTGTTTCCGTGTCCCCGCGCCGCAACCGCCCCAAGGGCGGCGACCAGCCGACCGCACCGACCGGCGGGTGGGGGGACCGCTTCGGCCTCGGGCGCACCGAGACGTACCAGGGCGAGGAGTGGTCCGTCCGGCACGTCAGCGGAGCGAGCGCCCAGGGCAAGCGCTACCGCTGCCCCGGCTGCGACCAGGAGATCCCCTCCGGCGTCCCGCACGTGGTGGCCTGGCCCGAGTACGGCGGCGTCGACGACCGCCGCCACTGGCACAAGGCCTGCTGGAACGCCAAGGACCGCCGCACCAGCAGGGTGCAGCGGTCCAGGAACGCGCCCAGGTACTAGATCGGATACGGGCGGGCCTCACACGTCCCGGCTGTTGAGCGCCGCGAAGGCACCGCCGAGCGCCGCCGCCGAGACCGCGCCCAGGATCAGCAGCGGGGTCCAGCCGGTGGGGCCCGAGTCGCTCACCGTGGAGCCGTAGAAGACGGCCAGCTGGCTGGGGATCGAGTACTCGAACAGGGCGTCGCGCACCGACTCCAGCGACGGCGAGAACATGAACAGGCCGAGCACCAGCGGCAGCAGCACCAGGCCGATCATGATCGTGATCGCGCCGGCCGAGTGCCGGATCACCGCGCCGACCGCGAGCGAGAGCAGGCCGAGCGTGGAGACGTAGAGGCCGACGCCGACCGTCGCCTTGAACAGCTCGGAGCCGGTCGGCTGCGCGGCGCTGTCCACCATCCCCGTCTGCATCATCGCCACCAGCCCTGTGGTGAGCGTGACGATGACGAAGGACAGCAGGAAGAAGACGATCGACTTGGCGGCGAGGATCCGGGCCCGGCTGGGGCAGGCCGTCAGCGTGGTGCGGATCATGCCCGTGCCGTACTCGGAGGCGATGGTCAGCACGCCGAGCGTGATCACGCAGATCGAGCCGAGCAGGACGCCGTAGAACCCCAGGGCGAGGAGCGGGGTGTCGCCCATGTCCGAGCTGGAGGAGTTGACCGCGACCGCGGCGAGCAGTCCGATGCCGATCACGAGCGCGATCAGCACGCCGAGGGTCCACAGGGTGGAGCGCACCGAGCGGATCTTCGTCCACTCCGAGGCGATGGCGTCGCCGAGGGAGGCGGGCCGCACCGGGATCGGCGAGGTGTACGTCCCGAGGGGCGCACCCGGTGCCTGCTGCTGGTGGGGGGTGGTCATCGGGCGTCCTCGGGCTTGGTCAGGGAGGGGGCGGTCGCGGGGGCGGCCGGAGCGGGCTGCCGCGGGGCCGCGGCGGGCGCCTGCGGCACGGGAGCCTGCGCCGGGGCGGCCGGGGCACCCGGGGGCGCCGCCGGGGCCTGCGCGGGGGCGTGCGGGGCCGCGTAGGGGTTCTGCCCGGGCGGCGGCGGGGCGTACCAGCCCTGGGTCGGCACCTCGGGGATCACCGGCGGCGGCTGGTGGCCGGGCGGCAGCGGCTGCATCAGACCGGCCTTCTGGTCGGCCGTGGAGCGGTAGTCCACCGCGCCCTGCGTCATCCGCATGTACGCCTCCTCCAGCGAGGCCTGGTGCGGGGAGAGCTCCCACAGGCGTACGTCCGCCTCGTGGGCGAGGTCGCTGATGCGCGGCAGCGCGAGGCCGGTCACCCGCAGGGCGCCGTCCGGCTCCGGCATGACCTGGCCGCCGGCCTCGGTCAGCGTGGCCGTCAGCTTCTCCCGGCCCGTGGGCTCGGGGGTGCGCACGCGCGCGAAGTCGGCGGAGTTGTGGGAGATGAAGTCCGTGACGCTCATGTCGGCGAGCAGCTGCCCCCGGCCGATCACGATGAGGTGGTCGGCGGTCAGCGCCATCTCGCTCATCAGGTGCGAGGAGACGAAGACGGTACGGCCCTCGGCGGCGAGCCGCTTCATGAGGTTGCGCACCCACAGGATGCCCTCGGGGTCGAGGCCGTTGACCGGCTCGTCGAAGAGCAGCACCTGGGGGTCGCCGAGCAGGGCCGCGGCGATGCCCAGCCGCTGGCCCATGCCGAGCGAGAACCCCTTGGAGCGCTTGCCGGCCACCTCCTGGAGCCCGACGACCCCGAGCACCTCGTCGACCCGGCGGGCCGGGATGCCCGAGAGCTGGGCGAGCGAGAGCAGGTGGTTGCGGGCGCTGCGGCCGCCGTGGACGGCCTTGGCGTCGAGCAGCGCGCCGACCTGGCGGGGCGCGTTGGGGAGCGAGCGGTAGGGGTGGCCGCCGATGGTGACATGACCGGACGTGGGCTGGTCCAGGCCGAGGATCATGCGCATGGTCGTCGACTTGCCGGAGCCGTTGGGCCCCAGGAAGCCGGTGACGGCGCCCGGCCTCACCTGGAAGGAAAGGTTGTACACGGCTGTCTTGGCGCCGTAGCGCTTCGTCAGGCCGACTGCCTCGATCATTCTCCAGCCCCATCGACGGTGTGGGTCGTCGGGGCGGTGGCCGATCGCCAGGGTGCCCCCGTATGAGTGAGGAGCTTATCCAGGACTTTACGGTTCCGGCCAAGCGATGACAGTTGGGTTACGTCGGCTTTCGTCCCTTATGTCCACCGACTTTCCGCAGGTCGGGGGCCCGTCGCGGGTTCAGGCGTCGCGTTTTCTGAGGACGAGGTAGCCGCCCGCGAGCGCCGCCGCCACCCACAGCGCCATGATCCCGAGCCCGGCCCACGGCCCGTACGGCGGCGGTTCGCTGTTCATCGCGTTCGGCACCACCTGCATGATCTTGGAGCCCGCCTGGTCGGGGAAGTAACGGGCCACCTTCTTGGCGCCCGGGACCGCCGACAGGATCTGCGAGATCAGGAAGAAGAACGGCATCAGGATGCCGAGCGAGAGCATCGAGCTGCGCAGCATCGTGGCCACGCCCATCGAGAAGAGGGCGATCAGCGCCATGTAGAGCCCCGCCCCGACGACCGCCCGCAGCACGTTCGGCTCGCCGATGGCGGTGCGGTGCGGGCCGAGCAGCGCCTGGCCGAGGAAGAAGGAGAGGAAGCTGGTCGCCATGCCCACGACCAGGGCGAGCGCGGTGGCCACCAGGAGCTTGGCGAAGAGGAAGGTGGCGCGCCGCGGCACGGCGGCCAGCGAGGTGCGGATCATGCCCGAGCTGTACTCGGTACCGACCACCAGGACGCCGAAGACCACCATCGCCAGCTGGCCGAGCACCATCCCCGAGAAGCTGATGTAGGTCGCGTCGAACGTCATGCGCTCGGCCGGCTTGAGATCGTCGAACTGCGACTTCATCAGCGCGCACAGGGCCGCGCTCACCGCGACGGTGACGACGAACGCGCAGATCAGCGTCCAGGACGTGGAGGAGACCGACCGGATCTTGGTCCACTCCGAGCGGAGGACCGCGGGTACCGAGGCCATCGGTCACACCCCCCGGTCCGGGCCGTCCGGGGTGTTCCCGGCCGGGCCTCCCCGGGTCCGGGCCCGGTAGCCCTCGCCCCAGGCCGGCGCCGGCGCCGCCGGGGCCGGGCCGTGCGCGCTGTCGGAGTGCGCGTGGTACTCCACCGATCCCGCCGTCATCCGCATGAACGCCTCCTCCAGCGAGGCCTGCTGGCCCGACAGCTCGTGCAGGACGATCCGGTGCTGCGCGGCCAGCTCGCCGAGCCGCTCGATCCTGCCGTTGTCGACCTCCAGGGCGCCGTCCCCGGTCTGGGTGACGGGGATCCCGGCCCGCGCCAGGACATCGAGCAGGTGTTCCCATTGGGGCGAGCGCAGCCGGACGAAACTCCGTGAATTCTGCCGAATGAAATCCGCCATCGATGTATCGGCGAGCAGTCGGCCCTGGCCGATGACGATCAAATGATCCGCCGTCAGCGCCATTTCGCTCATCAGATGAGACGAGACGAAGATCGTTCTGCCCTCCGCCGCGAGGGCTTTCATCAGATTGCGGATCCAGTGAATTCCCTCGGGGTCCAGACCATTGACGGGTTCGTCGAACATCAGGATCTCGGGGTCGCCGAGCAGCGCGGAGGCGATTCCCAGCCGCTGGCCCATGCCGAGCGAGAACCCCTTGGACTTCTTCTTCGCCACCGCCGTCAGCCCGACCGTGTCGAGGACCTCGGCGACCCGGCGCTCGGGAATCCGGTTCGACTGCGCCAGGCACAGCAGGTTGTTGTACGCGCTGCGGCCGCCGTGCATCGACTTGGCGTCGAGGAGCGCGCCGATGTACTTCAACGGCTCGTCCAGCTCGCGGTAGTGCCGCCCGTCGATGCGCACGGTGCCGCTGGTCGGGTTGTCGAGGTCGAGCATCATCCGCATGGTGGTGGACTTGCCGGCGCCGTTGGGGCCCAGGAAGCCGGTCACCACACCCGGCCGCACCTGGAACGACAGGTCGTCGACCGCGGTCTTGTCGCCGAAGCGCTTGGTGAGACCGGCCAGCTCGATCATGCGGCCACGATAGGGGCGGACAAAGCCCCCCGCCACCGGAGTGGCGAGGGGCTCATCGCGTCACCGACGCAGCCCACGGGGGAGGAGCTGCGGCACGGACGGGACTAGCGGGACTGCTGCGCCGGGACGCCGCGCGAGACGGGCTCGTCGTCGACCGGGGAGCCGGCCGCCGCGACCGCCGCGCCCGTGAGGGTCGCCAGCATCTCGCGGACGTTGGTCAGCTGCGCGTTGATCGAGTCGCGGCGGTTGGTGAGCGCCGCCAGCTCGCGCTCGGATTCCGAACGGATGCGGTCGGCCTTGGCGTTGGCGTCCGCCACGATGTCCTCGGCCTGGCGCTGGGCCGTCTCGACCGTCTGACGGGCCCGGCGCTCCGCGTCCGTACGCAGCTTCTCGGCCTCCAGGCGGAGCTGCTCGGCGCGGTGCTCGATCTCGGCGAGACGCTTCTCCGCCTTCGCCTGACGCGAGGCCAGGTCACGCTCGGACTGCTCGCGGCGCTTGGCGAGGTTCGTCTCGAAGTCGGCCGCCGCCTGCGCGGCCTTGGCGCGGGTCTCCTCGAAGAGGGCGTCCGCCTCCTCGCGCTTGGACTGCGCGTCCTTCTGCGCCTCGGAGCGCAGCGTGGAGGCGTCACCCTTCGCCTTCTCGACGATCCGGACGCCCTCGTCCTCCGCCTTCGCCTTGCGCTCGGCGGCGAACGACTCGGCGTCGTTGCGCACCTGCTGGGCCGCCGACTCGGCCAGCTCGCGGTGCTGCTCGGCGGCGCGGCGCGCCTCCTCGCGCAGGTCCTTCGCCTCTTCCTCGGCGAGACGCAGGATCTTCTCGACCCGCGCGCCGAGGCCCGCGTACGACGGCTCCGCGTCGTTCACCTGGGCCTGGGCGTTCTGCGTTTCGAGGTGCAGTTCCTCGATGCGCTTTTCCAGAGAAGTGATCCGTGCCAGAGCGCTGTCACGGTCGGCGACGAGCTTGGTAATGCGGTCGTCCACCTGACCGCGGTCGTAACCACGCCGCACGAGCTCGAAGCCGAAGGGGGAGGAAGTGTCGCTCATGGGGTTCCTGTCGAATGAGACCGGTGAGGTGATAGGGGGAATCCTAGGGGCCCAGGCGGCGTGGCATCGAGCGTATGCCCGTTTGATCTGGAGAATGTCCAGCCTTTTGAGTGGCTACCCCTCCGAAGACTTGCCACTCGAACGGGTTGCTCCGGCCGAGGCCCCCGCCTTGGCGGCCTCCTTGCCGCCGGAGGCCGGGGCCTCGAAAGACTCCAACGCCTCCAGGACGTCCTGGACACGCGAGATCTCCGCGTTGATGTCCGCCCGGCGCCGGACCAGCACGTCCAGCTCGCGCTTGCCCTCGTCGACCGTGCGCCGGGCCTCCGCCGCCGCCTCGTCGCGCAGTCTGGTCGCCTCGCGGATCAGCTCGGCCTTCTTGGTCTCCGCCTCCTTGAGCAGCGCCTCGGCCTTCTTCACCGCCGCGATCCGCACCTTGCTCGCCTCGGAGTTGGCGTCCGAGAGCAGCTCCTTGGCCTTCGCCTCGGCCTGCTCCGTCTGCTCGGTGGCGGCCTTGACCAGCTTGTCGACGCGCTCGCCCGCCGTCTTCATCTGCTCCGCGCTCTCGCGCCGGGCCCGCTCGTGCAGCTCCTCGATCTCCGCCTCGGTCCGGGCCCGCACCTCCTCGGTGCGCTCCCTTATGGCCGTCGCGTCCGCGCGCGCCCCGGCGAGCAGCTCGTCCGCGTCCGTACGGGCCTTCTCCACCAGCGTATTGCCCTCCACGGTCGCCTCCGCGACGAGCCGCTCGGCCTCCTTGCGGGCCGCGCCCACCATCGTGTCGGCCTGCTCCTCCGCCAGCGTCGCCGCGAGCAGCGCCTCCTCCTGGGCCTTCGCCACGAGCTGGTCCGCCTGCTCGGCCGCGTCCGCACGGCGCTTGGCCGCGGCGGTACGCGCCTCGTCCAGCAGCCGGTCGGCCTCCTCGCGGGCCTCGGCACGGGTCTTCTCGGCCGCCTCCTCGATCCGGGCGCGGCTCTTCTCGGCCTCCGCGCGGATCCGCTCCGCGGCCTGCTGGGCCGAGCCCACGGTCTCGGCGGCCTCGGCGCGCAGCCGCTCCGCCTCCCCGTTCGCCTCGGTGAGCATCCGCTCGGCCTCGCCGGTCGCCTCCGCGACGAGCTGGTCCGCCTGCGCCGCCGCGTCCGCGCGCCGCTTGTCGGCGGCCTGGCGTGCCTCGTCCAGCAGCCGCTCCGCCTCCGAACGCGCCTCGCTCAGGAGCAGTTCGCCCTGCTCGCGGGCGTCGGTGACCGTCTGCTCGGCCTCGGCCGCCGCGGCGGCCAGGACCGCGCCGGCGTCCGCGCGCGCCTCGGTGGTGACGAGCTCGACATAGGTGTCGGCCTCGGAGGTGGTGCGCTCGGCGTGGGCGGTGGCCTCCGCGAGCAGCCGGTCGTGCTCCGACTGGCCCTCGTCGCGCAGCTGCTGAGCCTCCGCCACCAGCCGCTCGGCGGTCGCCGTCGACTCGGCGGCGAGCCGCTCGGCCTCCGAAGCGGCCTCGGTGACCAGCCGGTCGGCCTGGCTCGCGGCGTCACCGCGGATGCGGTTGGCGTCCTCGCGGGCGTCCGCCCGGGTGCGGGCGGCGTCCTGCTCGGAGGAGGCCAGCGCGTCCGAGGCCTCGGTACGCATCCGCTGCGCGTACTCCGAGGCGTCCGAACGGGCCTTCTCCGCCTCCGCGATGGCGTCCGCCACGGTCCGCTCGGCGAGCTCCCTGGCGGCCTCGGCCTCCTCCTGCGCCCGGGCGCGCATCCGCTGGGCGTCCTCGGCGGCGCGCTCGCGCTCGGCGTGCGCGTCGGCGCGGACCCGGTCCGCCTCCTGCTGCGCCTCCGTCTTCGTACGCTCCGCCACGTGCTCGGCCGTGGAGCGCAGCCCGGCGATCTCCTGCTCGGCCTCCTCGCGCAGCCCCGCGACGGAGTCCCGGACCTGCTGGGCGGTCTGCTCGGCGGCGGCCACCAGCTCGGTGGCGCGCCGGTCGGCCTCCTCGCCCAGCCGCACCGCCTCGGCCTGCGCCTCCTCCACCCGCTTGCGGGCGGAGGCCAGCAGCTCCTCGCTCTGCTCGCGGGCCTGCGCCCGCTCCGAACCGGCCTCGCTGCGCGCCGAGTCCAGCGTCTCCTCCGCCTCGCGGCGCCGGCGCGCGGCCTCCTCCTGGGCGGCGGCGAGCGCCTCGGCGGCCTCCGCGCCGACCCGCTCGGCGGCGGCCGCGGCCTCCGCGCGCATCCGGTCGGCGGTCTCCTGCGCCTCGGACTTCAGCCGCTCGGCCTCCGCGGCCGCCTCGGACCGCAGCCGTACGGCGGCGCCCTCGGCCTCGGCACGGGCGGTCGAGGCGTCGGCGGCGGCCTCGGTACGCAGCCGCTCGGCCTCCTGCTCGGCCTGCGCCGTGAGCGTACGGACGCGCTCGGCGGCCTCCGCGCGCAGCCGCTCGGTCTCCTCGGCGGCCTCGCGCCGGATCCGCTCGCTCTCGCCGCGCGCCTCGGCGAGCGCCTGCCCGGCGGAGGCGTGCCGCTGCTCGGCCTCGGTGTGCAGCCGCGCCAACTCGGCGGCGGCCTCGGCCTGGCGGGCCGCGACGGCCCGCTCGGTCTCCTCGCGCAGCGTGGCCGCGGCCTGCTCGGCGGCCGCCCGGACGGCCTCGGCCTGCTCCTCGGCCTCCGCGCGCATCCGCTCGGCCTCGGCGCGGGTGCGCTCCAGGGTCTCCTCGGCCTGCTTGCGCAGGGTCGTGGCGCGCTCCATGGCCTCGCCGCGGACCCGCTCCGACTCGGCGCCCGCCGAGGTGCGCAGCTCCTCCGCGTCGGCCTTCGCCTTGGTCAGCAGCTCCTCGGCGGTCCTGGCCGCCTCCTCGATCTGCTGGACGCCCTCGCGGCGCGCCTCGCCCCGGATGCGCTCGCCCTCGGCGACCGCCTCGGCCCGCAGCTGCTCGGCCTCGCCGCGCAGCCGGCGCGCCTCCTCCTGGAGCTCGACCGTCCTGGCGCGGTACTCCTTGGTGTCGTCCTTGGCCGCGCCCTTGAGCTCGTCGGCCCGCTCCTCGGCCTCCAGGCGCAGCCGCTCCGCCTCGGCGTCTGCCTCGCGGCGGATCCGCTCGGCCTCCTCGGACGCCTTGCGGGTGGTCTCCTGGGCGTCCGCGGAGGCCTTGGAGAGCACCTCCTCGGCGGCCCTCGCGGCCTTGGCGAGCTGGGCGGCGGTGTCCTCGGCGGCGCTGGTGCGGGCCTTCTCGGCGGCCTCCGAGAGAAGCCGCTCGGCCTCGGCGCGGGCGTCGGCGAGCGCCTGCTCGGCCTCCGTCTTGAGCGCCTCGGACTCCTTGGTGGCCTCGGCCACGAGCCGGGCGATCTCGGTCTTGGCGGTACGGGTGCGCTGCTCGTTGGCGGACTCGGCGCCCGCGAGCTGCCTGGCCGCCGACTCCTTCGCCTCGGCCAGCACCTTCTCGGCCTCGGCGCGCGCCTCGCGCAGCGCCGACTCGGCCTCCTGCATCCGCTGCTCGGCGGCCCGGCTCAGCTCGGCCGCCTGCCGGCGCGCCTGGTCGGACTCGGCGGTGGTCGACGAGCGCAGCTGCTCGGCGTGGGAGGTGGCCTCCTGGGCCTGCGTGGAGGCGGCGGTCAGCAGCCGCTCGGCGTCCTTGCGGGCCCGCAGCAGGATCGCTTCGGCTTCGGTACGGGCCGACTCGGCCTCGGCGCCGAGGCGTTGACGGGTCTCCTCGGCCAGCCGCGCGGCCTCCGCGCGGGCGGCGGCCAGCGCCGCCTCGCTCTCGGCGCGCGACTCCTCCAGCAGCCGCCTGGCCTGCGACTCGGTCCGCGCCCGCAACTGCTCGGCCCACGCCACGTTCTCGTTGACGTGGGACTCCACGGTCGCGCGCCGCTCGGCCAGCTCCTGGTCGAGCCGCTGGCGGCGGTTGACCGCCTCCGCGTGCAGCTCGGCCTGGAGCCGGGCCTGGTGCTCGGCGTGCTCCTGGAGGATGCGCTGGGTCTGGGCACGGGCCTCGCGCAGCTCGCGCTCGGCGTCGTTGCGGAGTTGCTCGGCCTGCATCTGCGCGTTGCGCAGCAGCTGTTCGGCCTGGTAGCCGATGTCCGCGGCGTCATAGGCAGGACGCGTCGCGAGGTTGCGGCGCGCCTCGTGCAGCTTGGCGCGCAGCACCTCGACCTGGTAGCCGAGGTCCTCGGCGTGCTGGACGGCCTTCTCCCGCTCGGTCTTCAGCCGGTCCATCTCGGCCTCGAACCGCGAGAGGTGGTCGTCAGGCCGGTGGCTGTCCTGGCGTTCGTAGCCCCGCACTGCGCGGTCCCATCCGTCCCCTGGTCGCGAACACTGCCCGTACGAGCACCGTCCGACGACGGACGGGCCCCCGGTGAATGGTGTCAGATCGACAAGGGGGCGTGGGTCCCAGGCCCCGACCCGACCCCGGCCCGGAAGGGCCCACTGTACCGGCCCCGGAATCCCGGGGTCAGTGCTCGTCCGCCGAGGTGACCAGTTCGGTCAGTACGCCGTGGCAGTCCTTGGGGTGCAGGAACGTGATGCGGGACCCCATCGAACCGATGCGCGGCTGGTCGTAGAGGACCCGGACGCCCTTGCCGCGGACGGCCTCGGCGTCCCCGTCGACGTCGGCCGTGCCGAAGGCGATGTGGTGCACGCCCTCGCCGTTCTTGGCCAGCCACTTGCCCACCGCGGAGTCCTCCCGGGTGGGCTCCAGGAGCTGGAGGTAGGAGGCGCCGCCGTCGGACGTATCGTTGATCTTGAGCATGGCCTCCCGCACGCCCTGCTCCTCGTTGATCTCGGAGTGATACACCTCGAATCCGTACGTAGCACGATAGAACTCGACGGTCTTGTCGAGGTCGAAACAGGCGATCCCGATGTGGTCGATGCGCGTCAGCATGCGACCAGTGCACCGCCCCGGGAGGTGGTTACGCAACGTGCGCGCGATCACACCGGCTGCCCGGTGACGCCCCGCGTACCGCTCAGTACATTCATGTAAACCCTCGTTCACTCCTCATCCCCAAGGGGCCGTGCCTCATGTCTGGAACGACCGGTACCACCTCAGTGATCGTCGCGGGCGCCCGCACGCCCATGGGCCGACTGCTCGGCTCCCTCAAGTCCTTCTCCGGCGCGGACCTCGGCGGCGTGGCCATCAAGGCCGCGCTCGACCGGGCCGGCATCGGCGGCGACCAGGTGCAGTACGTGATCATGGGCCAGGTGCTCCAGGCCGGCGCGGGCCAGATCCCCGCCCGCCAGGCCGCCGTCAAGGCCGGCATCCCGATGAACGTGCCCGCGCTCACGATCAACAAGGTCTGCCTCTCCGGCCTCGACGCGATCGCGCTGGCGGACCAGCTGATCCGCGCCGGCGAGTTCGACGTGGTGGTCGCGGGCGGCCAGGAGTCGATGACCAACGCGCCGCACCTGCTGCCGAAGTCCCGCGAGGGCTACAAGTACGGCGCCATCGAGATGCTCGACGCGATGGCGTACGACGGTCTCACCGACGCGTTCGAGAACATCGCGATGGGCGAGTCCACGGAGAAGCACAACACCCGCCTCGGCATCGAGCGCGCCCCGCAGGACGCCTTCGCCGCCACCTCCCACCAGCGCGCCGCCGCCGCCCAGAAGAACGGGCTCTTCGAGGCCGAGATCACCCCGGTGGAGATCCCGCAGCGCAAGGGCGAGCCGGTGGTCTTCGCCAAGGACGAGGGCATCCGCGCGGAGACGACCGCCGAGTCCCTCGGCAAGCTGCGCCCGGCCTTCGCCAAGGACGGCACCATCACGGCCGGCACCTCCTCGCAGATCTCGGACGGCGCGGCCGCGGTCGTGGTCATGTCCAAGGCCAAGGCCGAGGAGCTGGGCCTGGAGTGGATCGCCGAGATCGGCGCGCACGGCAATGTGGCGGGCCCCGACAACTCGCTCCAGTCCCAGCCGTCCAACGCGATCCGGCACGCCCTGTCCAAGGAGGGCCTCGGCGTCGAGGACCTCGACCTCATCGAGATCAACGAGGCGTTCGCTGCGGTCGCCGTCCAGTCAATGAAAGACCTCGGCGTCTCCCCGGAAAAGGTGAATGTCAACGGTGGCGCGATCGCCCTGGGCCACCCCATCGGCATGTCGGGCGCGCGCGTGGTGCTCCACCTGGCGCTGGAGCTCAAGCGGCGCGGCGGCGGTACGGGCGCGGCGGCGCTGTGCGGCGGCGGCGGCCAGGGCGACGCCCTGATCATCAAGGTCCCCGGCAAGTAGGGGCCACTCCCGCTGTACGTACGCAACGACCCCTGAACCGAACGGAGCGGCAATGGTGGACGTCCCCGAACTGGTGGCACAGGCGAGAGAGGGCCGGCCGCGGGCCGTGGCCCGGCTGATCTCGCTGGTCGAGGGGGCGTCCCCGCAACTGCGCGAGGTGATGGCGCGGTTGGCGCCGCTGACGGGCGGGGCGTACGTGGTGGGGCTCACCGGCTCGCCGGGCGTCGGCAAGTCGACCTCGACGTCGGCGCTGGTGACGGCGTACCGGCGGGCGGGGAAGCGGGTGGGTGTCCTTGCCGTCGACCCGTCCTCGCCGTTCTCCGGGGGCGCGCTGCTCGGCGACCGCGTCCGCATGTCGGACCACGCCTCCGACCCCGGCGTCTACATCCGCTCCATGGCGACCCGCGGCCATCTGGGCGGCCTCGCCTGGTCGGCCCCGCAGGCGATCCGCGTCCTGGACGCGGCGGGCTGCGAGGTGATCCTGGTGGAGACGGTCGGTGTCGGCCAGTCCGAGGTCGAGATCGCCTCCCAGGCGGACACCTCGGTGGTACTGCTGGCGCCCGGCATGGGCGACGGCATCCAGGCGGCCAAGGCCGGGATCCTGGAGATCGGTGACGTGTACGTGGTGAACAAGGCGGATCGGGACGGCGCGGACGCCACGGCCCGTGAGCTGAACCACATGCTGGGCCTGGGGGAGTCCCGAGGCCCCGGCGACTGGCGGCCGCCCATCGTCAAGACGGTGGCGGCCCGCTCCGAGGGCGTCGAGGAGCTGGTGGAGGCGCTGGAGAAGCACCGCGCGTGGATGGAGGAGCGGGGCGTGCTGGCCGAGCGGCGCCTGGCCCGCGCGTCCCGCGAGGTCGAGACGATCGCGGTGACGGCCCTGCGGGAGCGGATCGGCGACCTGCGCGGCGACCGCCGCCTGGACGCGCTGGCGTCGCGGATCGTCGGGGGCGAGCTGGATCCGTACGCGGCGGCGGACGAACTGGTAGCGGTCCTGACGTCGGCCCCACCCCGCCCCTCCACCTGAACCCTGCCGGGGGCGGGCGGGTGGTCCGGATGAGGTTTTTCCGGGGCTCCGCCCCAGCCCCCCATCGCGGGGCCCGCGGCCCCGGACGCACCCCGGGGCTCCGCCCCCGGCCCCCGAACCCCACCCGGGGCTCCGCCCCGCACCCCGCTCCTCAAACGCCGGAGGGGCTAACGCCGAAGGGGCTAACGCCGGAGGGCCTTTTGTCTGCGGACCGTGGTGGGCTGGTCGCGCAGTTCCCCGCGCCCCTCAAGCCGCCTCCGGCGCCCGAGGGCCGGGGCACGGCCCCGCCCTCAAGGGGCGCGGGGAACGGCGCGCTGGGCCCCGCCGGCCTGCGGACGAACGTGAAAGCCGGCTGCGGGCCCGGGGCGCAAGCCCCGCCTTTAAGGGGCGCGGGGAACTGCGCGATCAGCCCCCACCGGCCCGCAGACGAACGCGAAAGCCGGCCGCGGGCCCGGGGCGCAAGCCCCGCCTTTAAGGGGCGCGGGGAACGGCGCGCTCAGCCCCCACCGGCCCGCAGACGAACGCGAAAGCCGGCTGCACGTCCGGGGCGCAAGCCCCGCCTTTAAGGGGCGCGGGGAACGGCGCGCTCAGCCCCCACCGGCCCGCGGGCGAACGCGAAAGCGGGGTGCGGGGGCCGTAGGCCCCGCGCCGGGGGGCCGGGGGTGTAGCCCCCGGGGAAAGCCTCCCCCACCCCCGGAGGGTTTAGGGAAGGGGCGGGGTGGGGGCGATCAGAGTTTGCCCCGGTGCCCCCGCAGATGCTCCGCCACCGGCGTCAACGAAGCCCGCAGATCCGCCAGCGCCTCACTCGACAGCAGATCGATGAAGTGCTTGCGCACCGACGCCACATGATGCGGCGCCACCTTCTCCATCGTCTCCACCCCCGCCTCCGTCAGCACCGCGAACAACCCCCGCCGGTCGGACTCGCAGTTCTCCCTCCGCACCAGCCCCGCGTTCTCCATCCGGGTGATCTGGTGCGAGAGGCGGCTCTTGGACTGAAGGGTCGCGGCGGCGAGGTCGCTCATGCGCAGCCGCTGCCCCTCGGCCTCCGAGAGGTTGACCAGGATCTCGTAGTCGTTGTTGGTCAGGCCGAACGGCTGCAGGTCCTTTTCCATCTGGTGCGTCAGCATCCTGTTGACGTCCAGATAGGTACGCCAGGCGCACTGCTCGCTTTCGGTCAGCCAGTTGGTGGCCGTCTCGGTCTCCATATGTGGATTCTACCTAAGAAGTTGAATTCTGAACGAAGCCTCGGAATGTGACGCCCCGCACGCACCGGCACAAGGGTCGTGGTCAGCGCCCGGCAAGGGTGCACGCGTTCGACGTCACACTCCGCAGACTACCGCTCACAGGCCGAAGCGACGCTGGAGGTCCCCGAGCTGGCCGGGAAGACGCGGTGCCGAACCCGCCGGACCGTGCCCCCCGCCCGCCGCCCCACCGCCCGGAACGCCCGGCTCCGCGGGGACCTGCCCGGTCGTCTGCTCGGCCATCAGCACCTCGGTGGACTGGAGCAGCACCGTGCCCGCGCCCACGAACTCGAACTGGTGCTCCTCGCCGGACGTCCCGCCGAGCCCGGTCAGTGACCGGATTCCGCCCAGTACGCCCGTCATGTAGCCGTGATCGTAGTGGTGGCAGGGCGAGGGGCAGTCGGCCCAGCCGACCAGCGCCTGCGGGTCCACCCGGATCGGCGGCTCCATGAACACCACCGGTCCGTTGGACGCCGCCACGAACTTCCCGGTTCCGATCAGGGTGAGGAATCCCGGCACGATCGACTGCTTCAGGGCGAGCGTCGGCTGGTAGGCCAGCAGGTTCCCGGCCCGGATCGTCAGGTTGCCCTCGTCCAGGTCGTAGGAGTTGACGTCGAACGCCCGGTCCGCGAGCAGCATCTTGCCGGAGCCCTCCGCCACCACCCAGTCGCTCGCGTGCAGCGGCGAGTGGAAGCTGGTGCGCAGCAGCCGGTCCAGGCGGCCGTGGCCGATGCCGTTGAAGTCGATGCGCCCGTAGTAGGCGATCATCTTGCCCTTCTGGAGGAACCACTGGCTCGACTTGAGCTCCACGCAGAAGGTGTACTTGTTGACGTTGTCGTCGGCGGGCAGCGAGTGCGGGTCGAAGACCGTCGGCCCGCCGGGCTGAGGGGTGCTCACAGCTTCTCCTCCGAGGCCTGGACGTACACCGCGCCGCTGCCGGACAGTTCGAGCTGGAAGGCCTCTCCCGAGCCCCGGCCCACCATGTCCCGCCAGCCCAGCGCCGTGGACAGCTTGTTGCGTACGTCACCGTGGTGGGCCACGTACGCCTGCGGGTCGACGTGGACCGGGCGCTGCGGGGTGATCGGCAGCTCGACGACCCCGCCGTGCGCCATCACGGCGACCGCGCCGTGGCCCTTGAGGGTGGTGGTGAACAGGCCCTGCCCGGTCACCTGGCCCCGGACCATGCCCATGACTCCGCCCTGCGAGCCCAGGAACATGGTGCCCTGCTGGAGGGTGCCGTCGAAGGCGAGCAGCCGGTCCGCCTCCACATAGAGCGTGTCCCCGGCGAGGTTGATGACCTGGATGTGGTGGCCGCCGTGGCCGAACATCACGGTGCCGCTGCCCTCGACCGTCATCAGCGGGGTCGCCTCGTTGGCCACCCGCCGGCCGATCATCGACATCAGCCCGCCCTGGCCGCCCTGCATGTTGGGCGTGAACGACACCTCGCCCTTGTACGCGAGCATCGCGCCGCGCTGGCTGAACATCTTCTGGCCGGGAGCCACCACGGCCTCGACCATCTTGGAGTTGATCTCGCGGAAGGGCATCAGACGTCCCCTCCGACCGTGTTGCGCTCGCTGGGCTGCACGTAGACCAGTCCCTCGCCCTCGAAGCGGATCTGGAACGCCTCGCCCGAGCCCTCGCCGAGCAGGGTGCGGAAGGTCACCCCGGACTGGAAGTGCTGCTGGAGGTCGCCCTGGTGGGCGATGTAGGCGCCGGGGTCGACCATGAGCGGGTACTGCGCGGAGACCCGCAGCACCACCGCGGGCCCGTCCGACATGATCGCCGCCTGGCCGTGGCCCTCGACGGTGGTCGTGAACAGGCCGTTGCCCTGGGTCGCCCCGCGCAGCCCGGTGAAGGTGGTGCCGGTGCGCAGCCCCGCGTCGGTGGCGAGCAGGTTGCTCGCCTCCACCCAGAGCCGGTCGCCCCGGAGCGAGACCAGGTTGATCTCGGAGGCCCGGTCGGCGAAGTAGCAGGTGCCGTTTCCCTTCACCTCCATCACGGTCATGGATTCGCCGGTCAGCCGGCGGGTCACCATGCCGCGGATGCCCTCACCGCCGCCGGACATCTTCTTGAAGGCCATCTGGCCGTCGTAGGCGACCATCGAGCCGTTCTTCGCCTTGACGGCGTCGCCGGTCATGTCGACGGCAAGCACTTTGCTGCCCTGGAGTCGGAACGTTGCCACGGGCTGACGTTAGCCGCCCGGTCGCGGCCGGGGCCAGGCTTCGGGCCCCGGGGCCCCCGATCGCGGTCCTCCGCGGGGACCCCCGCCACGGTCCGGGCACCACCGGTGTCACAATGGGGAACGTTTGTGCTTGCGTTCACAAGCAACACCCTCCGACCCTCCCACCGAAGGTGCCCCCGTGGACATCAAGACCGCATCCGCCCTCCATCGTCTCCGGCTGGTCTCCGCCCCGGAGGCCGTCTCCTTCCTGCTGCTGCTCGTGTGCTCGGTGCTGAAGCGGACCACCGACGTCAACGCCGTCCCGGTGATGGGCGCGATCCACGGCATCCTCTTCATCCTGTACGTGATCTTCTGGGCCGACGCCTGGAACAAGGCGAAGTGGCCGGTGGGGACCGCCGCCCTGTACTTCGTCCTGTCCGTGCTGCCCTTCGGCGGCTTCGTGGCCGAGCGCCGGCTCAAGCGCCAGGCCGAGGACGCCCTGATCGCCGCGCGCGCCCGCAAGGAAGGCGTGGTCGGAGCGTGATCGTCGCCTTCTCGGTCACCCCGCTGGGCGTCGGCGAGGACGTGGGGGAGTACGTCGCCGACGCCGTGCGCGTCGTCCGCGAGTCCGGACTGCCCAACCGGACCGACGCCATGTTCACCTCGGTCGAGGGCGAGTGGGAGGAGGTCATGGACGTGGTCCGGCGCGCCGTCGCCGCCGTCGAGGCCCGCGCCCCGCGCGTCTCGCTCGTCCTCAAGGCCGACATCCGGCCCGGTGTCACCGACGGGCTCACCTCCAAGGTGGAGACGGTCGAGCGCCACCTCTCCGCCTGACCGGCCCCTCCCGGCCGCCTCGACGCCCTCCCAGGCCCCCGGCCCGCCCCGCGCGGCACCGGGGGCTCTGCCGTGCCAGGACCCGCAGGACGGCCGTATGCCGTCCCAAACAAGAACCGCTCACTCGGAGTACTCCGGTCGACACGCCGAGGAATCTCCACTTTTGTGGGGATATCTACCTGTCTCGATCAGCTGGAGGGCACAGTGCGGTCGGAGAGTCCGTCGGAGCGTTACGACTACGAGGCCCACAGCCGGCTCGCCGGACCGCTCACGGAACCGGACAGGACGGGCTACCGGGTGCGGTACCGGAGTCTCCTCTCCGCCGAACCCCGCCGAATACGCGCCGTCCTGCTGATGACCCTGGCGCCCGTGCTCACCGCGGTCCTCCTCGTCTACCTGGTGTGGCCCACCCACTGGGTGGAGCGCGAGGGCGGTGACGAGTGGCTGGTCGGCCTGGACATCGCGATGCTCGTCGCGATCGGCCTGATCGAGTTCTTCATGGTCGTCAACGTCGTCTCGATCGCGCACGCCACGATGGTCGCCCAGGACCCCGTCCCGGTGTACCCCGAGCCCGGCACCCGGGTCGCCTTCCTCACCACCTGGGTGCCCGGCAAGGAGCCGATAGCCATGGTCCGGGCCACCCTCCAGGGCGCGGTCCGGCTGCACCACGCGGGCCCCCTCGACATCTGGCTCCTGGACGAGGGCGACGACGACCGGGCCAAGGCGCTCTGCGAGGAACTGGGCGTACGCCACTTCACCCGCAGCGGCGTCCCCGAGTGGAACCGCAAGAAGGGCCCGCACAAGGCGCGTACCAAACACGGCAACTACAACGCCTGGCTCGCCATGCACGGCGCCGACTACGACTTCTTCGCCTCCGTCGACACCGACCACGTACCGCTGCCGAACTTCCTGGAGCGGATGATGGGCTACTTCCGCGACCCGGACGTGGCGTTCGTGGTCGGCCCCCAGGTCTACGGCAACTACGACTCGCCCGTCACCAAGGCCGCCGAGTCCCAGCAGTTCCTCTTCCACGCGCTGATCCAGCGGGCCGGCAACCGCTACCGCGCCCCGATGTTCGTCGGCACCAACAACATCGTCAGGATCAGCGCGCTGCGCCAGGTCGGCGGGCTCTACGACTCGATCACCGAGGACATGGCCACCGGCTTCGAGCTGCACCGCCGCCGCAACCCCGGGACCGGCCGCTTCTGGAGGTCCGTCTACACCCCGGACGTCCTCGCCGTCGGCGAGGGCCCCGAGTCCTGGACCGACTTCTTCACCCAGCAGACGCGCTGGTCGCGCGGCACGTACGAGACGCTGTTCAAGCAGTACTGGAAGGCGCTGTTCCGGGTCCCGCCCGGGCGGCTCCTCTCGTACTCCCTGATGCTCGTCTACTACCCGATGACCGCCGTCAACTGGCTGCTCGGCATCGTCAGCTGCGTCCTGTTCCTGTGGTTCGGCGCCTCCGGAACCCAGGTCTCCGCCTCCGTCTGGCTGATGCTCTACAGCGACGCCGCCGCCCTCCAGATCGGGCTCTACCTCTGGAACCGCCGCCACAACGTCTCGCCCCACGAACCCCAGGGCTCCGGCGGCCTGGCCGGCATGGGCATGTCCGCGCTCTGCGCGCCCGTCTACCTCAAGTCGCTCCTGTCGGCGGTGCTGCGCACCCGCGGCGGGTTCGTCGTCACCCCCAAGGGCGGCGCGGCCAGCCCCGACCGGCTGTGGACCTTCCGCATCCACCTCTTCTGGGCCGCGGTGCTCATCGTCTCCCTCGGCGCCTCGGTCCACTACGGCCACACCCACGCGGCGATGCGGACCTGGGCGGTGCTCGCCCTCGCCATCGCGCTCGCCCCCGTCGCCGTCTGGTCCCTCAGCGTCCGGCGCGAGCGCGCGGCAGCCCGGCGCCGGGCCCTGGTCCGCCCGGCCGAGCCCGCCGAGACGGAGGCCGCGCTCGCCGCCACCACACCGGCTGCCTCGACGACCGGAGGGAACTGACCCATGGACTACCGGCCCTCCCCGCGCACCAAGAAGACGCTCCTGGGCGGCGGCGCCGTCCTGCTGCTCGCCGGGCTCAACGCCCCGGCCGCGCTCTCCTTCGCCGAGGAGCAGTACCACGCGTACCAGATCAGCCGGCCCGAGTACAAGCGCAAGTACGGCGCCTGGGACACCGTCGACATCCCCAGGGAGTACCGCACCAACGCGATCCACGCGGCTCTGCTGCACACCGGCAAGGTCCTGATCATCGCCGGGTCCGGCAACAAGCAGGAGAAGTTCGACGCGGGCTCCTTCGACACCGTGCTGTGGAACCCCAAGGACAACACCTTCAAGAAGGTCCCCACCCCCGAGGACTTCTTCTGCTCCGGCCACGCCCAGCTCCCCGACGGCCGTCTGCTGGTGGCCGGCGGCACCGCCCGCTACGAGGTGCTGGACGACCAGGTCAAGCGGGCCGGCGGCGGGATGCGGGTGAAGAACGAGAACCCGGACAGGGCCGTCACCATCAAGAAGGGCACCCGCTTCCGCTCCCCGTCGGGCGTCGCGTACGTGTCGCGGTTCGACGTGACCGTGCCCCCGGCCAAGCGCGAGTTCGAGATCGGCTACTACGCCACCGGCCAGATGAGGCCGTGGAAGACCAAGGTCACCGCGGCCGAGGCCCGGGTCTTCGTCGAGGCGGCCGCCGAGGGGCCCCGGTCGGTCGCCACCCAGCAGGCGCAGTACGCCATCGAGGGGCTCAGCGGCGAGGACGCCGCGAACACCTACGGCCTCGCCGAGAAGATCACCCTGGACAAGCAGGACTTCCAGGGGATCCGCTCGGCGTACGAGTTCGACCCCAAGGCGGAGAAGTACCTCCCCGTCGCCCCCATGCGGGAGGCGCGCTGGTACCCGACGCTCACCACCCTCAAGGACGGCCGGGTGCTCGCCGTCTCCGGGCTCGACGACGTCGGCACGATCCTCACGGGCGAGAACGAGATCTACGACCCGAGGACCAAGAAGTGGTCCAAGGGGCCGTTCCGGTACTTTCCGACCTACCCCTCGCTCTTCCTCACCAAGAGCGGCAAGCTCTTCTACACCGGCGCCAACGCGGGCTACGGGCCCGCCGACAAGGGCCGCGAGCCGGGCCTGTGGGACCTGCGGACCAACACCTTCCAGAAGATCGGCGGGCTGGGCGACGGCGACCAGCTGGAGACGGCCAGCTCGCTGCTGCTCCCGCCCGCCCAGGCCCAGCGGTTCATGCTGCTGGGCGGCGGCGGGGTCGGCGAGTCCAAGAAGTCCACGCCCCGCACCGCCCTGGTCGACCTCGCGCAGGACAGCCCCGCCTTCACGGCCGGACCCGCGCTCCCGCAGGGCACCCGCTACCTCAACAGCGTGATCCTGCCCGACGACTCCGTCTTCACCAGCGGCGGCTCCAAGGACTACCGGGGCCGTGGCGCCAGCAACATCCTCAAGGCCCAGTTCTACGACCCCGCCTCCAACGCCTTCCGCGCGGCCGCCGACCCCACGGTCGGGCGCAACTACCACTCGGAGGCGCTGCTGCTGCCCGACGGCCGGGTCGCCACCTTCGGCTCCGACTCGCTCTTCGGCGACAAGGACAACACCAAGCTCGGCAAGTTCGAGCAGCGCATGGAGATCTACACCCCGCCCTACCTCTACCGCGACAAGGACAAGCGCCCGGAGCTCGGCGACGGCCCGCAGGCGGTCGGCCAGGACCGCCGCGCCACCTTCCCCACCGCCCACCCCGAGCGGATCGCCAGGGCCCGGCTGATGCGGCCGAGCGCCGTCACCCACACCACCGACGTCGAGCAGCGCTCGATCGACGTACGCCTGACCAAGGACGCCAACTCGGTCACCGTGGAGGTGCCGACCGACAAGGCGCTCGTCCCGCCCGGCTGGTACATGCTCTTCGTCACGGACGCCGAGGGCACGCCGTCCGAGGCGAAGTGGCTGATGATCGACTGACGCCGACCGGCCGGGCCGCGGCGCCGGGCGGCGGCTCAGGCCCGGGAGCGGCGGGCCAGGTCCAGGGCGTACTCGGGCCACCAGGCGCCCGCCGAGGGCCCGCCCCGGCAGGTCCCGTCCGAGTCGCCGGGCCGCTTGATCCACAGGTACGCGTCGAGCAGCGGGTCCTCGGTGCTGGTGGTCGGCGGGGTGCCGAGCGCCCGGCCGGGCGGGTTGCACCAGGCCTGCTCGGGGTCCTCCAGGAGCGGCCCGGCTCCGTTGCGGCTGGTGTCGACCACGAAGTGCTTGCCGCCGAGGCCCTGGGAGACCTTGGCGCCGTACGCGCGTACGGACTCGTCCGTCTGGAAGTTGGAGACGTTCAGCGCGAACCCGTCCGCGCGGGCGACCCCGGCCCGGGTCAGCGGCTCGACCAGCCGGGCGGGATCGGGCACCCAGGCCGGGTTGCCCGCGTCCAGGTAGACCTTGGTGTTCGGCAGCCGCTTGAAGTGCTCGATCGCCTCGTTGAGCAGCTGGTACCGCTCGTCCCGGTGCTCGGAGGTGGTGCAGCCGTCGACGATGTGGGCCACCGCGTCCGGCTCCAGGACCACGATCGCCTTCGCGTCCCCGATCGCCTCGGCGAACCGGCCGTACCAGGCGCGGTACGCGGCCGCGTCCGGGGCGCCGCCCGCCGAGTGCCCGCCGCAGTCGCGGTGCGGGATGTTGTACGCGACGAGCAGGACCGTGCGCCGGTCCTCGGCGGCGCCCGCCACGGCCCGGCGGATCCCCGGGCCCGGGTCGTCCCCGGAGGGCCAGTCGGCCACGGGCCGGTCCGCGATGCGCCGCAGCGCCTCGGCGTCGGCGGTGCGCCCCTGCGCCTTCCAGGCCTTGATCTGCCGGGCGGCGTTGCTCTCCGGGTCGACCCAGAAGGGTCCGCCGGGCACCGGCTCGGCGCCCCCGCCGGTGGAGTGGCGCTGGGCGGAGGTGGTGGCGGGCGTGGGGGAGCCGGAGCAGCCGACGGCCAGGGTGAGCAGGGCGGCGGCGAGCAGGATGCGGTGCCGGGCGTGGGCGGGCCGGGCCTTTCCGTGCCGGGACATGCGGCTCCCTGGGGGTCACGCGCCTACACAGGACGCGGGCAATCGTGACATAGCGGTCACCCTTCCCCCGGGAGCGCCACGGGCCGGCCGCGAGCGGATGCGTCGGCCGAAGTGTGAGACGGAGCTGACCGCCATGTGACCAGTCGGTAAGGTCGACGCGTGCCGAAGCCCCTCAGCCTCCCGTTCGACCCCATCGCCCGCGCCGACGAACTCTGGCAGCAGCGCTGGGGGCCGGTCCCCTCCATGGGGGCGATCACCTCGATCATGCGCGCGCACCAGATCCTGCTCGCCGAGGTCGACGCGGTGGTCAAGCCGTACGGGCTGACCTTCGCGCGGTACGAGGCGCTGGTGCTGCTCACCTTCTCCAAGGCCGGTGAGCTGCCGATGTCCAAGATCGGCGAACGGCTGATGGTCCACCCCACGTCGGTGACCAACACGGTGGACCGGCTGGTGCGGTCCGGGCTGGTCGACAAGCGGCCCAACCCCAACGACGGCCGCGGCACCCTGGCCTCCATCACGGACAAGGGGCGCGAGGTCGTGGAGAACGCGACCCGGGACCTGATGGAGATGGACTTCGGGCTCGGCGTCTACGACGCGGAGGAGTGCGGGGAGATCTTCGCCCTGCTGCGGCCGCTGCGGGTGGCCGCGCGCGACTTCGAGGACGAGTAGGGGGCGGCCGGCCGCGGGCCGTCGCCGCGCCTTCCGGCGGAGCGGACCCGGCCAAGATCGCGGGTCCGCGGCCGTTACGCTCGTAGGCATGAAAAAGAGCGTGCTGACCCGGTACCGGGTGATGGCCTACATCACGGGCGTCCTCCTCGTCCTGCTGACCCTCGGCGTCATCGCCAAGTACCTGATGGACATGGACGGCGCGGCCGACTTCACCAAGATCGTGGGCATCGCGCACGGCTGGCTGTACGTCCTGTACCTCGTCTTCGCCTTCGACCTCGGCTCCAAGGCGAAGTGGCCGGTCGGCAAGCAGCTGTGGGTGCTCCTCGCCGGAACCATTCCCACCGCCGCGTTCTTCGTCGAGCGCAAGGTCTCCCGCGAGGTGGAACCCCTGGTCACGGACTCGGCGCCGGTCGGAGCCCAGGCGTAGGAGCCGGTCCGGCCCCCCGCCCGCGAAGAACCGCGGGCGGTCGGCCATCGACATTTACTAGGACGTCCTAGTAAATTCGTGGGTATGGACGCTGACGCCATCGAGGAGGGCCGCCGACGCTGGCAGGCCCGTTACGACAAGGCCCGCAAGCGGGACGCGGACTTCACCACGCTCTCCGGGGACCCGGTCGAGCCGGTCTACGGGCCCCGGCCCGGCGACACCTACGAGGGCTTCGAGCGGATCGGCTGGCCCGGCGAGTACCCGTACACGCGCGGACTCCACGCGACCGGCTACCGGGGCCGGACCTGGACCATCCGCCAGTTCGCCGGGTTCGGCAACGCCGAGCAGACCAACGAGCGCTACAAGATGATCCTCAAGGCGGGCGGCGGCGGCCTCTCCGTCGCCTTCGACATGCCGACCCTGATGGGCCGCGACTCCGACGACCCGCGCGCGCTGGGCGAGGTCGGCCACTGCGGTGTCGCCATCGACTCGGCCGCCGACATGGAGGTCCTCTTCAAGGACATCCCGCTCGGCGACGTCACCACGTCCATGACGATCAGCGGCCCCGCCGTGCCGGTCTTCTGCATGTACCTGGTCGCCGCCGAGCGCCAGGGCGTGGACCCCGGCGTCCTCAACGGCACGCTCCAGACCGACATCTTCAAGGAGTACATCGCCCAGAAGGAGTGGCTCTTCCAGCCCGAGCCGCACCTGCGCCTCATCGGCGACCTGATGGAGCACTGCGCGGCGGGCATCCCCGCCTACAAGCCGCTCTCCGTCTCCGGCTACCACATCCGCGAGGCCGGGGCGACGGCCGCGCAGGAGCTGGCGTACACGCTGGCGGACGGCTTCGGCTACGTCGAGCTCGGCCTCTCGCGCGGCCTCGACGTGGACGTCTTCGCCCCCGGCCTGTCCTTCTTCTTCGACGCGCACCTGGACTTCTTCGAGGAGATCGCCAAGTTCCGCGCCGCGCGCCGGATCTGGGCCCGCTGGATGAAGGAGGTGTACGGGGCCAAGTCCGACAAGGCGCAGTGGCTGCGCTTCCACACCCAGACGGCCGGGGTCTCGCTCACCGCCCAGCAGCCGTACAACAACGTCGTACGGACGGCCGTGGAGGCCCTCTCCGCGATCCTCGGCGGCACCAACTCGCTGCACACCAACGCCCTGGACGAGACGCTCGCCCTGCCGAGCGAGCAGGCCGCCGAGATCGCCCTGCGGACCCAGCAGGTGATCATGGAGGAGACGGGCGTGGCCAACGTGGCCGACCCGCTCGGCGGCGCCTGGTACGTGGAGCAGCTCACCGACCGCATCGAGGCGGACGCGGAGAAGATCTTCGACCAGATCAAGGAGCGCGGGCGGCGGGCGCACCCCGACGGGCAGCACCCGATCGGGCCCATGACCTCGGGCATCCTGCGCGGTATCGAGGACGGCTGGTTCACCGGCGAGATCGCCGAGTCCGCCTTCCAGTACCAGCAGTCCCTGGAGAAGGGCGAGAAGCGGGTCGTGGGCGTCAACGTGCACCACGGGTCGGTCACCGGGGACCTGGAGATCCTGCGGGTCAGCCACGAGGTGGAGCGGGAGCAGGTCCGTGTCCTGGCGGACCGCAAGGCCGCGCGGGACGAGACGCGGGTGCGGGCCTGCCTGGACGCGATGCTCGCCGCCGCGCGCGACGGCTCCAACATGATCGCGCCGATGCTGGACGCGGTACGGGCGGAGGCGACTCTGGGGGAGATCTGCGGGGTGTTGCGGGACGAGTGGGGGGTGTACACGGAACCGGCGGGGTTCTAGGCCCTCCCGGCCCCGGCCCGGGGTCCGTCCGCGGGCGGCCCGGTGGCGGCCTGCCTGAAGGCACTGGTTCGCCTGCGGACCGGTGGTGGGTTGCTCGCGCAGTTCCCCGCGCCCCTGGAAGCCCTCGTTTGGCTGCGGGCGGTGGGTGGCTGGTCGCGCAGTTCCCCGCGCCCCTTAAGGCCCTCGTTCGGCTGCGGGCCGTGGTCGCTTCTCGCGCAGTTCCCCGCGCCCCTGGGCGGTCCGCCGGTACCCGGACGTTCCAGCTCGGCCACTGCCCCCTCAGGGGCGCGGGGAACTGCGCGGCCGGCCACCCACCACCCGCACACGAAACCCGGCCGAACAGGGGCGCGGGGAACTGCGCGAGCAACCCACCACGACCGGCACACGAACCCCCGGCCGAAAAGGGGGCGCGGGGAACTGCGCGCTCGGGGCCCGCCGGTCCGCAGTCGTACGGGTCCGGCCGCCCGGCCAGGGCTTTCGGGGAGGGGCGGGGTGGGGGGCAGCCCGCGCAGCGGGGTCACGACGCCCACATCACCCGGAACTCCGCACCCCCGCCGGAGGCATTCCGCACCGAGAGCTCCGCCCCGTGCGCCCGGGCGATCTGGCGGGCCATCGCGAGCCCCAGGCCCGATCCGGGCAGCGCGCGGGCCCGGTCCGCCCGGTAGAAGCGGTCGAAGACGTACGGCAGGTCCTCCTCGGCGATGCCCGGCCCGTGATCCCGTACCGTCAGCGCCCCGCCCGACAGCGCCACCTCCACCTCCGCGCCCGGCGGACTGAATTTCGCCGCGTTGTCCAGCAGGTTGGACAGCAGGCGGGCGAGGCGGGCCGGGACGCCGGGCAGCGTGGCGGACGCGTCCGCCAGGTCGAGGCGGAAGGGCGTGGCCGGCCAGTGCGCCCGGGCCGTGTCCACGGTGTGGGCGACCAGGGGCGCCAGACGCACCTCCTCCAGGAGCGGGACGGGCTCCTCGTCCCTGGCCAGGTCGATCAGGTCGTTCACCATCACCGTCACCTCCCGGATCTGCCGGCCGAGCGCCGACGACGCCCGGGCGCGCTGCGCTTCGGTCAGGCGGTCGGCGCGGGCCAGGAGTTCGGCGTTGGTGCGCAGCGCCGTCAGCGGGGTGCGCAGCTCGTGCGAGGCGTCCGCGACCAGCCGGCGCTGTGCGGTCACCGACTGCTCCAGCTCGCCCAGCATGGTGTTGAACGACACCGCGAGCCGGGTCACCTCGTCCTCCTTGTAGGCCGGGCCCGGCGGCAGCTCGATGCGGTGGCCCGGGTCGCGGGTGGCGGCGATGTGCTCGGCGGTCGCGGTGAGCCGGGCCACCGGGGCGAGGCCGGTCCGGGAGACCCCGTAACCGAGCCCGGCGGCGAGCAGCACCCCCGCCGCGCCCACGCCGCCGAGCCACCAGGCCGCCTGCCGGACGCCCTGCTCGACCGTGTCCGCCCGCAGCGCGACTTGGAGCGCCCGGCCGTGCGGCAGCGTGGTGGTGAGCATCCGGGCCGGGTGGCCGGAGAGCCGGAGATTGGTGAAGTACGGGCGGCGCTGCCCTGCGGCGACCTCGCGGGCCTGCGGCGGGACGGGCAGCAGATACGGCTTGGCCGGATCGTCCGCCCGGCTCCGGGGGACGATCTGGGCGCAGGCCGGGGCGGCGAGGAAGCGGCACTCGCCGCTCAGCACCCCGGGGGCCTCGCCCCGGTTCTGCTGGGCGGCCAGCGTCGCGGACTGGGTCAGGTTCAGGTCGAGCTGGTGGAACAGCTCGTAGCGGATCACGAAGAACGCGGCCGTGCAGACGCCCAGCGCGACCAGCGCCACCGCCGCCGAGGCGGCCAGCGCCAGCCGGGTACGCAGCGGCCGGTGGCGCCGCCAGCGGGCACCGAGGCGGCGGCGGGCGCTCACGCGGTGTCCAGGCGGTAGCCGACGCCGTGGACGGTGTGCACGAGCCGGGGCTCGCCGTCCGCCTCCAGCTTGCGGCGCAGATAACCCACGTACACCGCCAGCGAGTTGGAGTCCGGGCCGAAGTCGCGCCCCCAGACGAGCTCCAGGATCATCTCGCGCGGCAGGACCTGCCCGGGGTGGCGCATCAGCAGTTCCAGGAGGGCGGACTCGGTGCGGCTGAACTCCAGGGGGCGCCCCGAGCGGTGGCCGGACCGGGTGGCCGGGTCCAGGACCAGGTCCGCGAAGACCAGCCGCTCCGGGTCCGGCTCCTCGGGCGCGGCCCGGCGCAGCAAGGCCCGTACGCGCGCGACGAGTTCGTCCAGCGCGAAGGGCTTGACCAGATAGTCGTCGGCGCCCGCCTCCAGGCCGTCGACGCGCTCGCTCACCGAGTCGAGCGCGGTCAGGACGAGGATCGGGGTGCGGTCTCCCAGCGCCCGCAGCCTGCGGCAGACGGCGAGCCCGTCCAGAACCGGCATCATCACGTCCAGGACCACCGCGTCCGGCTGCCAGGCGGCGATCGCGGTGAGCGCCGCCAGCCCGTCGGCGGCGCCCCGTACCTCGTACCCCTCGACGGACAGACCGTCCTCCACGGCGGCCCGCACCTCCGGCTCGTCGTCGACGACGAGGATGCGGGCCGGGGGCCGGGCGTGTGCGCTGCTGCTCATGGGCCCAGCGTGCCAAACACCGCTCTTAGAACCCTCTTAAGCCACCCCGCGACCGTTCGGGACATGCGCACACCACTGTCTGTCGTGATCGGTGCGGGCGGCACCGGCGGCCACATCTACCCCGGGCTCGCACTCGCCGAGGCGCTGCGCCGGGCCGTCCCGGACGCGGTGATCTCGTTCGTCGGTACGGAACGGGGCCTGGAGGGCGAGCTGATCCCGGCCGCCGGCTACCGGCTGCACACCGTCGACATGATCCCCTTCGACCCGGCGCTCGGCGCCCGCCGCTATCTGCTGCCCGCCGCACTGCTGAGGTCCGGCGCCCAGTGCCGGGCGATCCTGCGGGCCCAGGGCGCGCGGGTCGCCGTCGGGATGGGCGGCTACCCGAGCGCGCCCGTCATCGTCGGGGCCAGACTCGCCGGACTGCCCAGCCTCATCCACGAGTCCAACGCGGTACCGGGCCGGGCCAACCGGTTCGCGGCCCGGCTCACCCGGAACGTCGCGGTCGCCTTCGACCGCAGCCGGGCCCATCTCGCGGGCGGCGCCGACGCCGTCACCACCGGGATGCCGATCGCCTCCGCGCTGGCCCGGCTCGACCGGCCGACGCTGCGGGCCGAGGCGCGGCGGGCCCTGGACGTGCCGCCCGGGGCGCGGCTCGTGCTCGTCAACGGCGGCAGCCTCGGCGCGGCCCGGCTCACCGAGGCGGCGGTCGGCCTCGCCCGGCGCTGGCAGGGGCGCGACGACGTCCATCTGCTGATCAAGACCGGTCCCGCCGCCCTGGAGGAGACCCGGCGGCGGCTGACCGGGCTGTGGGGCGCGCGGGCCGTGCCGTACCTGGACCGGATGGACCTCGCGTACGCCGCCGCCGACCTCGCGGTGTGCCGGGCCGGCTCGGCGACCGTCGCGGAGCTCGCCAGCACGGGGCTGCCGGCGGTCCTCGTCCCCTATCCGCACGCGCCCGGCGACCACCAGACGCACAACGCGCGGGTGCTCGTCGACGCCGGGGCGGGCCTGCTGCTGCCCGACGCCGAGGCCACCCCCGCGCGGCTGGCCGAACTGGTCGAGCCGCTCCTGTCCGACCCCGCGCGGCTCGCCGCGATGACGGGCGCGGCCGACCCCGGACCACACGCCGTCGCGGCGGACCTGCTGGCGGCGCGAGTCCTGGAACTGGCCGCCCACCCCACCCTCCCCACCCCTTCGTACGCGTACACCGAGGAGCACACCGCATGAGCAGCTGGCAGAACCGGACCGTCCTGGTCACCGGGGCCGAGGGATTCATCGGCTCGACCCTGGTGGACCTGCTGGTCGAGCGGGGCGCGCGGGTGCGGGCCCTGGTGCACTACAAGCCGTACGCGGAGAAGGGCCACCTCGCGCATCTGCTCGACCACCCGGCCGTCGAGACGATCGCGGGCGACGTACGCGACGCCGGGCGGGTGTCGGACGCGGTCGCCGGCTGCGACACCGTCTTCCACCTCGCCGCCCTGATCGGCATCCCGTACAGCTACGACTCCCCGGGCGCGTACGTGGCGACGAACGTGGTCGGCACCGAGAACGTCGCGGAGGCCTGCCGGCGGCACTCGGTGCGGCGGCTGGTGCACACCTCCACCAGCGAGGTGTACGGGACGGCGCGGACGGTGCCGATCTCGGAGGCCCATCCGCTCCAGCCGCAGTCGCCCTACTCCGCCTCGAAGATCGGCGCGGACATGCTGGCGCTGTCGCACTGGCACGCCTTCGAGCTGCCGGTGACGGTGGTGCGGCCGTTCAACACGTACGGGCCGCGGCAGTCGGCGCGGGCCGTGATCCCGGCGATCCTGGCCCAACTCCACGCGGGTGTAAGTGAGATACGGCTCGGCTCGCTCACGCCCACGCGGGACTTCACGTATGTGACGGACACCGCGCGGGGGTTCCTGGCGGTGGCGGAGTGCGAGCGTGCGGTGGGGGAGGTGGTGAACCTCGGCTCGGGCCGCGAGATCGCGATCGGCGACCTGGCCGCCGCGCTGATCGCGGCCTCGGGCCGCGAGGCGCGGATCGTGACCGATCCCGCACGCCTGCGGCCGTCCGGGAGCGAGGTGGAACGCCTGCTGTCGGACAACTCCCGGGCGCGGGAGTGGGCGGGGTGGGAGCC
The DNA here is from genome assembly GCF_040629815.1 of Streptomyces sp. NPDC005878. Taxonomy (NCBI): domain Bacteria; kingdom Bacillati; phylum Actinomycetota; class Actinomycetes; order Kitasatosporales; family Streptomycetaceae; genus Streptomyces; species Streptomyces sp. NPDC005878. The sequence continues at coordinate 281,590 of NZ_JBEXWK010000003.1, forward strand.
GGAGGTGGGGTTGGGGGAGGGGTTGAGGCGGACGTCGGAGTGGGTGCGGGGGCGGGGCGGGGTGCTGCTCGGTACGGGGTACGCGGTCTAGCCCCCACCCCGCCCCTTCCCTGAACCCTCCGGGGGTGGGCGGAGGTGGTCTACCGGGGGCTACGCCCCCGGACCCCTGTTGAGGGTCCTGCGGCCCCTGCACCCCGCTCACGGGGCTGCGCCCCGAACCCCGCTTACGGGGCTGCGCCCCGAACCCCTCCTTCGTCTGCGGACCGTGCTGGGTTGCTCGCGCAGTTCCCCGCGCCCCCGAGGGGGATGCCCGCAGCCGGAGCACTCGGCTCAGCCACACGCTTTGAGGGGCGCGGGGAACTGCGCGACCAGCCCAACTCAACGGTCAGCCGAAGGCCATGCCCTTCAGGGGCGCGGGGAACTGCGCGAGCGACCACAACGCACCGGCAGTCGAAGTCCGGGCCTTCAGGGGCGCGGGGAACTGCGCGAGCGGCCACAGCGCACCGGCAGTCGAAGTCCGGGCCCTGAAGGGGCGCGGGGAACTGCGCGATCAGGCCCCACCGGGTCGCGGGTGAACACGGGCGTAAGCAGGGGTTCGGGGGCTTGGCCACCGAGGGGGTGTCAGGTGGGGGATTGCAGGCCCGTGCAGATCAGGACCGCGAACTCCCGCGCCCACTCCCGATCCACCGGCTCCGCACTCACCAGAGCCCGATGCACCACCGCCCCCGCCACCACATCGAAGATGAGATCGGCGTGCCGCGCGGAAGCGACCGCGTCGTCCTCGTACGGCAGTTCCCCCCGCACCTGCGCCCGCTCCCGGCCGATCAGTACGAGCCGTTTCTGGCGGTCCACGATCGCCGAGCGGATCCGTCCGCGCAGCGCGTCGTCGCGCGTGGACTCCGCGACCACCGCCATCAGCGCCGTCTTCGTCTCGGGCCGCTCCAGGATGGACGCGAACTGGAGCACCACGCCCTCCACGTCCGCCGCGAGGCTCCCGAGGTCGGGGAGTTCGAGCTCGTCGAAGAGGACCGCGACCGCGTCCACGACCAGCTCGTTCTTGCCGGCCCAGCGCCGGTACAGCGTCGTCTTGGCGACCCCCGCGCGCGTCGCCACGTCCCCCATCGTCAACTTCGACCAGCCCAGTTCCACCAGCGCCTGCCGGGTCGCCAGCAGGATCGCCGCGTCCGCCTCGGCGCTGCGAGGTCGGCCGCGGACGGCTCTGGCGGGGCTGGGTTCGGCACACATGACGTACGACCATACCGGCCGGTAAGGAAAGCGCCGGGGAACACGCTGTGGGGGAGATCACGGCCCCGGGAGGGCGCTCCCGTACGGTCTCCAGTTACGCTACGACTCGTAGCGAAAGGCTCCAGCGGCCTTGAGCGACAACCACAGAACAGACCACAGAACGACCACGCGGTCGACGACGCGGTACGACGACGCGACGCGGTACCGCGGGGATCAGGCGCCGGGTGGGGACCCAGGTGCGCCGGGATCCTGCCACGGGTTGACCACACACGCGCGCGGAAGGGGGAGGATGTACGCATGCAGCCTAGGAACATGTCCATGAGCGGCGTCGTCGACCTCGCCGCGGTGAAGGCGGCCGGTGAGGCCAAGGCCAAGGCGGAGCAGGCCCGAGTCGAGGCCGCCCGCCAGGGCGGGAGCGCGGCGGTGGCGCCGTCCGCCCTCGTGATCGATGTCGACGAGGCCGGGTTCGAGCGCGACATCCTCCAGCGTTCGGCCGAGGTGCCCGTCGTCATCGACTTCTGGGCCGAGTGGTGCGAGCCGTGCAAGCAGCTCGGCCCGCTCCTGGAGCGGCTGGCCGCGGAGTACAGCGGCCGCTTCCTCCTCGCCAAGATCGACGTCGACGCCAACCAGATGCTGATGCAGCAGTTCGGGATCCAGGGCATCCCCGCGGTGTTCGCGGTGGTCGCCGGGCAGGCGCTGCCCCTGTTCCAGGGCGCGGCCCCCGAGGCCCAGATCCGCGAGACCCTCGACCAGCTGATCCAGGTGGCCGAGGAGCGCTTCGGCCTCACCGGCATCGCCGTCGACGCGGACGCGGCCTCCTCGCAGGCCCCCGCCCCGATGGCCGGCCCGTACGACGCCCTGCTCGAAGCGGCCGTGTCGGCCCTGGACTCCGGCGACCTCGCCGGCGCGGTCCAGGCGTACAAGAACGTCCTCGCCGACGACCCCGGCCACCCCGAGGCCAAGCTCGGTCTCGCCCAGGCCGAACTGCTGCGCCGCGTCCAGGAGATGGACCCGCAGCAGGTCCGCAAGGACGCCGCCGAGAAGCCGGCCGACGTCACCGCACAGATCGCGGCGGCGGACCTGGACCTGGTCGGCGGCCATGTCGAGGACGCCTTCGGCCGCCTCGTCGAGGCCGCCCGCGTCACCGCGGGCGACGACCGCGACGCGGCGCGCGTGCGCCTGCTCGAACTCTTCGACGTGGTCGGTCCGGACGACCCGCGGGTGACCAAGGCCCGGGGCGCGCTGGCGCGCGTTCTTTACTGAACCGAGGCCCGGAGTCCGGGCCGCCTCCGGGCCCCTCAGGGGCGCTGAGCTGTCATCGCGTGCCTGTGCGGCACTGACGATTTGGCGACACGGAGACAAGCGGCGGCCGCGCTTTACCAAAACTTGGTAAACGCGGCCGCTGTTACTGGCAGTAAATTGAACTGCTTCTTACGTCCGACTTGAGACGTCTATTTCCCCTTCTGTCCGGTGACTCGGGGGTACGAAGTGTGGCGGCCCGATGCCGGGCTGTCGCGCCACGGTTATCCCTCCGTTACTGGCAAGTAACGAACCCCCTTGCGCCCCTCCCCCGAATGGACCACGATCGGCCACGCTCGGTCCAATAACGCACCAGCCCGACAGCCCTGTGGGGCGGGGCGTTTCCTGGGTCCCCACCGAGCCGGCCGGCGGCAGTGGTGCCGGACGTGGACAGGGGGGTCTCCGCTCTACCGGCGGGGCCTGTCCAGCAGGTTGTGCGTGATGCGTCAGGCGCGACCAGTGGTTGTCGCTCGGGGGTGATCGCCGGTGATTCGGACGCGGTACGCGCCTGAGGCTCGGGCGCTCCTTCCCGAGGACGTAGCACTTCTCCCATCCCTGGACAGCCTGCGAGGGTCCGTCCCGGAGATGTACGTCCGAGAAGGAGGAAAGTCATGGAGTCCCAAGTTCGTGGCGGGACCAGATGGAAGCGGTTCGCGCTGGTCATGGTGCCCAGCGTGGCTGCCACGGCGGCGATAGGCATCGGGCTCGCCCAGGGTGCGCTGGCGGCGTCGTTCAGTGTTTCCGGTGTCGACTTCAAGGTCACGGCGGACCGGTTGGAAGGTGACGACCTCCTCCAGTACGGGTCGATCGCCACCGGTACCGACCTCGAAGGCAACAAGGCCGCGCACCCCGTTGTCGTCTCGGGCTTCAGCCACGCCGAGATCTACAACATGTGCCAGTCCGTGGTCACGCCGAAGGTTCCGATCTTCGGCAACATCACGATGACGATCAACGCGGGCGGCGGCAGCGAGCCGGTCAAGGCGGACAACATCTACCTCGATGTGTCCCAGCTCGACACCGACGCCGAGTTCACCAACATCGACATCGGCGTCGCGGCGGGCCAGGGCTCGGCCAACGGCAAGACGAAGATGCAGGAGAACGCGTCGCCGAAGTCGAACGGCTACGGGTTCGCGCAGCGCGCCGAGCACGCGACGCTGAAGAAGGTCGAGCAGCGCGCGTGGGCGACCACGGCGGGCAGCTTCAAGCTGAACGGCCTCAAGCTGCGGCTGTCCACGGGCGCCAACGAGTGCCAGCTCAAGCACTAGGCACCTTCCCCGGTGGCCGCTGAGAAAGCACGGCCTCACGGCCACCGGGACCTCTTCACTTTCACAGCAACAGCGGTACCAGGGAGCTGTTTTCCATGAGCGCCGAGACCACGGGTTCCCGCGACTTCTCCTACTGGCGGCTGCGTTTCCGGGCCTGGCGGGGCAGCCGTCCGTTCTGGGCGGGCCTGTTCACCATGGCCGGTGGCGTGCCCATCGCGTACTTCCCGTACGCCAATCTCCACCTCGGGAACATCACGCTGGCCATGTCCACGACGGCCGGCGCCGGTTCGTTGATCATCGGCGTACTGCTGATCACGCTCGGCCTGACCATCTGGTACCACCAGCAGGTCCGGGTATTCGCGGGCGTCGCGGCCATTCTGCTCGCGCTGATCTCCCTGCCCGTGGCGAACATCGGCGGCTTCCTGATGGGCTTCCTGCTCGCCCTCTTCGGCGGTGCGCTCGCGCTGTCGTGGGTGCCGACGAAGCCGCGCCGGCGTGACCTGCGTGCTCAGGCCGGCAACCCCTCGGGCGACGAGCCGGACGGCAGCACCGTCCCCGGCCCGTACGAGGGAGAGCCCGGAACCGCCGTCACCGAAACGACAGTCGACGCCAATGGCGGGAGGAACAGTGCGGGGTGACGAGACGCAGCTGGACTCGACCGGAGGCGGCGACAAATCCCGTGAGAGAGGCGGGCCGCGTCACGCGGCTCCGAGGAAGTCGCTGCTGACGAAGCTGCACATGCCCGCCGGCAAGGCGATGGCGCTGGCCGCCATGCCGACGGCCATGTTCGTCGGGATGAGCCTCACGCCCAAGCTCGCGATGGCGGACGACAACCCGGACATCCCGTTCGCGCCGGGCCCCTGTGTGACGCGCTCCGACGAGCCGGGCGAGTCGCCGAGCCCGTCGTCGAGCAAGTCGACGAAGCCGGCCCCGGACCCGTCGTCCTCCGCCTCGTCCTCGTCCTCGTCGCCGGACAAGGCGGACACCAAGGACACGGAGAAGGACAAGGCCAAGGAGCCGGCCCCGACGGCCACCCCGTCGGCGGAGAAGGTCCAGCAGAAGACGTCCGCCCCGACGAAGGCACCGGCCACCGAGCCTTCGAAGACGCCCGCGCCCACCAAGTCCACCAACCCGCTGGACCCGCTGGGTCTGGGGGACGTCCTGGGCGGCATCCTGGGCGTACACCCGAGCAAGTCGTCCGCGCCGGTGACCCCGAAGCCGTCGACGACCGCGACCTCCACACCGACGGCGAAGCCGACGACCAAGGCTCCGGCGCCGACGACGACGCCGAGTAAGCCGGCGACGAAGCCCGCCACCAAGCCGGCGACGAAGACCGCGAGCAAGACGGACAGGACGGCCGACGCGATCCGCGAGGCCGCCAAGCAGGCGGGCCAGAAGGTCGAGGACCTGGCGGACGGCGCCAAGGGCCTGGACGCCAAGAAGGACACCAACGTCCCCGACGGCGCCAAGCAGCCCTTCCCGTGCCCGACGGCGGACCCGGAGGCCCTGGCCAACGCCAAGCTGGACGCGGGCGTCCCGCTGCTGCCGGACAAGCCGTGGATCCTCAAGACCACCAAGCTGACCCTGACCGGCCTGAACTACGAGGGCATCGTCGAGGTCAAGACGGGCAGCGGCAAGATCAAGAAGGTTCTGAAGTTCACGGCGACGTACGTCGGCATCGACAACCTGCACCAGCTGGTGTACGGCCCGGAGCTGAACGGCAAGCCGACCACCGCCCACGTCAAGGCGCGCGCGGGCTCCACGTCGGAGATCCGCAACGGCAAGGTGACGATGTACACGGAGGAGCTGAAGGGGAACCTCTTCGGCCTCATCCCGGTCACCTTCAGTCCCGAGACGCCGCCGCCCCTGAACGTCCCGCTCGCCATCTTCACCAACGCGACGGTCCGCCAGGCGGGCCAGTTCGGCGGCACGCTGACGGTCCCGGGCCTGCAGAACTACATCACGGACGGCAGCCCCGAGTAACCCGGGCAGCACGCAGCCGCCAAAGACCCATCCGGGAGCCGCATGTGACCGTGGCCCGCACCGAATCCGGTGCGGGCCGCAGTCGTTTCCCGCCAGGGGCCGAACGCGCCCGCCCCTACCCCCGCCGCCGCGCCCGCACCGGCCGCCGCTTCAGCACCACGTACGCCACCCCGGCCGCCACCGCCGCGCCCGCACCCAGTCCCGTCCAGCCCAGCACGCCCAGGCCGGAGGAGTCCGTGGTCGTCGTGGCCGCCGTGTTCGGCTCGGCGGCGGGCGTGGGCTTCGCCGGGTCCAGGGTGCCGATCGGGGCCGCCTTGCCAACCGCGGTGAAACCCCAGTCCAGCAGCGCCCGCGTCTCCGTGTAGACCTTGTCGCGCTTGTTCTCCTGGGGGTTCATCACCGTCACCAGGATCGTGTGGCCGTCGCGGGTCGCGGCCTCGGCGAGGGTGTTGCCGGCGTGGGACGTGTAGCCGTTCTTGCCGCCGATCAGGCCCGGGTACTTCGGTACGCCGCCGGTGCCGGAGAGCATGCGGTTGGTGTTGGAGATCCCGAACGGCTTGCCCTTGGTGTTCGGGCCGCCCGGGAACTTCGCGTCCGCCGTCGCGCAGTACTCCTTGAAGTCCTTGTTGCGCAGGCCCGAGCGGAGGAACAGCGTCAGGTCGTACGCCGAGGACACCTGGCCCTCCGCGTCGTAGCCGTCGGGGCTGCGGACGTGGGTGTCCTTGGCGCCCAGGGAGTCCGCCTTCGCCTGCATGTCCGACACCGTCTTGGGGACGCCGCCGTTCATCGACGCCAGGACGTGCACGGCGTCGTTGCCCGAGCGCAGGAACACCCCGCGCCACAGGTCGGCGCCCTGGTACGTCTGGCCCGGGACGATGCCGACCGCGCTGCTGCCGCCGCCCATCCCGTTCAGCTCGGCCGGCTCGACCTTGTGGCTCACCGTGCCCGGGACCGCGGGCAGCACCGTGTCCGCGAAGAGCATCTTCAGCGTGGAGGCGGGCGGCAGCGGCCAGTGGGCGTTGCTGGCGGCCAGCACCTGGCCGGTGTCCGCGTCCGAGACCATCCAGGACAGGGCCGAGAGGCCGGCGGGCAGCGCGGGGGCGCCCTCGCCCGTCTGGGGGCCCGGGAGGCCCAACTGCGCGCCGCCGACCGTGGACATGGCCGCGGGGGGCTGCTTGGGGGCTCCCGCGCGCGGCGCTCCGGGGCTCGGCTTCACGGGCGGGGTCGTGCCCGGCTTCACCGGGTGGGCCGCCACGGGGGCGGCGCCGCAGACCACCGCCGCCGCGGTGAGGGCCGCGATGGCCAGCGGGCGGCTGAACTGCACAGTTATCGGGGCACGCATGAACGCGAACGTACCCCACGGAATATGTAGATCCTGTTGCGGGCACTCCGCGACTGGGCAACGGAGCGCGAAGACGCCGCAGTCGGTGTATGCGCGCCGCGGTCGGTGTGTGCGCGAAGGGCGGCGACCCGGACAACTCCGGGGCGCCGCCCTTCGCCACGTACCGGAACCTCGGCGAAGCGCCGTCGGAACCTCGCCGTGCCGTGGCCGGAAATCAGCCCTGGCGGCCGTCGCCCAAGTGGTGGACGCGGACCATGTTGGTGGTGCCGGGGACCCCGGGGGGCGAGCCGGCCGTGATGACCATGGTGTCGCCCTCGTTGTGCCGCTTCAGCTTCAGCAGCTCCGCGTCGACGAGGTCCACCATCGCGTCCGTGTTGTCCACGTGCGGGACGACGAACGACTCGACGCCCCAGCTCAGCGCGAGCTGGTTGCGGGTGCCGGCGTCCGTGGTGAAGGCCAGGATCGGCTGGGCCGCGCGGTAGCGCGAGAGGCGGCGGGCCGTGTCACCCGACTTGGTGAAGGCCACCAGCGCCTTGCCGTCGAGGAAGTCCGCGATCTCGCAGGCCGCGCGGGCGACCGAACCGCCCTGGGTGCGCGGCTTCTTGCCCGGGACCAGGGGCTGGAGGCCCTTGGAGAGCAGCTCCTCCTCGGCGGCCTCGACGATGCGCGACATCGTCTTGACCGTCTCGATCGGGTAGGCGCCGACCGAGGACTCGGCGGAGAGCATGACCGCGTCCGCGCCGTCCAGGATGGCGTTGGCCACGTCGGAGGCCTCGGCGCGGGTCGGGCGCGAGTTGGTGATCATGGATTCCATCATCTGGGTCGCCACGATCACCGGCTTGGCGTTGCGGCGGCACAGCTCGATGAGGCGCTTCTGCACCATCGGGACCCGCTCCAGCGGGTACTCGACGGCGAGGTCGCCACGGGCCACCATCACACCGTCGAACGCCATGACGACGCCCTCCATGTGCTCGACGGCCTGCGGCTTCTCCACCTTGGCGATGACCGGCACGCGGCGGCCGACCTCGTCCATGACCTTGTGGACGTCCTTGACGTCGTCGGCGTCCCGGACGAAGGAGAGGGCGACCAGGTCGCAGCCCATCCTCAGGGCGAAGCGCAGGTCCTCGATGTCCTTCTCGGACAGGGCCGGGACGTTCACCGCCGCGCCGGGCAGGTTGATGCCCTTGTGGTCGGAGATGACACCGCCCTCGATGACGATGGTCTTGACCCGGGGGCCCTCGACCTCGGTCACCTTGAGCTCGACGTTGCCGTCGTTGATCAGGATCGGGTCGCCCTTGGAGACGTCGCCCGGCAGGCCCTTGTAGGTGGTCCCGCAGATCGACTTGTCGCCCGGGACGTCCTCGGTGGTGATGACGAACTCGTCACCGCGCACCAGCTCGACGGGGCCCTCGGCGAAGGTCTCCAGGCGGATCTTCGGGCCCTGGAGGTCGGCGAGCACGCCCACCGCGCGGCCGGTGTCCTCGGCGGCCCTGCGGACACGGTCGTACCGTTCCTGGTGCTCTGCCTGGGACCCGTGGCTGAAGTTGAAGCGGGCCACGTTCATACCGGCCTCGATCAGAGCAGTGAGCTGCTCGTAGGAGTCGACGGCGGGGCCCAGTGTGCAGACGATTTTGGAACGGCGCATGAGGCGATCCTATCGGTTTGTTTCGCTCCGGAATATTCCGTCTGGTGGAATGTACAAATGGGCGGAGGCGCGCTCAGGCGTGGCCTGAAACGGTCCCCGCTCAGACGCCCCTGCCCTCGGCGCCGTCGCCGGACCGGACCAGCGCGTACGTCTGCGTCGCGATCTCCAGCTCCTCGTCCGTGGGTACCACTGCCACGGCCACGCGCGCGTATTCCGGTGAGATGAGCCTCGGCGCGTCGGACCGTACGGCGTTGAGCTCGCCGTCGACCGCGAGCCCCAGCTCCTCCAGACCCAGCACGGCGGCCTCGCGCACCGGCGCCGCGTTCTCGCCCACCCCGGCGGTGAAGGCGACCGCGTCGACCTTGCCGAGCACCGCGTAGTAGGCGCCGATGTACTTCTTCAGCCGGTGGATGTAGATGTCGAAGGCGAGCGCGGCGCGCTGGTCGCCCGCCTCGATCCGGCGGCGGATCTCGCGCATGTCGTTGTCGCCGCAGAGGCCGACCAGACCACTCTTCTTGTTGAGCAGGACGTCGATCTCGTCCGTCGACATTCCGGCGACCCGCTCCAGGTGGAAGGTCACCGCCGGGTCGATGTCGCCCGAGCGGGTGCCCATGACCAGGCCCTCCAGCGGGGTGAGCCCCATCGAGGTGTCCACGCACACCCCGCCGCGCACGGCCGAGGCGGAGGCCCCATTGCCCAGGTGCAGCACGATCACGTTGACCTCGGAGGGGTCCTTGCCGAGCAGCTTCGCGGTCTCGCGCGAGACGTACGCGTGCGAGGTGCCGTGGAAGCCGTAGCGACGGATGCGGTGCGCGTCGGCGGTCTCCACGTCGATGGCGTACCGGGCCGCGTGCTCGGGCATCGTGGTGTGGAAGGCGGTGTCGAAGACGGCCACCTGCGGCAGGTCCGGGCGCAGGTCCTGGGCGGTGCGGATGCCGGTGATGTTCGCCGGGTTGTGCAGCGGCGCGACCGGGACCAGGCGCTCGATCTCGGCCATGACCTCCTCGGTGATCACGGTCGGGGCGCTGAACTTCAGCCCGCCGTGCACCACCCGGTGGCCGATCGCGGCGAGTTCGGGCGAGTCGAGGCCGAGGCCGTCCTTGGCGAGCTCCTCGGAGACCGCCTTCAGGGCGGCCCCGTGATCGGCGATCGGGCCGTTGACCTCGCGCCGGTCGCCGCCGGTCAGCGGGGTGTGCACCAGGCGGGAGGTCTCCTCGCCGATCCGCTCGACCAGGCCCGCCGCGAGTCGCGTGGAGCCGGCCATGTCGAGCAGCTGGTACTTCACCGACGACGAGCCGGAGTTGAGTACGAGGACGCGCGACGGGGTCGGGTCGGTGCTGGTCATGCGGAGGTCTCCTGCCCCTGTTCCTGCGCCTGGGCCTGGATGGCCGTGATGGCGACGGTGTTGACGATGTCCTGGACGAGGGCGCCGCGCGAGAGGTCGTTGACCGGCTTGCGCAGCCCCTGGAGCACCGGGCCGACGGCCACGGCGCCGGCCGAGCGCTGGACGGCCTTGTAGGTGTTGTTGCCGGTGTTGAGGTCCGGGAAGATCAGCACGGTGGCCTGCCCGGCCACCTCCGAGCCCGGCAGCTTGGTCGCGGCCACCGAGGGCTCCACGGCCGCGTCGTACTGGATCGGGCCCTCGATCCGCAGGTCCGGACGGGCCTCGCGGACGAGCTTGGTGGCCTCGCGGACCTTGTCGACGTCGGCGCCCGAACCGGAGGTGCCGGTCGAGTACGAGAGCATCGCGATCCGCGGGTCCACGCCGAAGCGGGCCGCGGTGGCGGCCGCCTGGACCGCGATGTCGGCCAGCTGCTCGGCGTCCGGGTCCGGGTTGACCGCGCAGTCGCCGTACACCAGCACCTTGTCGGCCAGGCACATGAAGAAGACGGACGACACGATGGACGCCTCCGGCTTCGTCTTGATGATCTCGAAGGCCGGGCGGATGGTGGCGGCGGTGGAGTGCACCGAGCCGGAGACCATGCCGTCGGCCAGGCCCTCCTGGACCATCAGGGTGCCGAAGTAGTTGACGTCCGCGACCACGTCGTACGCGAGCTCCACCGTCACGCCCTTGTGCGCGCGCAGCTCGGCGTACCGCTCGGCGAAGCGCCGGCGCAGCTCGGAGGTGTGCGGGTCGACGATCTCGCACCGGGAGACGTCGATGCCGAGGTCGGCGGCCTTCTTGCGGATGGCCTCAACGTCGCCGAGCAGGGTGAGGTCGCAGACGTCGCGGCGCAGCAGGACGTCGGCGGCGCGCAGCACCCGCTCCTCGGTGCCCTCCGGGAGCACCACCCGGCGGCGCTCCGCGCGGGCCTGTTCCAGCAGCTCGTGCTCGAACATCATCGGGGTGACGCGACCGCTGCGGGCCACCGACATCCGGGCCAGCAGGTCGGCGGTGTCGGTGTGCCGCTCGAAGAGGCCGAGCGCGGTCTCCGCCTTGCGCGGGGTGGAGGCGTTCAACTTGCCTTCGAGGGCGAAGAGTTCACCGGCCGTCGGGAAGGACCCGCCGGTGACGGCGACCACCGGGGTGCCGGGCGCGAGGCGGTCGGCGAGCTTGAGGATGGCCTCGCCGGGCCGCTCGTCCAGGGTCAGCAGGACGCCGGCTATCGGCGGCGTCCCGGCGCTGTGCGCGGCCAGCGAGCCCACCACCAGGTCGGCGCGGTCGCCCGGGGTCACGACCAGGCAGCCCGGGGTCAGGGCGTTGAGGAAGTTCGGCAGCATCGCCCCGCCGAAGACGAAGTCCAGCGCGTCCCGGGCGAGCCCGGCGTCGTCGCCGAGCAGGACCGTACCGCCGAGTGCCGAGGTGATCTGGGCGACGGTCGGCGCGGCCAGCGCGGGCTCGTCGGGCAGGACATAGCACGGCACCGGCAGCTGGGCCTTCAGCCCGTCCGCGATGGCCTCGCGGTCGCGCGGGGCCACCCGGTTGACGACCATCGCCAGGACGTCGCAGCCCAGCGCCTCGTACGCGCGGTGGGCGTTGCGCGCCTCGGCCCGCACCGACTCGGCGGGCTGGTCCTTGCCGCCGACCACCGGGATCACGGACGCGCCGAACTCGTTGGCCAGGCGCGCGTTCAGCGACAGTTCGTCCGGGAGCTGGGTGGCGGCGAAGTCGGTGCCGAGGACGAGGACCACCTCGTAGGCGCGGGCGACCTTGTGGAAGCGCTCGACGAGCTGGGAGACCAGCTCGTCGGTGCCGCGCTCGGCCTGGAGCGCGGACGCCTCGTGGTAGTCCATCCCGTACACCGTCGCCTCGTCCTGGGACAGCCGGTAGCGGGCGCGGAGCAGGTCGAAGAGCCGGTCGGGGCCGTCGTGCACGAGGGGACGGAAGACGCCCACCCGGTCCACTTGGCGCGTCAGGAGCTCCATGACTCCCAGCTCGACGACCTGGCGGCCGTCTCCCCGGTCGATCCCGGTCACGTACACGCTGCGCGTCACGCGTGCTCTCCCGTTCTGTCTGCGTCGTCGTACTGGTGGGGCGTCGTACTGGCGGGGCGGGGGCGGTGGGCGGTGCGGTGGGGCCGGGGCTCGTGCCGGGGGCGTCCCCCCAATCCTTGCCCGGCTTTTCCCTGGTACTTCCCCGGTCCTTCCCTGCGTCCTTCCCCCCGTTCCCGGGGGCGAAAAAAATCGGGGCGGTCAGCCTCGCCCTCTTGACAATACCTCTGCGCGTGGTTAAAGCGCCCGCCGGGCGAAGGTGGGGACGAAGGTCCCGCGCGGGCGGGGGAGGAAGGTCCCGGGCCCGGAGGACGGAAGGCCCGCGGGGGCGGGCGTACGGCCGCGCCGGGCGGGCGGGGCCCGTGAGGTGCGTGTGACAATCGGTTCGTCGGCCCGGTTCCTCGCGGCCGGCGGGCACGGCACCACAGAGCAGGAGACTGAGTCACGATGCGCATCGGAGTCCTCACCGCGGGCGGCGACTGCCCCGGCCTGAACGCAGTGATCCGGTCGGTCGTGCACCGGGCCCTGACCGGCCACGGCGACGAGGTCATCGGCTTCGAGGACGGGTTCAAGGGCCTGCTCGACGGCCACTTCCGCCCCCTCGACCTGGACTCCGTCAGCGGCATCCTCGCGCGCGGCGGCACCATCCTCGGCTCGGCCCGCCTGGAGCGCGCCCGGCTGCGCGAGGCCGCCGAGAACTGCGCGGAGCTGGCCCGCCGTTACGGCATCGACGCGCTCATCCCGATCGGCGGCGAGGGCACGCTGACGGCGGCCCGGATGCTCTCCGACGCCGGGATGCCGGTCGTCGGTGTGCCGAAGACCATCGACAACGACATCTCCTCGACCGACCGCACCTTCGGCTTCGACACGGCCGTCATGGTCGCGACCGAGGCGATCGACCGGCTGAAGACCACGGCCGAGTCGCACCAGCGCGTGATGGTCGTCGAGGTCATGGGGCGCCACGCGGGGTGGATCGCCTTGGAGTCCGGTATGGCGGGCGGCGCCCACGGCATCTGTCTGCCGGAGCGGCCCTTCGAGGTGGACGACCTGGTCAAGATGGTCGAGGAGCGGTTCGCGCGCGGCAAGAAGTTCGCGGTGATCTGCGTCGCGGAGGGGGCGCATCCCGCGGAGGGGGCCATGCCGTACGAGAAGGGCGCGATCGACCAGTACGGGCACGAGCGGTTCGCCGGGATCGGGAACCGGCTGGCCATCGAGCTGGAGCGGCGTCTGGGGAAGGAGGCGCGGCCGGTGATCCTCGGGCACGTCCAGCGGGGCGGGGTGCCGACCGCGTACGACCGGGTGCTCGCGACGCGGTTCGGGTGGCATGCGGTGGAGGCGGTGCACCGGGGGGACTTCGGGAACATGACGGCGTTGCGGGGGACGGATGTGGTGATGGCGCCGTTGGCGTCCGCGGTGACGGAGTTGAAGACGGTGCCGGTGGATCGGGTGTTCGAGGCGGAGTCGGTGTTCTGAGCTTGCCCCACCCCGCCCCGTTCCCTTAACCCTCCGGGGGTGGGTGGGGGTGCGCTTCCGGGTCAACCCCCCGGCCCCAGCGTGCGGGGCTGCGCCCCGCCCCCCCGGCGGGGCCTGCGGCCCCTGCACCCCGCTACGGGGCTGCGCCCCGGACCTCTTTTTCGTCTGCGGACCGTGCTGGGTTGCTCGCGCAGTTCCCCGCGCCCCTGAGGGGGACGCCCGCAATCGGAATGCTCACCTCGGCCACATGCTGTAAGGGACGCGGGGAACCGCCGAGCAACCACGACACACCCGCACCCGAAGTCCGACCCCTTCAGGGGCGCGAGGAACGGCGCGAGCAGCCACGACGCACCCGCAGTCGAGGTCCGGCCCCGAAAGGGGCGCGGGGAACGGCGCGAGCAAGCCCCACTCACCCGCAGCCGAAGCCCGGCCCCGAAAGGGGCGCGGGGAACGGCGCGAGCAACCACGACGCACCTGCAGTCGAGGTCCGGCCCCTTCAGGGGCGCGGGGAACTGCGCGACCAGCCACGACGCACCCGCAGTCGAAGTCCGGGCCCTGAAGGGGCGCGGGGAACTGCGCGAGCAAGCCCCACTCACCCGCAGACGAACCCCGGGCCAAAAAGGGGCGCGGGGAACTGCGCGAGTAAGCCCCACTCACCCGCAGACGAACCCCGGGCACAGAACCCCCTACCCCTGGGCCAGCACCCAGAAGTGGTCCACGATGCGGTCCAGGAATTCCCGCCCCGCATCCCCCGCCGTCGACTCCGTCCCCGCCCCGCTCGTTCCCCAGCTCATCGTGGACATCATGCGGCCCTGGTAGTCGGTGTGCAGTTGTTCCAGGACGTCCTGGAGGTGGTGGCGGGGGAGGGGGAGGAGTTTGGAGGCGGGGCGGACGTACGCCTGCCAGCGGGTGGTGACCGCGCTGCGCAGGAGCTCCGCGAGGTCCTCGTGCTGGCCCGTCGCCGTGACGTACTCCCGCAGCGACAGGTTCAGCGCCTGCGTCAGCGCCTCCGACTGGCGCTCGTTGCCGCGCCAGCGGCCCGACTCCTCCATCCGGAGGTACGCCCCGACGTCGAGTCCCACCCGCCTCGCCAGGTCCTCGGGGCTGAGCCCGCGGGCCATGCGGTGTTCGCGGAGCGTGGCGGCCGCGGCCATCAGATCGCCCGGGGAGCACCACAGCACCCCCGCCAGCGCGGTCAGCTCACGCGAGTCGGGGGTGGCGAACCCGCGCTCCCAGGAGGAGACGGTCTCGGGGGAGACCCGCAGCCCGTACTGGGCGTACAGACCGTAGGAGACATGGCCGGGCGCCATGCCCAGCGCCTCGCGCAGACGGCGCATGGCGGGGGCGTTGAACGGCGGGGTGGGGTGCACGCGCACACCGTAGGTGCACAGGGTGACGGCTGACCACGGTGTGTTCACCCAAATCTGTCAGTCCGTAGGAAGGTACGGCTCCACTTATCGGATGCGTCACGACCCGCCCCTCACCCCTTGACCCCCTCGCCCCCTGACCCGCCCTCACCCCTTCACCGCACCGCCCAGCGCGAAACCACCCCCCAGGCGCTGCGCGATCACCACATAGAGGAGGAGCACCGGGGTCGAGTAGAGGATCGAGAAGGCGGCCAGTTCGCCGTAGACCACCGAGCCGTAGTTGCCGAAGAAGGTGAAGAGCGAGACGGAGGCGGGGAGGCGGTCCGGGGAGAGCAGGAGCATGAAGGGGACGAAGAAGTTCCCCCACAGCATGATGAAGGTGTAGATCGTCACCACCGTCACGCCCGGCCCCATCAGCGGCAGCACCACCCGCCACAGCGTCTGCGGCATCGACGCCCCGTCCGTCCAGGCCGCCTCCTCCAGGACCCGGGGCACCCCGTCCATGAAGTTCTTCATCAGCCAGATGGCGAACGGGAGTTGCGCGGTGGCCAGGAACAGGGCCGTGCCGTACACCGTGTCGATCAGGTCGACCTGCACGAACAGCCCGTACACCGGGACCATCACCGCCGTGATCGGCAGACAGGTGGTGAACAGGACCGTCAGGAGGTACGGGCGGGTCAGGCGCGAGCGGTAGCGCGAGAGCGGATAGGCGGCCAGCACGGCGCACACCACGGTCAGGACGGTCGCGCCGCCGCACAGCACGAGGCTGTTGAGCATCGGTGTGAAGGTGATCTCGTCCGTCCACACGGCGGAGAAGTTCTCCAGTGTGGGGGAGCCCGGCACCCGCACCCGCAGGTCCGCGTCCGCGTCCAGCGAGGAGAGCAGCAGCCACAGCAGCGGCAGCGCGAACGCCGCCGCGACCGCCAGCAGCGCCGCGTCGGCGGCCAGCCGCTCCCGGGTCCGGCGGCGCGGGACGCGTCGGGGCGCGGGCCGGCTCGCGCGTCGGGGCACGCTCATACCTCCACCCTCATCAGCCGCAGGTACACCACCGAGAACAGGGCCCCCACCAGGAGCAGCAGCAGCGCCACGGCCGTCCCGTAGCCGATCAGGCTCTTCACGAAGGCCTGGTCGTACATGAACACCGGGAGCGTCTGGCTGCGCCGGCCCGGACCGCCCCGGGTCATCGCCCAGATCAGCCCGAAGACGGACAAGGTCTGGAGGGTGTTGAGCATCAGGTTGGTGCCGATCGAGCGGCGGATCATCGGCAGGGTGATGTGCCAGAGCCGGCGCAGCCCGCTCGCGCCGTCGACCTCGGCCGCCTCGGTGATCTCCTGCGGGATCTCGGAGAGCGCGGCCGAGTAGATCAGCATGGAGAAGGCGGTGCCGCGCCAGACGTTGGCGAAGGAGACGGCCAGGATGGGCAGGCCGTACAGCCAGTTCTGGGTGGGCAGATGGAGCTGGTCGAGGAGGGCGTTGAGGGTGCCCTCGTGGCGGAAGAAGGCGTACAGCAGGAACGCGGCGACGATCTCCGGCAGCACCCAGGCCGCGATCACCAGCGTCCCCGTCAGGGTGCGCACCGGCCGCGAGGCGCGCCGCATCAGGGCGGCGAGCGCGAGGCCGAGGGTGTTCTGCCCGGCGATCGAGGAGATCACGGTGAAGACCAGCGTCAGCCAGACGGCGTTGCGGAAGCCCGGGTCGGCGAACGCCCGCCGGAAGTTGGCGAACCCGACGAAGGCGGTGCCGGAGGCGCCGGTCAGCCGCATGTCGGTGAAGGCGATGTAGACGCAGTAGCCGATGGGTCCGGCGAGGAAGAGCAGCAGGAGGAGGGTGGCGGGGGCGAGGGGAAGCCAGCGCAGCGCCGCCGCACGCCCCGTGCCCTTTCCCCGGCCCCGGCCGCCCGCCCCGGCGCCCCGCGCCCGGTCCGTGCCGTCCGCCCCGGCACCCTGCGCACGGTCCGTGCCGCGCGTCCCGGCGCCCCGTGTCCGACCTCCGCCGCCCGCGCCGGACGTACGCGCTCGCCCCCCACCGCCCGCCCCGGCCCCCCGAGCCCGCCCCCCGCCCGTACGCGCGGCGCCCCTCACCGCTTCGTCACCGCGCCGCCGGTGATCGTGGCCAGTTGTTCGTCGTACGCCCTGGCCGCCTCCGCGGGCGTCGCGTCGCCGGTGGTCACCGCCTCCATCGCCTCGCCGATCGCCGTCGACACCTGGGGATAGACGGGGAGCGCCGGGCGGTAGTGGGTGTACTTGACCAGGCCGGTGAAGAAGGAGATGCCGGGGGTCGAGCGCAGGTACGCCGGGTCGGCCGCCACGTCGTCGCGCACCGCGATCTGGGCGTCCGCCACGGCCCACTTCACGGCGTTCGCGGGCGTCTGCATCGACCGCACGAACTCCCAGGCGAGCGAGGGGTTCTTGGACTTCTTCGGGATCGCCCAGGTCCAGCCGCCGGACAGGGAGACCCGGCCGGGCGCCTGCCCGTCCTTGGTGGGCATCGCCGCCTGCCCCAGCACGCTCGACCACTGCGGCCAGTCCCGGGTGCCCCGGCCGCTCCAGAACTGGCCCAGCCACGAGCCGTCTAGCGCGATCGCGAGCTTGCCCTCGGGCAGCCACTCGGTGGCGACGCGGGTGTTCACATTGGGGTCGAGCGCGTCGGCGACGTTCGGGCCGAGCTTCTCCCCGTACACCGTCCGGACGAAGCCCAGCGCGTCCTGGAAGCCCTGTGAGCCGGTGACCCACTTCTTGGCGGCGGGGTCGTACAGGGGGTTGTCGCCGGTCCCGTACAGCAGCATCTCGAAGCCCTGCATCACCGCCGCCTCGCCGACCGCCTTGCCGGTGAGGACGTTGAGCGGGATGACGCCGGGGACCTTCCTCTTGAGGGTGCGGGCGGCGTCGAGGATGTCCGCCCAGTTCCTCGGCTGCCAGTCCTCGGGCAGCCCCGCCTTCGCGAACAGCCGCTTGTTGAACCACAGGCCCCGGGTGTCGGTGCCGTCCGGGACGCCGTAGGTCCTGCCGTCCTCCGCCCTGGCCGCCGTCTTCGCCGTGGGCACGAAGCGGCTCCAGCCGTCCCAGGAGGCCAGCCGGTCGTCGAGCGGGCTCAGATAGCCGGCCTTGATGTCGGAGTTGATGCGGAAGGTGTCCTCGTAGACCAGGTCCGGCGCGGTCTTGCCCGAGCGCATCATCTGCTGGGCCTTGGTGGCGTAGTCGTTGTCCGGGGCCTGGATGGGGACGAGCTTGACCTTCTTGCCGGGGTGGTCCCGCTCGAACTGCCGCTTCACCGACGCCAGGAAGTCGTCCTTGAAGCGGACGGTGTGGTCGGTGGAGCGGTTGTAGGCGACCTTGACGGTGTCCGAACCGCCGCCGGAGCCACCGCAGGCGGTGAGCGAACCGGCGGCGAGCGCGGTGGCGAGGACCAGCGGGACTACGGCGGTGGGACGCACGGCACGACCTCCTCGGGACACGAGTGGCTGCCCGGTGAACGTAAAGCCGCCCCGGTCCATGGTCAATGGGGCCCGTCGGCCGCCGCCTACGGCTGACGTTCCGTCAAGTACCCTGTCAGCGGCGGGAGTCGAGCCAGCGGTACTGGAGCTCCGGGCGTCCGATCTGCCCGTACTGCGGGGTCCGCTCGGCGCGGCCCGAGGTGACCAGGTGCTCCAGATAGCGCCGCGCGGTGATGCGCGAGATGCCGACCGCCTCGGCGGCCTCGGAGGCGGTGACACCGCTCGCCGAGGACCGCAGGGTGCGGGTCACCGCCTGGAGCGTGGGCGCGCTCAGCCCCTTGGGCAGGGCCGTGGGCTGCGGGACGCGCAGGGTGGACAGGGCCCGGTCGACCTCCTCCTGCCCGGACGCCTCCCCGGCGGTCGCGCGGAACTCGGCGTACCGCACAAGCCGGTCGCGCAGGGTGGCGAAGGTGAAGGGCTTCAGGACGTACTGCACCACCCCCAGCGAGACGCCCTCGCGCACCATCGTCAGATCGCGCGCCGAGGTCACCGCGATGACGTCCGCGCCGTGCCCGGCCGCCCGCAGCGAACGCACCAGCTGGAGGCCGTGCCCGTCCGGCAGATAGAGGTCGAGCAGCAGCAGATCGACCTCGACGCGGTCGAGCACCCGCAGCGCCTCGGCCCGCGAGTGCGCGGTCCCGGCCACCGTGAAGCCGGGCACCCGGCCGACGTAGAGCCGGTGCGCGTCGGCGGCGACGGGGTCGTCCTCGACCACCAGCACTCTGATGGGCTCGCCGGTGGGCCCCTGGGTGGCCGTCACGCCGGCACCGCCTCCCCGCTCAGCGGCAGCCGTACGGTGAACTCGGCGCCCCCGTAGGGCCCCTGGGCCAGCGCCACGCTTCCGCCGTGCCGGGCCACCGTCATCCGCACCAGCGCCAGACCGATGCCGCGCCCCGGGCTCTTGGTGGACCAGCCGCGCTCGAAGACCGCGTCCGCGGCGGCCGGATCGACGCCCCGGCCGCTGTCCGCGACCCGGACCACCAGCTCCTCGTTCTCGGTGGTGAGGGTGACCGCGACCCGGGCGCCCGCGCTGCCCTGGGCCGCGTCGACCGCGTTGTCCACCAGGTTGCCCAGGACCGTGACCAGGTCGCGCGGGGGCAGGGTGGACGGCAGCAGCCCGTCCTCGATGGCGCTGCCCTCGGTGAGCGCCAGCGCCACCCCGTGCTCATGGGCCTGGGCCGCCTTGCCGAGCAGCAGCGCGGCGAGCACCGGTTCGCCCACCGCCGTGACCACCTGGTCGGTGAGGGCCTGGGCGAGCTCCAGCTCGGCCGTGGCGAACTCCACCGCCTCCTGGACGCGGCCCAGCTCGATGAGGGAGACCACCGCGTGCAGCCGGTTCGCGGCCTCGTGCGCCTGCGCCCGCAGCGCCTGGGTGAACCCGCGCTCGGAGTCCAGCTCGCCGGAGAGCGCCTGGAGTTCGGTGTGGTCGCGCAGGGTCACCACGGTGCCCCGCCGGCCGCCGCTGGAGACCGGCCGGGTGTTGACCACGACGATCCGGTCGGCCGTCATGTGGACCTCGTCCGCCCTCGGCTCGCTCGCGAGCAGCGCCCCGGCGAGCCGCGCGGGCAGCCCGAGGTCGGCCACCGACCGGCCCACCGCGTCCTCGCCGAGTCCGAGCAGCTCCCGGCCGCCGTCGTTGATGAGCGCGATCCTGCGCTGCCCGTCCAGCATCAGCAGCCCCTCGCGCACCGCGTGCAGCGCGGCCTGGTGGTAGTCGTGCATCCGGCTCAGCTCGGCCGCGTTCATGCCGTGGGTGTGCCGCCGCAGCCGCGCGTTGATCACATAGGTGCCGAGCCCGCCGAAGGCCAGCACCCCGGAGGCGACCGCGAGCAGCGCCGCCATCTGCTCGCGGACCTGCGCGCTGATCGTGTCGATGGTGATGCCCGCGCTGACCAGGGCGGTGATCCGGCCGTGGTCGCGCACCGGAGCTACGACCCGCACGGACGGCCCGAGCACGCCCATGTGCGTCTCGCTGAACGTCTCGCCGCGCAGCGCGGGCCGGATGTCGCCGAGGTACTTGCGGCCGATCTCCCCCGGCACCGGATGCGTCCAGCGGGTCCCGTCGGGGGCGAGGACCACCACGAAGTCGACCCCGGCGGTGTGCCGCAGGGTCTCGGCGTACGGCTGGAGGGCCGCCGTCGGGTCCTTGGAGCGGACCGCCTCGGCCACCGCGGGCGAGGTGGCCACGGCGGTCGCGATCGCGGTGGTCTGGCGCCGGGCGGTCTCCTCGGCCTGGGTCCGGTCATGGACGTACGAGTAGAGCGCGCAGCCCGCCACGATCGCCGCGACCAGCACCACCTGCATGGCGAAGAGCTGGCCCGCGAGGCTGCGGGGTCGGGGTATGCGCATGCCGGACAGTGTGCACCCGCGCACATCACGGTGAGGACAAGCCGTGTGAACGAAATGCACGCAAGGGTGACCGGCGTCACAGCCTGGGCGATAGTCGCGGAGATCCATCGAGCCACCGGGACACAGACGCCCGTACGCGGGACGCGTACGGAAGCAGGAGGAGGCACCCCCGTGACCCCAGCAGCCGCCCGCCGGGACCGCCCCCAAGGCCGTAAGGGCCGGGGAGGCACCCGTACGCACTATCTGTATCCCGCGGTGATCGCCGCGGTGCTCATCGGCATCACCGTCGGCTTCGCCGCCCCCGGGGTGGCCGTCGAGCTCAAGCCGATCGGCACCGGCTTCGTGAACCTGATCAAGATGATGATCTCGCCGATCATCTTCTGCTCGATCGTGCTCGGGGTGGGATCCGTGCGCAAGGCCGCCAAGGTCGGCGCGGTCGGCGGGCTCGCGCTCGGCTACTTCCTGGTGATGTCGACCGTGGCGCTCGCCATCGGCCTGGTCGTCGGCAACATCCTGGAGCCCGGCTCCGGCCTGCACATCACCGAGGCGACCAGGCACGCGGGCGCCAAGCAGGCGGCCGGCGCCGGCGAGTCGACCGCCGACTTCCTGCTCGGGATCATCCCCAGGACGATGGTCTCCGCCTTCACCGAGGGCCAGGTCCTCCAGACCCTGCTGATCGCCCTGCTCGTGGGCTTCGCGCTCCAGGCGATGGGCTCGGCGGGCGAGCCGGTGCTGCGCGGCGTCGGCCACATCCAGAAGCTGGTCTTCCGCGTCCTGTCGATGGTGATGTGGGTGGCGCCGCTCGGCGCGTTCGGCGCCATCGCGGCGGTGGTCGGCGAGACCGGCACGGACGCGCTGAAGTCGCTGGCCGTCATCATGGTCGGCTTCTACATCACGTGCGCGCTGTTCGTCTTCGTCGTCCTCGGTACGCTGCTGCGCCTGCTGGCCGGGGTGAACATCTTCCGGCTGCTGAAGTACCTGGGACGGGAGTTCCTGCTGATCCTGTCCACCTCCTCCTCCGAGACGGCGCTGCCCCGGCTGATCGCCAAGATGGAGCACCTGGGGGTGAGCCGGGCCGTGGCGGGCATCACCGTGCCCACCGGCTACTCGTTCAACCTGGACGGAACCGCGATCTACCTCACGATGTCCTCGCTCTTCATCGCCAACGCGATGGGCGAGCCGCTGAGCGCCGGACAGCAGATCTCGCTGCTCCTGTTCATGATCGTCGCCTCCAAGGGCGCCGCCGGGGTCACCGGCGCGGGCCTCGCCACCCTGGCCGGCGGCCTTCAGTCGCACCGCCCCGAACTGGTCGACGGCGTCGGCCTGATCGTCGGCATCGACCGCTTCATGAGCGAGGCGCGGGCGCTGACCAACTTCGCGGGCAACGCGGTCGCCACGGTCCTGGTGGGCACCTGGACCAAGGAGATCGACACCGCACGGGTCGAGGAGGTCCTCGCCGGGCGCGCCCCGTTCGACGAGACGACCTTCGAGGCGGGCGACGCCCACGGTCCGGCGGAGCCGCCGAGGGAGCGGGAGGTGGTCCTCACCAAGGAAACCCCTGCTCAGACTCGATCCGAACCGAAGGAACCCGCCACCCCCTGAACGCGTCCGGACGAGTGTCCACTACCGTGCGGGGCGTCCGTCCGGAAGCGGTGACGGGGAGAGCGAGCGGAATGAAGATCGACTGGGACCGGCGCACCTGCGCGCGCAAGGGCCATGTGACGTACGAGCCGAGCGAGGCCGAGCTGCGCGAGCGGCTGCGCGCCGAGACCCGGCTGGGCGAGGCCTGGCGCTGTCTGCGCTGCGGCGACTTCGCCCTCGGCGTCCCGCACGGCGCGGGGCCCGCCGACGACGCGCCGCTCGTGCCGCGCGGGAAGGTGCTGCGGGACCTGTTCATCCTGCGGTTCCTCGCGGTGGAGCGGCTGGTGCGCGGGGTCTTCATCGTCCTGGTGGCGGCCGCGGTGTGGAAGTTCAGCAACAGCCAGGACGCGGTGCGCAGGCTCTTCGACGAGAACCTGGACGTCTTCCGCCCGGTGTTCCAGCACTTCCACTACGACCTCGACCACTCGCCCGTCGTCGGCACCATCCAGAAGTCCTTCGGCTACAAGCACTCCACGCTGGTCGCGGTGGCCGTGGCGCTGCTGGTCTACGCGCTGATCGAGATCGTCGAGGCCGTCGGGCTCTGGCGGGCCGAGCGCTGGGCGGAGTACCTCACCGTGGTCGCCACGGCGATGTTCCTGCCACTGGAGGTCTACGAGCTGACCGAGAAGATCAGCTACCTCAAGATGGCCACGCTGGGGCTCAATGTCCTCGCCGTGCTCTACATCCTCCTCTCGAAGCGCCTGTTCGGGCTGCGGGGAGGGCGGGCAGCCTTTGAGGCGGAGAGGCACAGCGCGTCGCTGATGGAGGTCGAGGCGACGGCGGGCCTCGCCGTGGGGACGACGTGAAGGGAACCCGAATGATCAAGAAGTTCACAACGGTACTGGCCCTGCTCCTGGGCACCGCCCTGGTGGCCCCGGCGGCGGCCGAGGCCGCGCCGAGCGCGGTGGTGCGGACGGTGTCGGCGCAGTCCGCGCAGTCGGCGCAGTCTGCGTTCGACGCGCTCGCGCCCGCCGCCGCGCCGGCGGCATCGACGGCCCACCAGGCGGTGAGCGACGCCTCGCATGTGACGCTCGCCAAGCCGAAGAAGAAGAAAAAGAAGAAGGGCTTCTTCAAGAAGCTGGGCATCTTCCTCCTGGTGATCTTCCTGATCTTCGTGGCGCTGATCGTCCTGGTGATCTGGCTGATCGTCCGCAAGATCCGCAACCGGCGCACGCGCCACTGACGCGGCGACGGACCCGCGACGGAAGAGGGGAGGCGGAAGCGGCTCAGGGCAGCAGCGCCCGCTCCTCCTCGCCGAGGACCAGATCGGCGGCAGCCGCCGAGTCCCGTACGGACTCGGGCCGGCTGCCGCCCGGTATCGGCAGGACGTGCGGCCCCAGCGACAGCAGCCAGGCGAGCGTGACCCGCTGCGGGCTGACCCCGCGCTCGCGGGCCACCCGGTGGAAGCCGCCGAACGCGTAGTCCGCGGACACGGCCGACGTCCCGTCGAGCGAGCTGCGCGAGATGCCGCCGAGCGGACTCCACGGCAGGAACGCCAGCCCCAGCTCGGCGGTGAGCCGCAGCTCGGGCTCGGCGTCGCGGACGGCGGGGGAGTAGCGGTTCTGCACGGACACCAGCCGGTCACCGAGGATGCTGTGGGCCTCCCGGATCTGGTGGACGTCGGCGTTGGAGATCCCGACGAGCCGGACCGTACCGTCGTCGGCCAGCTCGCGCAGCGCGCCGAGCGAGTCCGCGTACGGGACGGCCGGATCGGGCTTGTGCAGCTGGTAGAGGCCGATCGCACCGGTGCCGAGCCGCCGCAGCGACTCCTTCGCGGCGCGCTTGAGGTGCTCGGGCCGCCCGTCGACGCTCCAGTCCCCGTCGTCGGTGCGCCCGCGCCCGCCCTTGGTGGCGACGAGGACGTGGTCGGTGGGGCCGCGGTACGAGGCGAGGGCGCGGGCGAGGAGCAGCTCGTTGTGGCCGGGCTCGCCGCCGGGGGCGTAGTAGGAGTCGGCGGTGTCGAGCAGGGTGATGCCCGCGTCGAGCGCGGCGTGCACGGTGGCGAGGGCGCGTGCCTCGTCCGGCCGCCCCTCGATGGACAGGGGCATGGCGCCGTACCCGATGGCGCCGACCTTCAGGGGGCCGAGTGTGCGCCGGCGCATGTCAGTTGCCCCCCTCGGTGCCCGTGAGTGTCTGCGCGAGGGCGTCCGTGAGCCATTCCCCGGTGTGCGAGAAGGTGAAGCCGAGCTGCTGGGCGCGGGTGGTGTCCATGCCGTACGAGCGCCGGAAGGCGAACGGCGAGACCTCCCCGACGTCGACGGTCCGGTAGCGGGCGGGCCCGCCGCCGATCGCGGCCACGATGTCGTCGGTGGTGAGCGGCCCGTGCGAGGCGGCGTTGACGGGTCCGGTGAAGTCCTGCCCGGCGGTCCAGAGGAGGAAGTCGGCGATCTCGTCGACGTTGATGTACGTGGCCGGGTGGTTGGGCGCGGGCACGGCGATGGGCTCGCCGGCGCGGAGCCGGTCGGCGTAGTGGGTGACGCGCCCGGTGAAGTCGTCGGCGCCGCCGAGGACGTGGGCGACGCGGACGCCGACGTACGGGAAGCCCGGCGCGGCGAGGACGGCCTCGGCCTGGCGCTTGCCCTCGCCGTAGTGCGATCCGCTGAACTCCGGGTCGCTCCACGGGAGTTCGAGGTCGACGGCGACGAGACGGGGATCGACGGCGCCCTCCGCGACCGGCGCGGCCGAGTCCTCGTACTCGTACACCTCCACGGTCGAGGTCATCACGTACCGGCGGGTGCGGTGGGCGAAGACGCGGCGGGCGACGGCGGCCTGGCGCGGGGTGTAGCAGACCTGGTCGAAGACGACGTCGAACGTCCGGTCCCCCAGGGCGGCTTCGAGGGCGGCCTCGTCGTCGCGGTCGGCGAGGAGGTGCTCGACGCCGGGCGGGGGTGGGGCGGACCCCCGGTTCAGTACGGTGACGTGGTCACCGGCGGTGACGAGGCGGTCGATGAGGCGCTTGCCGAAGTAGCGGTTGCCGCCGATGACCAGCACGTTTCGGGTCCCGTGAGGCATGTCGAATGTCATGCACACAGTGTTACGTTGACGGCCGGCGTCCTGAAGGGGGAAACATGGGAGAACTGTCGGCTGTACCGAAGGAACCACGGAGTTCACGGGCGTCGACCCACGATTCCTCACCGGCCTTCGACCAGGTGGACCGTCAGCTCCTCGCGCTGGTCCAGGAGGAGGGGCGGATCAAGCTGAGCGAGCTGGGCCGGAGGGTACGGCTGAGCCCCGCGGCGGTCACCGAGCGCCTGCGTCGGCTGGAGGCGGGCGGGGTGATCACGGGGTACGGGGCGCGGGTCGATCCGGCCCGGCTGGGCTACGGCATCCAGGCGTTCATCCGGGTCAACCCGCACGGCGGCTACACCCTGAAGCACCCCAGGACGCTGGAGCTGATGGAGCGCGAGGAGATCCGCGAGGTGCACCACGTGGTGGGCGAGGACTGCTGGATCATCAAGGTCGCGGTCGCGGACACGGGGCATCTGGAGGAGGTGCTGGGGGAGGTGTCGGCGCTGGGCCGGACGACGACGTCGATCGTGTTGTCGTCCCCGGTGGGGGGGAAGGGGTTGTTGCCTCGGGGGTGAGGGGGGTGGGGTGCCCGGGGTTTGTCTGCGGGCCGGTGGTGGGTTGCTCGCGCAGTTCCCCGCGCCCCTTCGGGCTCGCGGACGAGAGAAGGGGTTCGGGGCGCAGCCCCGGGGCGGGGTGGGGCTTTGGTTGCCTTGACCTCGGCGTCAAGGATTACCGTCGTCCCATGCGAATCGGCGAACTGGCCGCACGTGCCGGCACCACCACCCGCGCGCTGCGCTACTACGAGTCGCGCGGTCTCCTCACCGCGCGCCGGTCGGAGAACGGGTACCGGTCGTACGACGAGGGCGACCTGCGGCTGCTGCGGCAGATAAGGACCCTGCAGGACTTCGGGTTCGAGCTGGAGGAGACCCGGCCGTTCGTGGAGTGCCTGCGGGCGGGCCACGAGGCCGGCGACACCTGTCCCGCCTCGCTCGCCGTGTACCGGCGCAAGCTGGCCGAGCTCGACGGGCTCATCGGGCAGCTCCAGTCCGTACGCGACCAGGTCGGCGCTCAGCTGGTACGGGCCGAGGCGGCCCGCGCCGAGTTGGAGGCCGGTTCGCCGGCGCCCGGGGTCCCCGGGTGCGAACTGACGGGTGTGACGGAGGGGTTGGTATGACGGTTCAGGCAGCGGGCGTGGACGTGGTGACGGACGCGACCTTCGAACGCGAGGTGCTGGAGGCGGATCTTCCGGTGCTCGTGGAGTTCACCGCCGAGTGGTGCGGCCCGTGCCGTCAGCTCGCGCCGGTGCTGAGCCAGATCGCCTTCGAGGAGGGCGACCGGCTCAAGGTGGTGCAGCTGGACGTGGACAAGGACCCGGAGACGACGGTGCGGTACGGCGTGCTGTCGATGCCGACGCTCATGGTCTTCCGCGCGGGCGAGCCCGTGAAGGCGATGGTGGGAGCCCGCCCCAAGCGCCGTCTGATGCAGGAGCTCGAAGACGTCCTGTAGGGGCCCGGCCCCCGGGCCGGAGAAAGTGCCCCGAGAAACAAAAAGCCCCGGTCCGATAGTGCGGCCGGGGTTTTTCTCTGCGTATAGTGGGTTCTTCGTGTATCTCTCCAAGGAAATACACGTAAAGCCCTCACTAAAAGCACTGTATCGCGTCAGGAGCGGAATTGTCAACCGAGGAAATTCGGAAAGAACAGCAATTCGTCGACGGCCTCTACACCCGCCTCGAAGCCCTGCGCGCCCAGGCCGAGGAGTCGGTGCGGGGCGCCCTGGCGCAGGTGGGGACCGGTCTCCAGGCGCGGCTGGAGCGCGATGTGCTGGTGGCCGAGCAGTCCGGGCTGCTCAGCGCGCTCGACGGCGGTGAGAACGGACTCTGCTTCGGGCGGCTCGACTTCTCCGACGGCCGCTCCCACCACATCGGCCGCATCGGAATCCGCCGCGACGACACCGAACGCACGCCCCTGGTGATCGACTGGCGGGCCGATGTGGCGCGCCCGTTCTACCTCGCCACCGGATACACCCCGATGGGGCTGCGCCGGCGCCGGCATCTGACCACCCGGGGGCGTACGGTCACCGCGCTCCATGACGAGATCCTCGACCTCACCGACGCGGCCCGCACCGGGCACGAGGGCGCGGACGCCGACGCCGTGCTGCTCGCGGCGCTGGACGCGGCCCGCACCGGCCGGATGCACGACATCGTGCAGACCATCCAGGCCGAGCAGGACCGGATCATCCGGGCCCCGCAGCACGGCGTGCTCGTCGTCGAGGGCGGCCCCGGCACCGGCAAGACGGCGGTCGCCCTGCACCGGGCGGCGTATCTGCTCTACGCGTACCGCGAGCAGCTGGCCCGGCGCGCCGTGCTGATCGTCGGGCCCAACCCCGCCTTCCTCGGCTACATCGGCGAGGTGCTGCCCGCGCTCGGCGAGACCGGAGTGCTGCTCGCGACGATGGGCGAGCTCTTCCCCGGCGTACGGGCCGAGGGGACCGACACCCCGGCCGCCGCCGAGGTCAAGGGCCGCGCCACGATGGCGGAGGTCCTCGCCCGGGCCGTGCGCGACCGCCAGACCGTGCCACACACCGCCGTCGAGATCGACCACGAGGGGTACGGGACGCTCAGCCTGGACCGGGCGATGGCCGAGGACGCCCGCTGGAAGGCACGCGAGTCCGGGCTGCCGCACAACCTGGCCCGCCCGTACTTCGCCTTCCACGTCATCGACGCGCTCACCGCTCAGCTGGCCGAGCGGATCGGCGCCGACCCCTTCGGCGGCGAGAACCTCCTCGGCCCCGACGACCTCGCCCAGCTCGGCAAGGAGATCGCCACCAGCCACGAGGTCCACGCCGCCATCGACATGTTCTGGCCCGCGCTCACCCCCGAGCGGTTCGTCGCGGACTTCCTGGCCGACCCCGTCCACCTGGACGAGGGCGACGCCGAGCTGATCCGCCGCGAGGGCGGCCCCTGGACGGCGGCCGACGTGCCGCTGCTCGACGAGGCCGCCGAACTCCTCGGCGAGGACGACTCCGCGGCCCGCGCCGCCGCCGAGGCCGAGCGCCAGGACCGGATCGCGTACGCGCAGGGCGTCCTCGACCTCTCCGCGGGTTCGGAGAGCTTCGAGTTCGAGGACGAGGAGTCCGAGGTGCTCGCCGCGCACGACATCATCGACGCCGAGCGGTTCGCCGAGCGCCACGAGGAGGCCGACCACCGCAGCGCCGCCGAACGCGCCGCCGCCGACCGCACCTGGGCCTTCGGGCACATCATCGTGGACGAGGCGCAGGAGCTGTCCGCGATGGCCTGGCGGCTGCTGATGCGCCGCTGCCCGACCCGCTCCCTCACCCTGGTCGGGGACCCCGCCCAGACCGCCGAGGCGGCGGGCGTCGGCTCGTGGCGGCGGATCCTGGAGCCGTACGTGGAGGACCGCTGGGAGCATGTGCGCCTGGGGGTCAACTACCGGACGCCCGCCGAGATCATGGAGGTGGCGGCGCGGGTCTGCCGCGCGGTGGACCCCTCCTTCGAGCCGCCGAGCTCGGTGCGGGCCACGGGCGTGCGGCCCTGGGCGCGCGCGGCGGCGCCGGACGCGCTCGCGCACGCCGTCGCCGACGCGGTGAAGGCGGAGACGCCCGAGGCCGGGCGCCTCGCGGTGATCGCGCCGCGCGCGCTGCACGCCGCGCTGCACGCCGTGCTCCCGGACGTTCCCCCGGGCGAGCCCGATCTGACCCGCCCGGTGGTCCTGCTCGACCCGCGTCAGGCCAAGGGCCTGGAGTTCGACACGGTCCTGGTGGTGGAGCCCGCCCGGTACGGGGTCAGCGACCTGTACGTGGCGCTGACCCGGGCCACCCAGCGGCTCGGCGTGCTGCACTCCGAGCCGCTGCCCCCGGCGCTCGCGGACGCGCTCAGGCCGGCCGCAGCCACACCGTCGCCAGCGGCGGCAGGGTGAGCTGGATGCTGACCGGCCGGCCGTGGCTGGGCACGGAGTCCGGCTTGAGGGGGTCCTCGTTGCGCAGGTCGCCGCCGCCGTAGCGTCCGGCGTCCGTGTTGAGGACCTCCGTCCAGGCCGAGACGGTGTCGGGCACGCCCAGGCGGTAGTCGTGGCGGACCACCGGCGAGAAGTGCGAGACGGCCAGCAGCGGGGCGCCGGAGGCGTCGTGGCGCAGGAAGGCGAAGACGTTGTCCTCGGCGGCGTCGCCCGCGACCCACGCGAAGCCGGCCGGGTCGGTGTCGCACTGCCACAGCGGGGGCGTGTCGCGGTAGACCGTGTTCAGGTCGCGGACCAGGTCCCGTACGCCCCGGTGGTCGGGTTCGGCCGAGTACGAGGGGTCGAGCAGCCACCAGTCGGGTCCCGTGGTCTCCGACCACTCCGCGCCCTGGGCGAACTCCTGCCCCATGAAGAGGAGTTGCTTGCCCGGGTGCGCCCACATGAAGCCGAGATAGGCGCGGTGGGTGGCGCGCCGCTGCCACCAGTCGCCGGGCATCTTGGAGACCAGGGAGCGCTTGCCGTGGACGACCTCGTCGTGGGAGATCGGCAGGACGTAGTTCTCGCTGTAGGCGTAGACCATCGAGAAGGTCATCTCGTGGTGGTGGTACTTGCGGTGGACCGGCTCGTGGGCGGCGTAGTCCAGCGAGTCGTGCATCCAGCCCATGTTCCACTTCAGCCCGAAGCCGAGCCCGCCGAAACCGCCGGGTCCCACGTGGTGGGTGGCGCGGGTGACGCCGTCCCACGCCGTGGACTCCTCGGCGATGGTGATCACGCCCGGGCAGCGGCGGTAGACGGTGGCGTTCATCTCCTGGAGGAACGCCACCGCGTCCAGGTTCTCCCGGCCGCCGTGCTCGTTGGGCGACCACTCGCCCGCCTCGCGCGAGTAGTCCAGATAGAGCATCGAGGCGACCGCGTCCACCCGCAGCCCGTCGATGTGGAACTCCTCGCACCAGTACGTGGCGTTGGCCACCAGGAAGTTGCGGACCTCCTTGCGGCCGTAGTCGAACTCCAGGGTGCCCCAGTCGGGATGCTCGGAGCGGGAGGGGTCCTCGTGCTCGTAGAGCGTGCGCCCGTCGAAGCGGGCCAGCGCCCAGTCGTCCTTCGGGAAGTGCGCGGGCACCCAGTCGACGATCACCCCGATCCCGGCCCGGTGCAGCGCGTCCACCAGATGGCGGAAGTCGTCCGGGGTGCCCATCCGGGCGGTGGGGGCGTAGAAGCCGGTCACCTGGTAGCCCCAGGAGCCGCCGAAGGGGTGCTCGGCCACGGGCAGGAACTCCACGTGCGTGAAGCCCAGGTCGCGTACGTACGCCGGGAGCTGCTCGGCGAGCTGGCGGTAGGTCAGCCGGGGGCGCCAGGACGGCAGGTGCACCTCGTAGACGGAGAACGGCGACTCGTGGACCGGCCGGTCGCCCCGGGCCGCCATCCACAGGTCGTCCTGCCACACGTGGTGCGACTCGGTGACGATCGAGGCGGTCGCGGGCGGCACCTCGGTGCGCCGGGCCATCGGGTCGGCCCGCAGGGTGTGCGAACCGTCGGGGCGGGTGATGTCGAACTTGTAGAGCGCGCCTTCGCCGACGCCCGGCAGGAACAGCTCCCACACACCGGTGGAGCCGAGCGAGCGCATCGGGTACGCGGTGCCGTCCCAGTAGCAGAAGTCGCCGGTGACCCGGACCCCGAGGGCGTTGGGGGCCCAGACGGTGAACCGGGTGCCGGCCACGCCCTGGTGGACCATCGGACGGGCGCCGAGCGCCGTCCACAGCTCCTCGTGGCGGCCCTCGCCGATCAGGTGCAGATCGAGTTCGCCGAGCGCGGGCAGGAAGCGGTACGGGTCCTCGGCCTCCAGCTCGTTGTCGTCGTAGGCGACGAGCAGCGAGTACGCGGGGACCTCCCGCAGCGGCACCACCCCGGCGAAGAGGCCGTCGCCCTCGTCGCGCAGCTCGGCGCGGACTCCCTCGGCCAGGACGGTCACGGCCCGCGCGTACGGGCGCAGCACCCGGAACGCGACCCCGCCGCGCACCCGGTGGGCGCCGAGCAGCGCGTGCGGGTCGTGGTGCGCCCCGGCGAGCAGCCGGGCGCGGTCCTC
Source organism: Streptomyces sp. NPDC005878 (assembly GCF_040629815.1). Lineage (NCBI taxonomy): Bacteria > Bacillati > Actinomycetota > Actinomycetes > Kitasatosporales > Streptomycetaceae > Streptomyces > Streptomyces sp. NPDC005878. The sequence goes on from NZ_JBEXWK010000003.1 coordinate 313,190, forward strand.
GGCGGCGAGCGGCCGTGCGGCCCGGACGCCTCGGCTCCCGCCGCGCTTCGGCTTCGGCGGCGCGTCCGGCGTCGAGGCCTCCGCGACCTTCGGCGCCTTCGAGGACTCCGAGGACTCCGGGGACTCCGGGGCCTGCGGTGACGTGGAGGTCTTCGGGGACTTGGAGGTCTTGGAGGCCTTCGGTGCCTTCGGCGGCTTCGCCGCCGTCGACGCGGGCGGGCGGCCGGACCGGGCGGGGTCGGTCTTCTTCGGGCGGGCGGTCACGGGTACGGCCTCCTCGGGATGGGGCGCGGTCGGGGTCAGTCCTGGGCCAGTCGTCGGACCGCCGCCATCGGGACGGCGAGCCAGTCGGGGCGGTGGCGGGCCTCGTACAGCACCTCGTACACCGCCTTGTCGGTCTCGTACGCGCGCAGCAGCTCGGGCTCGTCGCGCGGGTCGGTGCCGGCCGCCGCCGCGTAGCCCGAGCAGTAGGCGTCCCGGCAGGCCTCGGCCCACTCGGGGCGCCAGGGCTGCTGGGTGCGGGCGGCGTAGTCGAAGGAGCGCAGCATCCCGGCGACGTCCCGGACCGGCGGCTGCGGGCGGCGGCGCTCGGCCAGCGGGCGGGCCGGCTCGCCCTCGAAGTCGATCACCGCCCACTCCCCGTCACCGGTCCGCAGGGTCTGGCCCAGGTGCAGATCGCCGTGGACGCGCTGGGCCGGGCGGGGCCCGCGGACCCGTGTCACCGCGTCGAACGCGGCGCGCAGCCCGGCCACGTGCGGCAGCAGCATCGGCACCGCCTGCGCCGCCGCCTCCAGCCGGTCGTGCATCGCGGCGGCGAGCAGCTCGGTCTGGGCGCGGCCGAGGGTGACCACCGGCAGCGCGTCGGCGAGCGCGGTGTGGACCTCGGCGGTGGCCCGGCCGAGCGCGTGGGCCTCCCGGGTGAATTCGCGCCCGTCGGCGAGCGCGCGCAGCGCCAGCTGCCAGCCGTCCCGCGAGTCGCGCAGATAGGGCTGGAGCACGGCGAGGGTGGCGTTCTCGGGCCGGTCGGTCTGGATCCAGGCGGCCGGCGCGGGCACCCGGGCGCACCCGTGCCGGGCCAGGACCAGCGGAAGCTCCAGGTCGGGGTTGACCCCGAAGTGGATACGACGGAATACCTTGAGGATGAACGTATCTCCGTACACCAGCGAGGAGTTGGACTGCTCGGCGGCGAGGAGGCGGGGGGTGAGACCGGCCGGGACGGGGAGGTCCGCGTCGCAGCCGAAGCGCAGCGGGCCGAGCCGGCCCGGGGTGCGCAGCCGTTCCAGGAGCAGCGCGGCGACCTGCGGGTCCTGGAGGGCGTCGTAGACGGTCTGGCCGGTCAGCGGTCCGTCGGTGGCGTGGCCGACGAGCGCGGGGGCGAGCGGCGGCGGCAGCACCTTCCGTACGCCGAGCAGCAGCTGGTAGACGTCCGGTGGCTCGGGGGCGGTGCCGGGCTGCTCGGCCCGGACGAGCAGATGCAGGCAGCCGGGCAGCAGCTCGGTCACCGAGACCAGCTGGAAGCCGGTGACCGGGCGGCCCTTGCCGGCGAACCAGCGCTGTCTGGGGAGCCATTCGTGCAGCAGGGGCGCCAGTGAGGGCAGTAGCGCGACGGGAGTCAGGGTGGGTGCGGCCTTGGGCATGGCAGCGCGTCCTTTCCCCGGGCTCACAGCAGGATGTGCGCAGAGTGTCCCGGATTGCGGCATTGGCTGTCCGGCGGCGCGCGGAGCCTCCGGTGTGCCACTGAAAGCGGTCCGGAGCGTTGCTGAGGAGAGTGCCCCGGGCGGGCCGGAGGAAACCGGCCCGTCCGGGCCCGCCCGAAAGCACTCCTCAGCCGGGCGGGTTCAGGCGATCACGACGCTGTCCTTGCGCAGCCGGAACCAGTAGAAGCCGTGCCCCGCGAGGGTGAGCAGATAGGGCCACTGGCCGATGGCCGGGAAGCGCACCCCGCCGATCAGCTCCACCGGATGGCAGCCGGCGAAGACCCGCAGGTCGAGCTCGGTGGGCTGGGCGAACCGCGAGAAGTTGTTCACGCACAGCACCAGGTCGTCGTTGTGCTCCCGCAGGAACGCCAGGACCGCCGGGTTGGAGGAGGGGAGTTCGGTGTACGAACCGAGGCCGAAAGCGGGGTTCTGCTTGCGGATCTCGATCATCCGGCGGGTCCAGTGCAGCAGGGAGGACGGCGAGGCCATCGCCGCCTCGACGTTGGTGACCTGGTAGCCGTAGACGGGGTCCATGATCGTCGGGAGGAAGAGGCGGCCCGGGTCGCAGGAGGAGAAGCCCGCGTTGCGGTCGGGCGTCCACTGCATCGGGGTGCGCACCGCGTCCCGGTCGCCGAGCCAGATGTTGTCGCCCATGCCGATCTCGTCCCCGTAGTAGAGGATCGGCGAGCCGGGCAGCGAGAGCAGCAGGGCCGTGAACAGCTCGATCTGGTTGCGGTCGTTGTCCAGCAGGGACGCGAGCCGGCGCCGGATGCCGATGTTGGCGCGCATCCGGGGGTCCTTGGCGTACTCCGCGTACATGTAGTCGCGCTCTTCGTCCGTCACCATTTCGAGGGTCAGCTCGTCGTGGTTGCGCAGGAAGATGCCCCACTGGCAGGTCTTGGGGATGGCCGGGGTCTTGGCGAGCACCTCGGAGACCGGGTAGCGGCTCTCGCGGCGCACGGCCATGAAGATGCGCGGCATCACGGGGAAGTGGAACGCCATGTGGCACTCGTCGCCGCCCGCCGCGTAGTCACCGAAGTAGTCGACGACGTCCTCGGGCCACTGGTTGGCCTCGGCCAGCAGCACGGTGTCCGGGTAGCTCGCGTCGATCTCCGCGCGCACCCGCTTGAGGAACTGGTGGGTGGCGGGCAGGTTCTCGCAGTTGGTGCCCTCCTCCTGGTAGAGGTACGGGACGGCGTCGAGGCGGAAGCCGTCGATGCCCAGGTCCAGCCAGAACCGCAGCGCCGCCAGGATCTCGTCCTGGACGGCCGGGTTCTCGTAGTTGAGGTCCGGCTGGTGGGAGAAGAAGCGGTGCCAGTAGTACTGCTTGCGGACGGGGTCGAAGGTCCAGTTCGAGGTCTCGGTGTCGACGAAGATGATCCGGGCGTCCTGGTACTGCTTGTCGTTGTCGGCCCAGACGTAGTAGTCGCCGTACGGGCCCGCGGGGTCTTTCCGCGACTCCTGGAACCACGGGTGCTGGTCGCTGGTGTGGTTCATCACGAAGTCGATGATCACGCGCATGCCGCGCTGGTGGGCGGCGTCCACGAACTCCACGAAGTCGGCGAGGTCGCCGAACTCCGGGAGCACCGCGGTGTAGTCCGAGACGTCGTAACCGCCGTCCCGCAGCGGGGACTTGAAGAAGGGCGGCAGCCAGAGGCAGTCGACCCCCAGCCACTGGAGGTAGTCGAGTTTGGCGGTGATGCCCTTCAGATCCCCTACGCCGTCGCCGTTGCTGTCCTGGAAGGACCGCACGAGCACCTCGTAGAAGACGGCCCGCTTGAACCATTCGGGATCGCGGTCCTTGGCGGGAGTGTCCTCGAAGGTGTCGTGGACGGGCTCGTTGACGATCATGGTGTGGGTGACCCTCCGATCGGCGGGGACGGTCGCAGGACCAGGATGTGCGCGGGCGCACGGCCCGGCTCCAGACGCACGTAGTTGGCCCTGCCCCAGTGGTAGGTCTCACCGGTGAGCTCGTCGCGCACCGGGACGGGCTCGTGCCACGCGAGGCCGAGCTCCGGCATGTCCAACGAGACCGTGGCCTCCTGGGTGTGGTGGGGGTCGAGGTTGGCGACCACCAGAACGGTGTTCGACCCCGAGCGCTTGCTGTACGCGAGCACCGCGTCGTTGTCGGTGTGGTGGAAGCGCAGCGAGCGCAGCTGCCGCAGCGCGGGATGGCGCCTGCGGATCCGGTTGAGCGTGGTCAGCAGCGGGGCCAGCGAACGGCCCTCGCGTTCGGCCGCCTCCCAGTCGCGCGGCCGCAGCTCGTACTTCTCCGAGTTCAGGTACTCCTCGCTGCCGGCGTGCAGCGCGGTGTTCTCGCACAGCTCGTACCCCGCGTACACCCCCCAGCTGGGCGAGAGCGTCGCCGCGAGCACCGCGCGCACCTCGAAGGCGGGGCGCCCGCCGTGCTGGAGGTAGGCGTGCAGGATGTCGGGGGTGTTCACGAAGAAGTTGGGCCGCATGTACGCGGCGGCCTCACCGGTCAGCTCGGTCAGGTACTCGGTCAGCTCCTGCTTGGTGTTGCGCCAGGTGAAGTACGTGTACGACTGCTGGAAGCCGATCCGGGCCAGGGTGTGCATCATCGCGGGCCGGGTGAACGCCTCGGCGAGGAAGACCACGTCCGGGTCGCTGCCGTTGACCTCGGCGAGCACCTGTTCCCAGAAGACCACCGGCTTGGTGTGCGGGTTGTCCACGCGGAAGATCCGCACCCCGTGGTCCATCCAGAACCGCAGGATCCGCACGGTCTCGGCGACCAGGCCCGGCATGTCCCGGTCGAAGGCGAGGGGATAGATGTCCTGGTACTTCTTGGGCGGGTTCTCGGCGTACGCGATGGTGCCGTCGGCCCGGTGGTGGAACCACTCGGGGTGCTTGTCCACCCAGGGGTGGTCCGGCGAGCACTGGAGCGCGAAGTCGAGGGCGACCTCCATCCGCAGGTCGCGCGCGGTGCGCACGAAGTGGTCGAAGTCGTCGAGGGTGCCGAGGTCGGGGTGGATCGCGTCGTGCCCGCCGTCCGGCGAGCCGATCGCCCAGGGCACGCCCACGTCGCCGGGCGCGGCCGCGAGGCTGTTGTTGGGGCCCTTGCGGAAGGTGGTGCCGATGGGGTGCACGGGCGGCAGATAGACCACGTCGAAGCCCATCGCGGCGACCGCGGGCAGCCGCTCGGCGGCGGTCCGGAAGGTGCCGCTCACCGGGGGCTTCCCGGCCTCGACGACCGCTCCCTCGGAGCGCGGGAACAGCTCGTACCACGACCCGTACAGCGCCCGCTCGCGCTCCACCAGGAGCGGCAACGGCTCGCCGGCGCTGACCAGTTCGCGCAGTGGGTAGCGGGCCAGGGCGGCGTCCGCCTCGGGGGTCAGGGCCGCGGCGAGCCGCTCGGGGGCCGGGCGGCCGCCGTCGCGCAGCGCGTCCAGGGCGGCCAGCACCGCCTCGCGCCCCTTGGTCTTCGGCACCCCGCGCGCCGCCCGCTCGTACAGCGCCGCGCCCTCGGCCAGGACCAGCTCGGTGTCCAGCTCCGCCGGGATCTTGATCGAGGCGTGCCGGCGCCAGGTGGCGACCGGGTCGCTCCATGCCTCGACCGTATACGACCAGCGCCCTTCGGCCGTCGGAGTGACCTCGGCCCCCCAGCGGTCGGTGCCGGGTTCCAGTTCGCGCATCGGTGTCCAGGGGCCGGGGCGCCCGCGGGGGTCGCGCAGGACCACGTTGGCGGCGACCGCGTCATGGCCTTCTCGGAAGACGGTGGCGGTGACCATGAAGGTCTCGCCCGCCACCGCCTTCGCCGGCCTTCTGCCGCAGTCGACGGCGGGGCGGACGTCCAGGACGGGGATACGGCCGATGGGCAGATTCACGGGCTCACCTGGTGGCTGGTGGGTACGGGGCGTGGCGGGGTCTGCTCTTTGTAACTGCTCCGTCGGCGTTTGACGGGCTGCGGGCATGGCCGCTCCTGTCCGCGTTCACTCGGGTGGCGGTCAGCGGTTGCACGGACGGCGTCCTACCGGTGGAGCCTTCCACGCGGGACGAGTGCGCATTCCGGTGGTTCGTAACTACCTGGGCGTAACGGTCCGGGCAAGGAAACGGCCCCGTCTTTCGGCGGGACCGGGCCAGAATTTGCCTACCCACAAGTTCAGTTGGCGCCCTCGTCGCCGTCCGCCCGCCGCGGACGGCCGGGCGGACCCGGCCCGGCGCGGGGGAACCCCGCGGTGGCGGCCCGTGCGGGGCGGCCATCGACGTGCCCGAACCGGTCCGGTACGCCATGGGTTCCGTGTTCCACGCCGAGGGGGTGTCCACACCCGGCGCGCGGGGACCGGCCCGCGTGCCCCCTGGGACGGCCGCCCCTTGGAGAGCCCCCGGAGCCCTGTGGGAGCGCGCGCGGGGGGCGGTCGCCTCCGTGCGCCGTGGTAGTGCGGGGCGCCCTCCCACTACCGTCGGGGGTGAAGGAGAGTCGAACAGAGCTGTACGTCCCTCCTGTTACGTACATCCCCTGCGAAGGTGGAACACGTGAAGGCAATCCGTCGGTTCACCGTCCGCCCCGTCCTCCCCGAGCCCCTGCGGCCCCTGAGCGAGCTGGCCCGCAATCTGCGCTGGTCCTGGCATCCCGAGACCAGAGAACTGTTCCGGTCCGTCGACCCCGAGGGATGGCGGGCGGCCGGAGAGGACCCCGTCCGCCTGCTGGGGTCGGTCTCCGCCGCCCGGCTCGCCGCGCTGGCCGAGGACCGCCGCTTCGTCCGTTCCCTGACCGCCTGCGCCGACGACCTCGCCGACTACCTCGGCGGGCGGCGGTGGTACCAGGAGCAGCCCGAGGGGCTGCCGCACGCGGTCGCCTACTTCTCGCCGGAGTTCGGGATCACCGCCGCCCTGCCGCAGTACTCGGGCGGGCTCGGCATCCTGGCCGGCGACCATCTGAAGAGCGCCAGCGACCTCGGCGTACCGCTGATCGGGGTCGGCCTCCTCTACCGGCACGGCTACTTCCGCCAGTCCCTCTCGCGCGACGGCTGGCAGCAGGAGCACTATCCCGTCCTCGACCCCAACGAACTGCCGCTGGCGCTGCTGCGCGAACCCGGCGGCGAGCCCGCGAAGATCGTGCTGCGGCTGCCCGGCGGGCGCGCCCTGCACGCGGTGGTCTGGATCGCCCAGGTCGGCCGCGTCCCGCTGCTGATGCTCGACTCCGACGTGGAGGAGAACGGCCCCGGCGAACGCGACGTCACCGACCGGCTCTACGGCGGCGGCAGCGAGCACCGGCTGCTCCAGGAGATGCTGCTCGGCATCGGCGGGGTGCGGGCGGTGCGCGCGTACTGCCGGATCACCGGGCACCCGGCGCCCGAGGTCTTCCACACCAACGAGGGCCACGCGGGCTTCCTCGGCCTGGAGCGGATCCGCGAACTCGCCGGTGAGGGGCTTCAGTTCGACGCGGCCCTGGAGTCGGTGCGCGCCGGGACCGTCTTCACCACCCACACCCCGGTCCCGGCCGGCATCGACCGCTTCGACCGCGAGCTGGTCGCCCACCACCTCGGCGACGACGGCGAACTGCCGGGCGTCGACGTGTCCAGGATCCTCCAGCTCGGCCTGGAGACCTACCCGGGCGGCGAGCCCAACCTCTTCAACATGGCCGTGATGGGGCTGCGCCTGGCCCAGCGCGCCAACGGCGTCTCCACCCTGCACGGGGAGGTCAGCCGGGAGATGTTCGCGGGCCTGTGGCCCGGCTTCGACCCCTCGGAGGTGCCGATCACCTCCGTCACCAACGGGGTGCACGCCCCGACCTGGGTGGCGCCCGAGGTGTTCCGGCTCGGCGCCCGGCAGATCGGTGCCGGGCGCGCCGAGGACGCGCTGACCGTCGGCGGCTCCCCGCGCTGGGACGCGGTCGCCGACATCCCGGCGGCGGAGATCTGGGAGCTCCGGCGCGAGCTGCGCGAGCAGCTGGTCGTGGAGGTCCGCGAGCGGCTGTACGCGTCCTGGCGCACCCGCGGGGCCGGGACGGCGGAGCTCGGCTGGGTGGACGGGGTCCTCGATCCCGACGTCCTGACCATCGGTTTCGCCCGCCGCGTCCCCTCCTACAAGCGGCTCACCCTGATGCTGCGCGACCGGGACCGGCTGATGGAGCTGCTGCTCCACCCGACGCGCCCGGTGCAGATCGTGGTGGCGGGCAAGGCGCACCCGGCCGACGACAGCGGCAAGCGGCTGGTCCAGGAGCTGGTGCGGTTCGCCGACGACCCCCGGGTGCGCCACCGCATCGTCTTCCTGCCCGACTACGGGATGGCGATGGCCAAGAAGCTCTACCCGGGCTGCGACGTGTGGCTCAACAACCCGCTGCGGCCCCTGGAGGCGTGCGGCACCAGCGGGATGAAGGCGGCGCTCAACGGGTGCCTGAACCTCTCGGTCCTGGACGGCTGGTGGGACGAGTGGTTCGCGCCGGACTTCGGCTGGGCCATCCCCACCGCCGACGGCTCGGCCATGGACGAGGACCGCAGGGACGAGCTGGAGGCGACCGCGCTGTACGACCTGATCGAGGACCGGGTGGCGCCGCGCTTCTACGACCGGGGCGCGGACGGGCTGCCCGGCCGCTGGATCGAGATGGTCCGCGAGACCCTCTCCTCGCTCGGGCCCAAGGTGCTGGCGGGCCGGATGGTGCGCGAGTACGTGGACCGGCTGTACGCGCCCGCCGCCCGCGCCCACCGCGAGCTGGAGCCGGGCACCGCCCGGGAGCTGGCCGACTGGAAGGCCCGGGTCCGGGCGGCCTGGCCGCAGGTGGCCGTCGACCATGTGGAGGCGGTGTCCGCGACGGCCGTGAACGGCCACGCCGAGCTCGGCTCCACGCTCGCCCTGCGGGTGCGCGTCGGCCTCGGCGGACTCCAGCCGGACGACGTGGAGGTGCAGGCGGTCGCGGGGCGGGTGGACGCCGCGGACACGCTGGCGGAGGCCCGCACGGTCGCCCTGAAGCCCGCGGGTGGCCCGGACCTGGAGGGCCGCTGGGTGTACGAGGGCCCGCTCGCCCTGGACCGCACCGGCCCGTACGGCTACACGGTCCGCGTCCTGCCGGCCCACCGCCTCCTCGCGGACGGCGCGGATCTCGGACTGGTCGCGCTGCCGACCGAGGCGACGGGGGAGGGGGCGGGGGTGCTGATGCGCTGAGGGCGGCGGGGTTGTACCGTACGTCGGCCGCTGCCCTGCGCCCCGTACGGAACTGCGAGGTCCGATTGTGAACCCTGCCGAGAACGCCGCCCCGCGACCCCTGCGCCCGTATGGGACCTGGGCGGCGCGCGCGGGCCTCGCGCTGCTCCCCTTCGCCACACTGGGGCTGCTCTGCCCGGTGCCGTCGCTGGTGATCGCCCTGCGGCGGCGCCGGAGCGCGGACTGGGCGGCCTTCGCGGTCTTCGGCGCGGTGTGGGTGTCCTGGGTGATCCAGCTGGCGACCACCCCGGACACCACGCACGGCACGCGGTTCGCGGCCGACGTGCTGCTCATCGGGCTGTCCACGGCCGGGGCGGCCGTACACGCCTGGCGAGCGTGGCCGGCGGCCCGGAAGTCCCCGAACGAGAACGGCGAGAGCGCGTGAAGCACGTCAAGCAGGTACGTCAGGCGCAGGCGGCGAAGGCCGCCCGCCAGGAGCAGGAGAAGCAGGGCAGATACGCGCGCTACCGGCTGCGGTTCGCGCGTCTGACCGCCCTGGCCCGGGCGCACCGGCGCCGGGTGTGGATCGCCGCGGGTGTGGTGGCGGCCGTGGTGCTCGGCGCGGTCCTGTTCTCGGTGCTGGACAAGGACGACAAGCCGGGGCCGCCGGATCCGCGGGCGCGGCAGTACAGAAACGTCGACGCGTGTCTGCTGACCGGGGAGAAGGGCGTCACCGAGGGCACCGAGGGCGCGCCGGTCTGGGCCGGGATGCAGGACGCCTCGAAGAGCACGCACGCCCGGGTCAACTTCGTCCCGGTGACGGGCGAGCAGACACAGGCCAACGCCACCCCGTTCGTCAACAGCCTCGTCCAGCGCTCCTGCGACGTGATCGTGGCGGTCGGCAGGGCTCCGGTGGCGGCGGCCGAGGCGGCGGCGAAGACGCAGCCCAAGGTGCGGTTCGTGGTGGTCGGCGGGCAGGCCGCGGCGTCCAATGTGACGGCGGTGAAGCAGGGTGACTCGGTGCGGGCCGATGTGGACCGTGCCGTCCGGCAGGGCGTCAATACACCCCGATAGCCCGGATTTCCCCTATCCGACCCGCATGGACATGGCAAAGAAATGCTAAAGGATCAAGGGGTGGAAGCAACCCTTCCAAAATCGTGAGGCACGATCACGAGGCTTTGTCTTCTGTAAGCCGCGTGTAAGTAAAGGCTGCCTCGATGCGTGCTCGATGGGCTCGAACGTCCCGTCTGTTGTTCCCACCCGGTAGTACCGGGCGCCGCAGGACCAGAAGGATCGCCCTTCTGGTCCTGCTGGCTTTCTCCTTCATGCTCACCACGGAGACGGCGGAGGCGACCGGGGCCACCCTGCCCCGGCTTTCGATGCCGAAGTGGTCCCTGTCGGGTCTGTGGGAGTGGGCGAACAAGTCCCCGCTCGACACCCCGGACCAGCAGAGCGGTACGGCCAGGGGCAAGAGCCACAGCGCCACGGCCAAGCAGACCCGCGCCAAGGGCGGCAGCGGCCACAAGCCCGGCAAGGGCAAGGGCGAACTCGCCGAGTACCGGCGGCCCGAGGACAAGCCCGAGCTGACGAAGACCGGCAAGGCGGCCGGAGGTGCCAAGAGCTTCGACGCGCGCACCAGCAAGCGCGACGCCAGGAAGTCGACGGCGACCTCGGACTTCTTCACCAACGCCGACGGCTCCACGACGGTCCGCCACTACACCGGCCGCTCCAACTTCAAGGGCGCCGACGGCGCCTGGAAGCCGATCGACACCACACTGCGCGAGGAGAAGAACGGGCGGCTGGCCGAGAACGCCAACTCGCTCGCCGTCACCTTCGCGCCCGACGCCGCCACCCCCGACCTCGCCTCGGTCGACTTCGGCTCCGGGCGCGCGCTGGCGTACGGACTGCACGGCGCCGCCAGGAGCGAGCCGGTGGTCGACGGCGAGTCCACCGCCACCTACAAGGACGTCCTCAAGGACACCGATCTGAAGCTGTCGCCGCTGACCGAGGGCTTCAAGGAGCGGATCGTCCTGCGCTCCAAGGCGGCGCCCAACACGTGGCTCTTCCCGCTCAAGGCCAAGGGGCTCACCCCCAAGGTCGCCGAGAACGGCGACGTGGTGTTCACCGACGCCGACGGCAAGGTGACGGCGACCGTGCCGCACGCCTTCATGGAGGACTCCAAGATCGACCCGCGCTCGGGCGACGCCGCCCAGTCGCGCGCGGTCAGCTACGAGCTCACCACCCTGGACGGCGCCCCCGCGCTGCGGATGACCGCCGACCGTGCCTGGCTCGACGACCCCCGGCGGGTCTTCCCGGTCACCGTCGACCCGACGGTGGCGGCCAGCAACTCGACCTACACCCAGAACACGATCTCCGGGGACCACTCCACCGAGAACATGATCAAGGTGGGGTCCTACGACTCGGGCACCAACAAGGCGAACTCGTTCCTCCAGTTCTCCTCGCTCGGCACCACGCTGGCGGGCCAGAAGGTCACCGCGGCGACCCTGAACGTGTACGCGATCTGGTCGGCGACCTGCACCGCCGAGCCGTTCAACGTCCACCCGGTCACCAAGGCCTGGACGCCCTCCACGGTCACCAGCTACCCCGGCCCGACCTACGGCTCGGCCATCGGCTCGGCGACACCGGCGCCCGGCGCGTCCTGCTCCAACTCCTCCGGCTCCACGAGCGTCGGCGTGAAGATGCCCGTCCCGCTCAACACGAGCTGGTTCAACACGGTCGCGGGCGGCGGCGCCAACTACGGCCTCGCGATGACCGCGATCACCAGTGACGGGCTGCACTGGAAGAAGTTCCACTCCGACAACTCCACCACCGCGGGCTTCCGTCCGGCCCTGGACCTGACCTACACCGCCAATGTGGCCCCGCAGGTCAACTCCCAGTACCCGCCGGCCAACTACCAGGCCAACACGCTCCGCCCGGAGCTCACGGTCTACGCGACCGACGCCGACAAGGGCCCGAACCCGCTGTCGTACTCCTTCGACGTCTTCGACGCCGACTCCACCAGCCAGACCGCGGTGGCCAGCTCCGGCACCCTGACCAAGGGCGCCTGGGCGATCCCGGCGGGCAAGCTGAAGTGGAGCAAGAACTACCTCTGGTTCGCCACGGTCAGCGACGGCACCAACACGGTCACCTACGACAGCCGGTTCACCACCGCGGTGCCGCAGCCGCCGGTGACCTCGGGGCTCACCCAGAACACCGACGGCCACGAGTTCGACCCGAGCGACGGCAACTACACCACCGACGACACCGACGCGGACGTGGAGGTCACCGGGCCCTCCCTCTCCATCGAGCGCTCGTACAACAGCCTCGACCCGCGCCAGGACAGCGCGTTCGGCGCGGGCTGGTCGACCATCGCGGACATGAAGGCCGCCGAGGTCAAGGACGGCTCCGGCACGGTCACGAGCGTGGTCATCACCTACCCGGGCGGTGAGCAGGTCGCCTTCGGCCGCAACAGCGACGGCACCTTCGTCCCGCCGCTGGGCCGCTACGCCCGCTTCCAGGCGGTCACCGGCGGCTACACGCTGGTCGACAAGGACTTCACCACCTACAGCTTCACCCAGACCACCGCCCGGGCGGGGGTGTACGCGATCAAGTCCATCACGGACTTCGCGAACCGTGGTGAAACGTTTTTCTACACCGGCAACCAGCTGACCAAGATCACCAACACCACGTCCAACCGCTCCCTGGGCCTCACCTGGCAGACCCCGGCCGGGGCGAGTGCGGCACACGTCGCGACGGTCGCCACCGACCCCTCGACGCCGAGTGACGCCACCACCGCGCAGACGTGGAAGTACGGCTACACCGGTGACAAGCTCACCTCGGTGTGCCCGCCCGCCGACTGGTCGAAGTGCATCACGTACTCCTACGCCACCGGCAACCACTACCGCACCACGGTCCTGGACGAGGACCCGTTCGCGTACTGGCGGCTCGGCGAGGCGGCCGGTGACCCGGTCGCCAAGGACGCCGTCGACCTCAACCAGGGCAAGTACAACGGCATCTACCACGACGTGACCACCGGCGGCACGGCCGTGCTCGCCGGGTCCACCCAGCCCACGGCGTCGTTCAACGGCACCAGCAGCTACGTGGAGATACCCAGCGCCCCGGGCGCGACCCCCTCGTACGCGAGCGTCTCGCTCTGGTTCAAGACCTCCCAGGCGGGCGGTGTCCTCTTCTACTACGGCGACAAGCCGCTGAGCGACCCCGACCCGGTGGGCTCCACGACCCACAACACCCCGGCGGTCTACGTGGGCACCGACGGCAAGCTGCACGGCTGCTTCGCCTCGTCGCCCGGCTGCAACACCACGATCGTCTCGGCCGCCGCCGTCAACGACAACAAGTGGCACCAGGCCGTCCTCACCGGCGCCGCCACCACCATGTCGCTCTACCTCGACGGCGTCGCCCAGGGCACCAAGTCCGGCACCATCAACGACTGGGCCCAGCCCTACCTCACCCTCGGCGCCGGTGTGAACACCGACGGCTGGCCGAACATGAACGCGGCCGACCCGCTCGGCCACTTCAGCGGCCAGCTCGCCGAGGCGGCGATCTACTCCGAGCCGCTGAGCCAGGACGTCATCACCGCCCAGTACCAGGCGGCGACCCGGCCGGCCGGACTCCTCAACAAGATCACCACGCCGAACGGCAAGGTCCAGAGCGCCGTCACCTACTCCACCGCCGACGACACGGTCACCCAGGCCGTCGACGGCGACGGCGGCACCTGGAAGCTCAACCCCGCCACCGTCACCGGCTCCTCGCAGGTCTACCGCTCCTCGGTGATGGGCGCCGCCCCGTCCGGGTACTGGCGCCTCGGCGACGTCCAGGGCGCGGCCCAGGCCGCCAACGAGGTCCACACCGGCCTCGGCACGTACAACACGGTCACCCAGGGCGCGGAGGGTCCCTTCGGTCCCGACGACGCCACCGCGGTGGACTTCGACGGCTCCACCTCCTTCGCCGAGCTGCCGTACGCCCCGCTGCACCGCTCCGGCAACCGGGCCATCGAGCTGTGGTTCCGCACCGCCAAGCCCGGAGTCATCGCGGCCGACCAGGCCCGGGTCCCCAACGACCCGGCGGGCGTGAGCGGTTCCTACTCGCCGCTGATGTACGTGGGCGCGGACGGCAAGCTGCGCGGCCACTGGTGGAGCGCCTCCGGCAGCGGCACGACCGACTTCGGCTCCAAGGCGACGGTCACCGACAACGCCTGGCACCACGCGGTCCTCTCCGCCTCCGGCACCACCCAGACGCTGTACCTGGACGGCGTGAAGCAGGCCGACTACACCGGCGCCGCCGCCGATCAGACGACCACCCGCACCTTCATCGGCGCGGGCTTCACCAAGGGCTGGATCAGCTCGGCCTCGGACGTGGGCTACTTCGACGGCTCGATCGCCGAGGTCGCCTTCTACGACGCCGCGCTGAGCGAGGACGAGGCGGCCCGCCACTACGCGGCGGCCAAGTCCTCCTCGGGCACCGCTCCGGTCCGTACGGTCAAGCTGACCGACCCGACCGACAAGACGCTGACCTACGTGTACGACGCGGAGCTCGGCAACCGCCTGCTCGCGGCGGTCGACACCAACGGCAACCGGACCACCTACGGCTACGACACCTCGGGCTTCCTGCACACGGTGACGGACGCCAACGGCAACCGCTCGGTGACCGGCCACGACGTGCGCGGCAACACGGTCTCCACGACCACCTGCCAGAACGCGGCCGCCAACCAGTGCGCCACCGAGTACTACACGTACTACCCGGACGCGACCACGCTCTTCCCGGCGATGGATCCGCGCAACGACCTGATGCTCACCGAGCGCGACGGCCGTTCCTCCGGGCCCACCGACAACACCTACCTCACCAGCTACACCTATGACACGGCCGGAAACGTCACCGCGGTGACCACTCCGCCGGTGCCGGGCTCGCCCGCGGGCCGCACCGCGTCCACGGTGTACACCACCGCGACCACGGTCGCGGCCGAGGGCGGCACCAATTACGCCCCGGCGGGTCTGGTCGCCTCGGTGCGCACGCCGGGCGGGCGTACCACCTCGTACACGTACTTCAAGAACGGCGATCTGGCGCAGGTCACCGACGCCAACGGCGCCTCGGTGAAGTACACGTACGACAACCTGGGCCGTCAGATCACCAAGACCGAGGTCTCCGACTCCTACCCGGCGGGTCTGACGACGACGCTGGCGTACGACAAGGACGACCAGGTCGTCTCGGAGATCAGCCCCAAGGTCACCAACCGGGTCACCGGCGCGGTGCACCAGGCGAAGTCGGTTACGGTCTACGACCCGGACGGCAACGTCCAGTCGCAGACGGTCGCGGACGCGAGCGGCGGTGACACCGCGCGCGTCACGTCGCTGACGTACGACGCCTACAACCGGGTCGCGACCCGGACGGACCCGGGCGGCGACACCACGGCGTTCGAGTACGACGTCTACGGCAACAAGGTCAAGGAGACGGACCCGGCCGGGAACGTCAACGAGTACACCTTCGACGCCGAGGGCCGTCCCCTCACCACCAGCCTGCTCAACTACACCGGTGACCCCAACAGCCCGTCGTCCCCGACGAAGCTGGTGCAGGAGTCGCGGGCGTACGACCCGGCGGGCCGGCTCGCGTCGATCACCGACGCGATGGGCTGGGTGACCGAGTACACCTACACCGACGACGGCCTGTCCGCGACGGTGGTGCGCAAGGACCCGCAGAACAACAAGGCGTTCACCGAGCAGGCGAACACCTATGACGCGGCCGGGAACCTGGTCAAGCAGGTGACCAACGACGGCACCACGACCACCTCCTTCACGGTGGACGCGGCCGACCGCACGACGTCGACCACGATGGACCCGGGCGGGCTCGCCCGGAGCACCAAGGTCTCGTACGACCCGGACGACAACGTCGTGTCCGAGACGGACTACGACCCCACCGGTGACACCAGCACCACCGACACGCGCTACGACGCGCTCGGCAACGTCACCGGCAACACCGTCCACGACGGCACCACCGCGCCGGTCGGCCGCTGGAAGCTGAACGAGACCAGCGGCACACTCGCCGCCGACTCCTCGGGCGGCAACAACAAGGTCACCCTCGGCAGCGGGGTCACCCGCTCCACCGAGCAGGGCGGCAGCGCGGTCTTCGACGGCACCGCGAACGCCTACGGCCAGGCCACCGGCCCGGCCGTCAACACCAACGGCGGCTTCACCGTCTCCACCTGGGTGAAGCTGGCCGACACCACCGCCAACCACACCTTCGTCTCCCAGGACGGCACCGCGGACCACGGCTTCCAGCTGTACTACTCCACGGCGTACGGCTGGTCGTTCAACCGCACCTCCGGTGACGTGGCGGCCCCGACCCTGGCCCGTGCCACCTCCGGCACGGCGGCGGTGACGGCCAACACCTGGACCCATCTGACGGGTGTCTACGACGCGGCGGCGGGCGAGATCCGCCTCTACGTCAACGGCGCGCTGAAGGCGACGACCCCGTACAGCGGGTCGTGGGAGGCCACGGGACCGCTCCAGATCGGCCGCCGCATGTCGGCCGGTACACAGGGCGAGTACCACAAGGGTTCCCTCGCGGACGTCCAGGTCTACGGCGAGGCGCTGACCGCGACGCAGGTCTCCGCCGTCTACGGCAAGACGCTCCCGGCGGCCGGCAGCTCGGTGCGCACCACGAGCTGGAACCTGGACCAGCGCGGTATGCCGGTGTCGATGACGGACGCCAACGGCGCGGTCACCGACTACGGCTACGACGAGTCGGGCCAGCAGACCAGCGTCACCGAGCCGGCCGTGAACGCCGAGCAGAACGGCGGCGCCCCGTCGTCGGTCCGCCCGGTCTCGCTCACCGGCTACAACACGTTCGGCGAGCAGACCGAGTCCTCGGACCCGCTCGGCAACGTCACGGTGACGGCCTACGACGGCGAGGGCCAGGAGTCCTCGACCACCCTGCCCGACTACACCCCGCCGGGTGCCACGGCCCCGATCAAGTCGGTGTCCTGGAACGAGTACAACCACCTCGGCCAGGTCTCCGCGGAGATCGACCCGCTGGGCAACCGCACCGAGTACACCTACACCCAGCTCGGCGACCTGGCCTCGGTGAAGGAGCCGGGCGGCGACACCACGAAGTACACGTACGACACGAACGGCGACCAGCTCTCGGCGACGCGCCCGAACGGGGCGCGCCAGGAGTCGACGTATGACTACCTGGGCCGCGAGGTCACCAGCACGGACATCGTGCGCCAGCCGACGCAGCGGGCGTTCACGGCGATCAACTATTACGACGCGCCGGGGCAGCAGCTGTCGCGGGTTCTCAGCCCGGCCGGGGTGAGCCAGTCCTACGGGTACAACGCGTTGGGAGAGATCACTTCCAGCACGGACGGGGCCGGTAACACCACGCGGTACACGTACGACATGGACGGGCAGATGCTCACGTCCACGGATCCGGACGGGACGAGCACCAAGAACACGTATGACGGGTTCGGCCAGCTGGTCTCGATGAGTGACCTGGACGCGACCGGCAACGTACTGCGGACCACGCGCTCGACGTACGACCGGATGGGGCGGCAGTCCTCTGTGACCGACTTCCGCGGGCACACCACCGACTTCACGGTGGACGCGACCGGAATGATCACCAAGGCTGTGCAGCCTGTCTCCGCGACCGAGACGATCATCGCGACCTTCGGGTACGACGCGGCGGGCAACAGGACGCGGTTCACCGACGGCCGCAACAACGCCTTCCTTACGACGTACAACTCGTGGGGCAGCCCGGAGTCGACGATCGAGCCTGCCACGCCCGCTTATCCCAACGCGGCCGACCGCACCTTCACCACGATCTACGACGCCAATGGGCGGGTGAAGGAGGAGCGTTCGCCCGGTGGCGTGAAGGTCGTCGACGACTACGACGCGAAGGGACGACTGACCAGGCAGACCGGTACGGGTGCCGAGGCGGCCACGGCCGACCACACCTACGGCTATGACGCCGACGACCGGATCGTCTCGGTCACCGGTACCGACGCCGACACCGGCAAGGACACGTTCAGCTACGACGACCGGGGCCAGCTCCTGTCGGCCAGCGGCGCGTCGGGTTCCTCCTCCTTCGCCTACAACGGCGACGGCAGGATGACCACGCGCACGGACGCGTCCGGTACCTCCACCTACGGCTATGACACCGCGGGACGGCTGTCCACGGTCAACGACGGCGCCACCGGCTCCACGCTGACCTACGGCTACGACGTCAACAGCAACGTCAAGTCGATCGACTACGGCGCCGGCAAGGCCAAGCGCGCCTTCGGTTACGACGCCCTGGAACGGCTCAAGTCGGACACCCTGACCTCCCCGACCGGCAAGACGCTGGCCTCGGTGAGCTACGGGTACGACGAGAACGGCAACGAGACGTCCAAGACGACGACCGGAGTCGCGGGCGCGTCCGCCAACACCTACACCTATGACTGGGCCAACCGCCTGACGTCCTGGAACAACGGGAGCACTACCGAAAGCTACGGCTACGACGCCTCCGGCAACCGGACGCGCGTGGGCGGCGACACCTACACCTACGACGCCCGCAACCAGCTCACCTCGGACGGGCACAACGCGTACGCGTACACCGCCCGCGGCACGATGAGTTCGATGACCGACGACGGCAACAAGGTCAATGTCATCAAGGCGGACGCGTTCAATCGGGTGATCAACGAGGGCGACCGTACGTACGCGTACGACGGTCTGGACCGGGTGCTCACCGCCAGCGACCCCGGCACCGGCCCGATGTTCACCTTCCAGTACAGCGGCTTGGGCAACGACGTGGCCTCCGACGGCTCGTCGGTCTACAGCCGCAACGCCGACGGCGGGTTGCTCGGCATCAAGTCGGGCACCAGTTCGGTGCTCGCGATGACCGATGTCCACAGCGATGTGATCGCGCAGTTCACGGCGGGCGGCGAGGCGCTGTCGGGGTCGACCACCTACTCGCCGTTCGGCAAGGTCAACCAGACCGCCTCCATGCTGGGTCAGCTCGGCTACCAGTCGGGTTGGACCGACCCCGAGACGGCCAAGGTCAACATGGCGGCTCGCTGGTACTCGCCGCAGACCGGCCAGTTCAACAGCCGGGACACGGCGGACGTGGACGGCCTGCCGGCCTCGATCGGCGCCAACAAGTTCGCCTACGCCGACGCCAACCCGATGACGATGACCGACCCCACTGGTCACTGGAGCATCGGTGGTGCCTGGAAGAAGTTCAAGAAGAAGGTCAAGCACACCGCCAAGTCCGCCTGGCACAAGACCAAGAAGGCCGTCAAGCACGTCGCCAAGGTGGTCAAGAAGGCCGCGAAGAAGATCAAGCACGCGGTCAAGAAGGCGGTCAAGCGGGTCAAGCACGCGGTCCGCAAGGCCGTGCACTACGTGCATGATGCCGTCAAGAGGGTCAAGAGATACGTCAAGCGGACGTACAAGCGCGTCAAGCACTACGTCCACAAGGTGGTCAGGACCGTCAAGCGCGCGGTGAAGCACGCGGCCAAGGTGGTCAAGAGCGTCGCGCACAAGGTCGTCAAGGCGGCCAAGAAGGTCGGCAGAGCGGTCAAGAAGGCAGCGAAAGCCACGGCCAACTATGTGAAGCAGCACGCAGCGACCATCGTCCCCATCGTGGCGGGCATCGCGGCCGCCGTCGTCTGTACGGCGGCGACGGCGGGTGTCGGTGCGGTGGCCTGTGCGGTCGGTGCGGGTGCGCTGATCAACTCACTCGGCTACGCGATGAGTGACGGGCCGCACACGCTGAGCGGTTTCCTCGGCGCCGCCGCGGTCGGCGCGGCCACCGGCCTGATCGGTATGGGCGCGGGTGCGGTCGCCGGTCGGGCCCTGAGCACGGCGGTCAGCGCCGTGACCCGGGGTGCGGTGACAGGCGCGGCCAGTGGTGCCGCGGAGAGCGCCGCCACGTACGGCGTCTCCTGCTCCAGCAGCCGGGAGGGCTGTAGCGCCAGTGGCGCTGCCAAGGCGACGGTGGCCGGTGCCGCGCTCGGCGGTATCTTCGGCGCCGCGCTCAGCAAGTACGGTCGCAAGGGGTGCACCCCGCACAGTTTCACCCGCAACACGCCGGTGCTGGTGTCGACCACCGCCACCAAGGCCATCTCGCAGATCCGGGTCGGTGACTACGTACTGACCGCCGAGCCGGGCAAGGACAAGAAGGAGAGACACCGGGTCAAGGCGGTCATCGTCACCAAGACCGACCGCGACTACGTCGACGTCGTCGTGGGCTCGAAGTCCGGTCCCAAGACGATTCAGACCACCGCTCACCACCAGTTCTACGACGCCACGGCGAACGCCTGGACCCAGGCGGCCGACCTGAAGAAGCAGCATGTCCTTCAGGGCGCGGACGGCGGACGGACCCCGATCCTCGACGTACGGTCCTACAAGGCCGTGCGGATCACCTACGACCTGAGCGTTGACGGCCTGCACACGTACTTCGTGGCGGCTGGCGACTCGCAGGTCCTGGTCCACAACGCCGACGACGTCTGCCCGACCGGCGGACCGGCGCCCGACGGGAACGGCCAGTGGCGCCACGGAGGCCGGTTCGCGGCCAACCCGGACCGCATCAAGCCCGGTCAGGTGCACCCCGACGGCATGCTGCGGGGGACCAACGAGTCCGGGCACGTCACCAGCCGGCCCTCGTTCCGTACCCCCACGGTGCGGCAGATGTGGGACGACGCCGAGGTCGCACCGGGGCCGCACGGGTCGCAGGGTAGAGTCTGCTCCCGCGGTGGCCCGAGCTGCGAGGGTGTGGTCTACGACGATCCGTACGACCCGAACGGTGGACCCCGCATGTGGGACGGCGGGCACTTCCCGGAGTCGTGGAGCAACCGCAAGTTCCCTCCGAACGTCACGCGTGAAGAAGTCCTGGACAACTACAACACCGATGTCCAGCTCGAATGCAGGCCGTGCAATCGCGCAGCCGGAAACAGACAGGACGGTTAGCTGATCGCCATGGCTGCTCTCGTCAACCACTTGGAAGCACGCCTCGGCCGGATGGTCGGGTCGTGGTCGGCGGCCGAGCAGTCCCCTCCGGGCACCCCCCAGGTCGGATATTTCACCGGGGGTGCCCTGGAGGGCGTCCAGTCCTTCGCCACCGTCGGGCTCTTCAGCACGCCGCTGGTCTCCCGCACCTCGGGCCGTCATCAGCACCTGGAGCTGCTGGGGTGCAACCGGCCGCTCGCGGGTGACGAGTACGGCCCGTTCGCGGGCGTCCTGGAGTACGTGTCGGAGCGCTTGGTCACCAGCGGCGACGCGGTGCTGCGCGGGGACGTGGTCCCCCTGCCGATGCCACTGGCGCCGGGCAGTGTCCTGAGCTCCCTCTACGCGTCCTCTCCGGTCTACTTTGACGACGACTTCGCCGAGGTCGTCGTGGAGAACGGCACCACGGTCTCCGTGGTGTGGCTGGTGCCGATCGGCCCCTCGGAGGCGGCCTTCGTCAAGGAGAAGGGCTGGCAGGAGTTCGAGCAGGAGCTGGTCCGCCAGGATCCCGACCTGCTCGATCTGCGCCGTCGGGAAATCATCCTGTGATGGCGGACTGAACGGCTCGCGCAAAAACGAATGGTGCCCGGACCCCCCACAGGGGCCCGGGCACCTTTGCCTTCACGTCCCGGTCAGCCGCCTGACCGTGAGCAGAGCCCGAAGGCTCAGAACGTGAGCTTGAAGTTGTCGATGTAGCCCGTGTCGTACGCCGCCTTGTCCTGGACCCGCAGCTTCCAGGTGCCGTTGGCGACCTCCGAGGAGGCGTTGACCGTGTACGTGGTGTCGATGTTGTCCGTCGAGCCGCCCGTGCCCGTGGCCTTCAGCGCGTACACCGAACCGTCGGGCGCCACCAGGTCGATCTGGAGGTCGCCGATGTAGGTGTGGACGATCTTGACGCCGACCTTGAGGGTGCTGGGCGCGTTGCCCGTGACGCCCGAGACGGTGACCGACGAGGTGACCGCCGCTCCGGGGGAGTCGGGGATGTTGACGTTGGTGCCGTTCTCGAAGACCTTGCCGCCCGGGTCGGTGCCGCCGTGCCGGGCGCCGACCGCGATGGCCGCCCAGGCGTCGGTGATGTTGTTGACCTCGGCGCTGCCCGCCCCGTACAGCTCGGTCGCCGCCGCGATGGTGCCCGTACGGGCGCCCGCGTAGTTGGTGGTGGAGCTGAACTTCGTGGTGAGCGCCTTGTACCAGATCAGCTGGGCCTTGTCGCGGCCGATGCCGGTGACCGGCAGGCCGTCGGAGGTCGGCGAGTTGTAGGTCACGCCGTTGATGACCTTGGTGCCGCTGCCCTCGGAGGCCAGGTAGAACCAGTGGTTCGCCGGGCCCGAGGAGTAGTGGACGTCCAGGTTGCCGATGCCGGAGTACCAGCTGTCCTTGGAGCCGCCGTCCTTGCTCGGCTTGTCCATGTAGCGCAGCGGGGTGCCGTCGCCGTTGATGTTGATCTTCTCGCCGATGAGGTAGTCGCCGACGTCGGAGGAGTTGTTGGAGTAGAACTCCACCGCGGTGCCGAAGATGTCCGAGGTCGCCTCGTTGAGGCCGCCGGACTCACCGCTGTAGTTCAGGCCCGCCGTGTTGGAGGTGACGCCGTGCGTCATCTCGTGGCCCGCCACGTCCAGCGAGGTCAGCGGGTCGTTGTTGCCCGAGCCGTCGCCGTACGTCATGCAGAAGCAGCTGTCGTCCCAGAACGCGTTGACGTACGCGTTGCCGTAGTGGACGCGGGAGTACGCGCCGACGCCGTCGCCGCGGATGCCGCTGCGGCCGAAGACGTTCTTGTAGAAGTCCCAGGTCTGGCCCGCGCCGTAGGCGGCGTCGGCGCCCGCGGTGGCGGGGTTGGAGTTGGTGCCGTCGCCCCAGGTGTCGCTGGACTGCGAGAACAGCGTGCCGGTGCCGGAGGAGCCGTGGTTCAGGTTGTACGTCTTGTGACCGCCGCGCCCGGCGTCGGTCAGCGTGTACGTCGAACCCGACTGCGTGGTGCCGAGGGTGACCTGGCCGCTGTAGTGGGTGTTGCCGACACCGGTCTCGATGCCCTGCCACTGGTACAGCTTGGCGCCGGTCGACGCGTCGGTGATGACGTGCAGCTGGTTCGGCGTGCCGTCCTCCTGCAGACCGCCGACGACCGTCTCGTACGCGAGGGTCGGCGTGCCCTTGGCCATCCAGACGACCTTGCGCGGGGCGCGGTCGGCGGTGGCCTTCTTGGCGCCCTTGTCGGCGGCGGCCGCGAGGGCCTGCTTCTGCGCGCCGGCCGGGCCCTGCTTGGCGGTGGTGGCGACGTTCTTCAGCTCGGCGCCGGAGGCCTTGGTGACACCCCGCGTCAGGCCGCTCGCGGTCGTGTCGACGACGAGGTCGCCGCCGAGGACCGGCAGTCCGGCGTAGGTGCGCTCGTACCGCGTGTGCGTCGTGCCGTCCTGGTCCTTGGTCACGTCGCGGACGACGAGCTTCTCCTGGGTGCCGAGGCCGAGCTTCTTGGCGGTGTCCGCCGTGCTGTCGCCGGCCTGGCGTATGAGCTCGGCCCGTTGTGAGGGCGAGAGCTTGGCGGGCAGAGCGCCCGGGTTGCGTACGGCCTGCGCCTTGAGGGCGCTTGCGGACGCGGAGTCGTCGGGGCGTGCGCTGGCACTGGTGGCCTGGACTCCGACGGTGAGCATGGCGGCTGCGGAGAGCAGGGCGGCGGTGGCGGTGGCACGACGACGGTGCGTGGATCTCACGCGAACTCCTTCTGCGAGGGGGGTACCGGCGGCTGGGTAGGGCCGGCCGGGCGGAGCATGCGGAGCGGTGAATCGTGGATCGGGGAGAGAGTGCCAGGAGTGGCCTGCCGCTGTCAGGAGCGCGTCAAGAAGATGGCCGGAAATCGTTCGTTGTACGAAAGATGGCGTTCGTTAAGCGGACGTTTCCTTTGTCAACACCGTGTGTCCAGAGTGCAGTCGGGTGCGCCGCGATCGACGGGAGTGTCCGGATACGCGCCCCGCCCCACCAGCGCGAAGGGTGCCCGCGACGGTTGCCCGGGTCCCTTCGCACAATGGCCGCAATGCGCCTTCGCGGTGGCCCGCGCCGGCCCCGCCCGGTGTCCGTCAGGCGGACGGTGCGCCGCACACGGCGATGAGGTGGGACGGGCGCGGCGGCGAACCGGTTCCCCCGCCGCGCCCCTTTCGGCTACGCCAGGCTCTCGCGCCAGGCCCGGTGCAGATGGGCGAACCGGCCGGTGCCCGCGATGAGTTCGGCGGGGGAGCCGTCCTCGACGATCCGGCCGCGGTCCATCACCAGCACCCGGTCCGCGATCTCCACGGTCGACAGCCGGTGGGCGATGACGACGGCGGTACGGCCGTGCAGCACGGTGTGCATCGCGCGCTGCACCGCCCGCTCGCCCGGGATGTCCAGGGACGAGGTCGCCTCGTCCAGGATCAGCACCGCCGGGTCCGCGAGCAGCGCCCGGGCGAAGGCCACCAGCTGGCGCTGGCCCGCCGAGATGCGCCCGCCGCGCTTGCGTACGTCCGTGTCGTAGCCGTCGGGCAGCCGGACGATGAAGTCGTGCGCGCCGATCGCCTTCGCGGCCCGCTCGATCTCCTCGCGGGTCGCCTCGGGGCGGCCGATGGCGATGTTGTCGGCGACCGTCCCGGAGAAGAGGAACGCCTCCTGGGTGACCATCACGACCCCGCGCCGCAGGTCGGGCGTGGCGAGCTCGCGCAGGTCGACGCCGTCGAGGAGCACCCGGCCGGGCCGGGGCACCCCCTGCTCGGAGCTTGTCGTGGGGGTGGGGGAAGGGTCGTAGAAGCGGGCCAGCAGCTTGGCGAGGGTGGACTTGCCGGCGCCGGTCGAGCCGACCACGGCCACGGTCTGCCCGGCGGGGATCGTCAGGTCGAAACGGGGCAGCACCTCGCCGCCCGTCCGGTACGAGAAGCTCACGTCCTCGAACACGACCTCGCGGCCCGGCAGTTCACCGCCGCGCTCCGGCAGCGGCACCGGCCGCTCGGGCTCGGGCACCGTCGGCCGCTGCGCGAGGAGACCGGCGATCTTCCCCAGCGAAGAGACGGCGGCCTCGCACGAGTTGAGGAACATCCCCAGCCGGTCGATCGGGTCGTACAGCCGCCGCAGATACAGCACGGCGGCCGCCAGCACCCCGAGCGCCATGGTGCCGTCGGCGACCCGGTAGGCGCCCCACAGCACCATCGCGGCGACGGCGGTGTTGGCCACCAGGCGCGAGCCCACCACGTACTGCGCCATCTCCAGGATCGCGTCGCCGTTGGTGCGCTCGTGGTGGTGGTTGAGCCGCTGGAACTCCTCGTCGTTGGCGCGCTCCCGGCGGAACGCCTGGACCGGGCGGATGCCGTTGAGGGTCTCCGCGAACTTGACGATCACGGCCGCGATGGCGGTGGAGCGGGCGTCGAAGGCCACCGACGCGCGGCGCCGGTAGCGGCGGATCAGCAGGTGCAGCGGCGCGTACGAGGCCACCGCGAGGGCGCCGGTGCCCCAGTCCAGCCAGAGCAGCATCACGCAGATGTACACCGCGGACAGCACCACGCCGATGAGCTCCTGGAGCCCCTCGTTGAAGAGCTCGCGCAGCGACTCCACGTCCGAGGTGGAGCGGGAGATGAGCCGGCCCGAGGTGTAGCGCTCGTGGAAGTCCACGCTCAGCGCCTGCGCGTGCCGGAAGATCCGTCCGCGCAGGTCGAGCAGGATGTCCTGGCCGACACGGGTGGAGGCGCCGATGAACGCGTACTGGAGCAGTCCGGCGCCCAGGGCGCAGACGAGGTAGCCGGAGCCGACGGCGATCAGCGGTCCGTAGTCGTGCGCCCGGAAGGCGGGCACGCCGCGGTCGATGGCGTACGCGACCAGCAGCGGACCCGCCTGCACGGCGGCCTGCTGCAACAGGATGAGCAGCGCGGTGACGACGACGCGCCGGCGCATCGGCCGCAGCAGGTCGAGCAGGAGGGCGCGGGTGGCGCCGGGCGGGGAGGGGAGGGCGTCGCGGTCGAAGGGATCCGCCGCGGGCCGCCGCCGGTCCGGCTCCGCCGGCTCCTCCGGCTCCTCCGGTTGGGCCTGCCACTGCGCCCCGATGGTGGTGGTCATCGCTTCTCCCCCTCGTCCCCGGTACCGGACATCAGCCAGGCGTACTCCGCGTTGGTCCGCAGCAGCTCCTGATGGGTGCCGACCGCGGCGACGCGCCCGTCGGACAGCAGCGCGACCCGGTCGGCGAGCATCACCGTCGACGGCCGGTGGGCGACCACCAGCGCGGTGGTCTCGCGCAGCACGTCGCGCAGGGCCGCCTCGACGCGGGCCTCGGTGTGC
The DNA here is from genome assembly GCF_040629815.1 of Streptomyces sp. NPDC005878. NCBI lineage: Bacteria > Bacillati > Actinomycetota > Actinomycetes > Kitasatosporales > Streptomycetaceae > Streptomyces > Streptomyces sp. NPDC005878. The sequence goes on from NZ_JBEXWK010000003.1 coordinate 339,261, forward strand.
ACGTCGAGCGCGGAGAGCGGGTCGTCCAGGACCAGGAACCTGGGCCGCCCGACGACCGCCCGCGCCAGCGCCAGCCGCTGGCGCTGCCCGCCGGAGAGGCTGAGCCCCTGCTCGCCGACCTGGGTGTCGACGCCGTGCGGCAGCTCCCGTACGAAGCCGGCCTGCGCGACGTCCAGCGCGCGGTCGAGGTCCTCGGGGCCGCCGCCGCCCATCAGGACGTTCTCGCCCACGGAGGCGGAGAAGAGGGTCGGCTCCTCGAAGGCCACGGCGACGAGCGCGCGCAGTTCGTCGCGCGGCATGCCGGCGATGTCGACCCCGTCGAGGGTGATCCGCCCTCCCGTGGCCTCGTACAGCCGCGGCACGAGGGCGGTGAGGGTGGTCTTCCCGGACCCGGTCCCTCCGACGACGGCCATGGTCTCGCCACTGCGGATGTGCAGGTCGACGCGGGTGAGCAGGGGCGGGCTGTCCGGGGGCGCGTCGGGGTAGCGGAAGGAGACCTGGTGGAAGCGGATGCCGAGGTCTTGGCCCGGGCCCTGTCCGCGGGTGCTGGGTGGCTGGTCGCGCGGTTCCCCGCGCCCCTGCCCGGCCGGGAGTTCGTCCGCGGGTGCTCGGTGGCCGGTCGCGCCGTTCCCCGCGCCCCTTTCCGGCCGGGGATTCGTCCGCGGGCCGTGCTCGGTTGCTCGCGCAGTTCCCCGCGCCCCTGAAGGCGCCTGCGGCGCCTCGGCCGGGACAGGGGCCGCAGGCCCCGTCCCCTCAGGGGCGCGGGGAACTGCGCGACCGGCCCCCACCGACCCGCAGTCAGGACGCGCACCGGGATCCGGGGCAGCGGCCCCCGGGACGCCGGGTTCGCACGCATGAGGGGCCGGCCGCTCGGGGGCCGGGGGCGTGGTCCCCGGGGTGGCGGGCTTTCCCGCCGGAGGGACTGGCTCGTCCAGGACCTCGAAGAACCGCTCCGTCGCCGTCCCCGCCTCCTGGCTCATCGCCAGCAGGAACCCGATCGAGTCCACCGGCCACCGCAGCGCCAGCGCCGTGGACAGGAACGCCACCAGCGTCCCCGCCGACAGGCCGCCGTCGGCCACCCGGACCGTCCCCAGCACCAGCGCCGCCCCGATCGCCAGCTCCGGGACCGCCGTGATCACGCCCCACAGCGCCGCGAGCAGCCGCGCCTTGTGCAGCTCGGTGCCGCGCAGCCCCCGCGCCAGCTCCCCGAACGCCCGCGCCTGGGCGCGATGGCGGCCGAACCCCTTGATGATCCGGATGCCGAGCACGCTCTCCTCGACCACCGTCGTCAGATCACCCACCTGGTCCTGCGCCCGCCGCGCCGCCAGCGAGTACCGCGTCTCGAAGAGCGAGCACAGCGCCACCAGCGGCACCACCGGGATGATCAGCACCAGCCCCAGCGTCCACTCCTGCGACAGCAGGATCACGAACCCCACCACGATGGTCACCCCGTTGACCAGCAGGAAGGTCAACGGGAAAGCCAGGAACATCCGTACCAGGCTCAGATCCGTGGTGCCCCGCGACAGCAACTGGCCCGAGGGCCACCGGTCGTGGAAGGACACCGGCAGCCGCTGGACATGCCGGTACAGGTCCGCCCGCATCGCCGCCTCCACCCCGGCCAGCGGCCGCGCCACCAGCCACCGGCGCAGACCGAAGAGGAGCGCCTCGGCCACGCCGAGCAGCAGCAGGACGAGCGCGCCGAGCCAGACCCCGCCGGGGTCGCCGTCGCTCACCGGGCCGTCGACGATCCACTTCAGGACGAGCGGGATCACCAGACCGAGGCAGGACGCGACGACCGCGACGGTCGCGGCGGTGAAGAGCCGGACCCGTACGGGACGTACGTACGGCCAGAGCCGCAGCAGTGTACGGACCGTCGACCGGTTCCCGGTGGGGGCATCGTGGAGTTCATATGTGTCGGGCATCAACCATCGAGCCTAAACTTCGCCGCCGACAACGCCCACCGGCTTTTTGGCTGGAGAGCGGTGGCGCGGGCGGCGCGGGAAGGTCAGCCCGCCACGCGCAGCACCTGCACCGACCGCGCCCCCACCTCCACCTCCGCCCCGCCCCGGTGCGCCCGCCCCGGCGCCCGCGACTGGTCCTCCGACGCCGTGTCCACCAGGACCTCGTAGGCCTCGCCCCAGGGCGGGCCCGGCACCACGAACCGCGTCGGGCGGCTTCCCGCGTGCAGGACGATCAGGAAGCTGTCGTCCACCACCGGAGCGCCCCGGGCGTCGCGGCCGGGGATGTCGCGGCCCGAGAGGTACAGCCCGAGCGTGGCCGTCGGCGCGTACCAGTCCCGCTCGGTCATCTCCTCCCCGCGCGCGGTGAACCACGCCAGGTCCCGCAGCCCGTCCGCCCCCTGCGCCCGGCCGGAGAAGAACGCGCGCCGGCGCAGCACGGGATGGCGGTGGCGCAGCGCCAGCAGGCGGCGGGCCAGTTCGAGCAGGCCGCGCGGCCCCGGCTCCTCCAGAAGGGACCAGTCGACCCACCCCACCTCCCCGTCCTGGCAGTACGCGTTGTTGTTGCCCCCCTGCGTGCGCCCCATCTCGTCCCCGGCCACCAGCATCGGCACCCCGGTGGAGACCAGGAGGGTCGTGAGCAGGTTGCGGAGCTGGCGGCGGCGCAGGGCGTTGACCGCCGGGTCGTCCGTCTCGCCCTCCACCCCGCAGTTCCAGGACCGGTTGTCGTCGGTGCCGTCCCGGTTGCCCTCCCCGTTCGCCTCGTTGTGCTTGCGCTCGTACGACACCAGGTCGCGCAGGGTGAAGCCGTCGTGCGCGGTGATGAAGTTGATCGAGGCGTACGGGCGGCGCCCGCCCCAGGCGTACAGGTCGCTCGACCCCGACAGGCGGTAGCCCAGATCGCGTACGTCCGGCAGCGCGCCCCGCCAGAAGTCCCGCACCGCGTCCCGGTAGCGGTCGTTCCACTCGGTCCACAGCGGCGGGAAGGCCCCGACCTGGTATCCGCCGCGCCCCACGTCCCAGGGTTCCGCGATCAGCTTCACCCGGCGCAGCACCGGGTCCTGGGCGATGACGGCCAGGAACGGGGAGAGCATGTCGACGTCGTGCATCGAGCGGGCGAGGGCCGCCGCGAGGTCGAAGCGGAAGCCGTCCACCCCCATCTCCGTCACCCAGTACCGCAGCGAGTCCGTGATCAGCCGCAGTACCTGGGGCTGCACCACGTGCAGGGTGTTGCCGCAGCCGGTGTAGTCCGCGTACCGGCGGGCGTCCGGCTGGAGCCGGTAGTAGCCCTTGTTGTCGATCCCGCGCAGCGACAGCGTCGGCCCGCGCTCGCCCGCCTCGGCCGTGTGGTTGTAGACGACGTCGAGGATGACCTCGATGCCCGCCGCGTGCAGCGCCCGCACCATCCGCTTGAACTCGCCGACCTGCTGCCCGGCCGTGCCGGACGCCGAGTAGGCCGCGTGCGGCGCGAAGTAGCCGACCGAGTTGTAGCCCCAGTAGTTGCGCAGGCCCCGGCGCAGCAGATGGTCCTCGTGGGCGAACTGGTGCACCGGCAGCAGCTCGACCGCCGTCACCCCGAGGCCGGTGAGGTGGTCGAGCGCCGCCGGGTGCGCCAGGCCGGCGTACGTACCGCGCAGTTCCTCGGGAATCCCCGGGTGCCGCTTGGTGAAGCCGCGCACGTGCAGTTCGTAGATGACCGAGTCCGCCCACGGCGTCTTGGGGCGGCGGTCGTCGGCCCAGTCGTCGTCATCGTGGACGACGACTCCCTTGGGGACGTACGGCGCCGAGTCCCGGCCGTCGCGGACCGTGTCGGCCACGTGCTGCTGCGGCCAGTCCCGGACGTGCCCGTACACCTGCGGCGGCAGCGTGAAGTCGCCGTCGACCGCGCGCGCGTACGGGTCGAGGAGCAGCTTCGACGGGTTCCAGCGGGCCCCGGTCCACGGGTCCCAGCGGCCGTGCACCCGGTAGCCGTACCGCCGGCCCGGCCGTACGCCGGGGACGAAACCGTGCCAGATCTCATGGGTGAGCTCGACCAGCGGGAGTCGGGTCTCGGTGCCCGCCGCGTCGAACAGGCACAGCTCCACCGCCTCCGCCCCGCCCGCCCAGAGCGCGAAGTTGGTGCCCGCCACCCCGTCAGGACCCACCCGGAACCGGGCCCCCAGCGGGGTCGGCGTGCCCGGCCAGACAGGCGGCGGCCCGGTGGAGCCGAGCCGGCGGTCGCGGTGCCCGTTCAGTTCCCGGTGCCCTTCCTCGTGCGGAGCCGGTCGCCCCACCCCCCGCTCCGCCTCCTGCTCGGCTGCGCTCGACACCCCTCGGCCTCCCGCGGCTCGGCGCCTGGACGAGCGCGGCGTCCCGGCCGCGGCTCTCCACGCGTGTCCTCGCAGGGGTTCTTCCCGTTACCCGGCTCGTACTCACGTTTCCCCGGGCCGGGCGGAGTCGTTGACCGGTCGTGAGATTCGTACTGAAGCGGGCAGGGGCGAGCACCGCGGCCGCCCTGGCATGGGTCGGACTGACGGCGGCGCTGGTCGCCGGGGCGGCCGGGTGCAGCGGCAGCCACGGCGGCGTCGGCGGCCTCGGCGGCGTCGCCGGAGTCAAGGACGTGGTGGCGGGCAAGGCGCCCGCGCCCCGGGACGTGATCCGGGTGACGCCGGACGACGGGGCCAAGGGCGTCAAGGCGGACGGGAGGATCGTGGTGCGGGTGCCCGACGGGCGCCTGGAACGGGTCAAGGTCATGAAGGCCGAGGACGCCCAGCCCGAGGAGGTGCCGGGCCGGATCAGCGAGGACGGCCTCTCCTGGGAGCCGGCCGGCCAGGCGGCGGGACGGCTGGAACTGGCCGCCAAGTACACGGTGGACGCGGTGGCGCTGGACGGCCACGGCCACCGCCAGGCGCGGCACACCAGCTTCACCACGCTGGTGCCCGAGCACCGGTTCATCGGCTACTTCACACCGGAGAACCGCTCCACGGTCGGCGTCGGCATGATCGTCTCGTTCACCTTCAACCAGCCGATCGGGAACAGGGCGGCCGTGGAGCGCGCCATCAAGGTCACGGCGAGCCCGCCGGTGCCGGTGGTGGGCCACTGGTTCGGCAAGGAGCGGCTCGACTTCCGGCCCCGGGAGTACTGGAGGCCGGGCACCAGGGTCACCGTCGACATGCGGCTGCGCGACGTCCCCGGCGCCCCGGGGGTCTACGGCATCCAGGAGAAGCGGGTCGGCTTCACCATCGGGCGCGCCCAGGAGTCCCTGGTGGACGCCGAGGCGCACACGATGGAGGTGCGCCGCGGCGGCGAGCTGGTCAGTACGGTCCCGATCTCGGCGGGGTCGCCCAAGAACACCACGTACAACGGCAAGATGGTGGTCACCGAGATGTTCGACGTGACGCGGATGAACAGCCGTACGGTCGGCTTCGGCGGGGAGTACGACATCCCGGACGTGCCGCACGCCATCCGGCTGACCGCCTCCGGCACCTTCCTGCACGGCAACTACTGGGCCCCCCCGACCACCTTCGGCTCCAGCAACACCAGCCACGGCTGTGTGGGCCTGCGCGATGTGAAGGGCGGCAGCCCCGACACCCCGGCGGGCTGGTTCTTCGACCGCACGCTCGTCGGGGACGTGGTGGAGGTGGTCAACTCCCGGGACAAGACGGTCGCGCCCGACAACGGCCTCGGTGGCTGGAACCTGTCCTGGGCGAAGTGGAGGGCGGGCTCGGCGCTCTGACGCCTCCCTCGACGTACGGCCCCGCCCGCCGGCCCTCTCCCGCCGGCCGGGTCCGGGCCCGTACACACCCCCGGTGACGTCGCGAGGGAGCCCCGGCGAACGCACGGGACCATTGGGACTGAACGGTGACATTCGTGTGGCGTCGTGTGCGCTTCCGGTGTGATTACCTAAGCAATCGTGTGCGCGCGAGGACGCGCACGGGGGTGTTTTTCAGTGCGGGCCGTGGCGTGTTCCCGGCCGTGCGAGGGGAGAGAACTGTCGTGAACGGGCAGCACATATCGGGGGCTCCGACCAGAGCGGCGGGACGGCGGCGCGGTACGCCCGGTCTGCTGGCTCTGCTGCTGGGGGCGCTGCTCCTGCTGGTCTCGGCGTGCGGTGGCGACGACTCCGGGGGCGGGGACGGCAAGGGCAAGGCGGGCGCCGGCAAGGCGGCCGAGGACACCAAGGCCTCCGCCGCGGTCGTGACCGTGGCGCCCAAGGACGGCTCCGCCGACGTGGCGACCAGCGGCGCGCTGAAGATCTCCGCCTCCCAGGGCAGGCTCACCGCCGTCGCGGTCGCCGACACCAAGGGCAACGCGGTGGCCGGGAAGATCTCCGCCGACGGCAGCACCTGGGCCCCGGACCAGCACCTCGCCTCCGCCACCAAGTACAAGGTGCACGCGGTCGCCAAGGACGAGGACGGCCGCGAGTCCGCCAAGGACACCACCTTCACCACGCTCGTCCCGAAGAACACCTTCATCGGCACCTACGCCCCCGAGGACGGCGACACCGTCGGCGTCGGCATGCCGGTGTCCATCAACTTCAGCCGCGGCATCACCAACCCGCAGGCCGTCGAGAAGGCCATCAAGGTGACGGCCGAGCCGTCGGTGCCGGTCGAGGGCCACTGGTTCGGCAACGACCGCCTGGACTTCCGCCCCGAGAAGTACTGGGCCGCCGGCACCAAGGTGACCGTCAAGTTCAACCTCGACGGCGTCGAGGGCCGCCCCGGTGTCTACGGCAAGCAGACCCGTACGGTGAAGTTCACCGTGGGCCGCTCGCAGGTCTCCACCGTGGACGCCGCCGCCCACACCATGACCGTCGTGCGCGACGGCAAGGTCCTGCGCACCATCCCGATCAGCGCGGGCTCCCCGGCGAACACCACGTACAACGGCCAGATGGTGATCAGCGAGAAGTACCAGGTGACCCGGATGAACGGCGCCACCGTGGGCTTCGGCGGCGAGTACGACATCAAGGACGTGCCGCACGCGATGCGCCTGTCGAGCTCGGGCACCTTCATCCACGGCAACTACTGGGGCGACCCGTCGGTGTTCGGCAACACCAACACCAGCCACGGCTGCGTGGGTCTGCGCGACGCGCGCGGCGCGGGCGACTCCTCCACCCCGGCGGCCTGGTTCTACGACCGCTCGCTCATCGGTGACGTGGTCGTCGTGAAGAACTCCAAGGACAAGCAGATCCAGCCGGACAACGGCCTCAACGGCTGGAACCTGTCCTGGGCGGAGTGGACGAAGTAATACCCCCTCCCTCCTTCGCGACGGACCCGGTGCTGTGACCAACGGCACCGGGTCCGCCGTCGTTAACGGCCACTAACCTGCTGGCATGACTGTGACCCTCGAAGTCTCCGAAGGCGTCGGCACCCTCCGCCTGGACCGCCCCCCGATGAACGCCCTGGACATCGCGATCCAGGACCGGCTGCGCGAGCTCGCCGAGGAGGCGGGCCGCCGTGACGACGTACGCGCCGTGGTGATCTACGGCGGTGAGAAGGTGTTCGCGGCGGGCGCGGACATCAAGGAGATGCAGGCGATGGACCACGCCGCCATGGTGGTGCGCTCCCGCGCGCTCCAGGAGTCCTTCACCGCCGTCGCGCGCATCCCCAAGCCCGTCGTCGCCGCCGTCACCGGGTACGCGCTCGGCGGCGGCTGCGAGCTGGCGCTCTGCGCCGACTTCCGTATCGCCGCCGACAACGCCAAGCTGGGCCAGCCCGAGATCCTGCTCGGCCTGATCCCGGGCGCGGGCGGCACCCAGCGGCTGTCCCGGCTGATCGGCCCGTCCCGGGCCAAGGACCTCATCTTCACCGGCCGGATGGTCAAGGCCGAAGAGGCCCTGGCGCTGGGCCTGGTGGACCGGGTGGTCGCCGCGGACCAGGTGTACGCCGAGGCGCACGCCTGGGCGGCGAAGCTCGCCCAGGGACCGGCGCTCGCGCTGCGCGCCGCCAAGGAGTGCGTCGACGCGGGACTGGAGACGGACATCGAGACCGGCCTCGCCGTCGAACGCAACTGGTTCGCCGGGCTGTTCGCGACCGAGGACCGCGAGCGCGGGATGCGGAGCTTCGTCGAGGAGGGCCCGGGCAAGGCCAAGTTCCTCTGACCGTCCCCCGGCCGGCAAGAGCGCCGTACACCCTGCGGGTGGATTAGCCTGGCCTTAAGACAGCCTTAAGTACGGCCGTCCCCGAACGCTTGGTGATCAGCCGGTCGCGGCCCGTCATCGCAGTTCGCGGCCGGTACGGGCATGATCCACGGCCGTCGGCGCATGCTGAACGAGCTCCCCGGAACCTCTGGTTCCGGGGGCCGTTTTCCCCAGGAACGCCCCCGGAGACGGCTCCGGGCGGCCATGATGGGGGCATGGCGGGGCTGGAGGGTGTGGAACAACCGCGGCAGCGCGGCGGCGCGACCGCGGCTCGGTGGTCGCCTGCCGTCGAGGACGAACGGGCGCTCAAGGCACTGGAGTTGTTCGGCAACCCGACGGACGAGGAAGTGCGGCTGCCGTCCCGGCCCGAGTCCGCGGCGACCGCGCGCCGGCTCACCCAGTGCGTGATACTGCGCCAGTGGGCGCTCTCCCCGGCCCTCGCCGAACAGGCGATCCTGCTCGTCTCCGAACTGGTCGGCAACGCGGTCCGTCACACCGGCGCCCGCGCCTTCGGGCTGCGGATGCTGCGGCGGCGCGGCTGGATCAGGATCGAGGTGCGCGACCCCTCGCGCGGGCTGCCCTGTCTGATGCCGGTCCACGAGATGGACACCAGCGGGCGCGGCCTCTTCCTCGTCGACAAGCTCTCCGACCGCTGGGGCGTGGATCTGCTGCCGCGCGGCAAGACCACCTGGTTCGAGATGCGGGTCGCCGACCGCTGACAGCCGCTCGTCCATGGCCCCGAACGCGCCGAAGCCCCCGTGCCTGCCGGGTACGGCCTGCCTGCGGGGGCTTCTGCGGAGCGCCGCCGTGGAACCGGAGGGGGTGTGATCCACGGCGACTGAGGACGACCGAACTCGGGTCAATGAGGGGTCGTGTCTCCGACTATGGCAGACGGGGGGCCTTCACGCCAAAAGTCCTTACTCGGACAAACTTCCCCATACCGCTACAGTTTAGCTCTGAATCGTAGGTGAGTTAGAGCACGCACCTTCCAAATGCTGAATAAGTATGGGTACCGCTGAGTGATTCAACGAACCAGCTCTCTGAGTGAGTGGCGTGTTCGGCGACCCGTAAAGGTCCTGAAATGGGTCAATCATTACCTTCCGCCCTTCGGCGCACTTAAATGTCCATGTGCTCAATCCATCTCCCCGTGACGTCGACCGCCGCAGCGCCCTGCGAGCCGGGGCGGGGGCCGCCGCCGCGGGCGCCTTCGCGGCCGGCTGCACACACGACGAGGGCGGCGCCGGGCCACCCGCCGCCGCGACGCCCGCCACGTCCCCCGCGTCCGCACGCCCCGGCACCGTCCGCGCCGCCCCCGCCCCCCGCGCCTTCCCGGGCCGGCCCCCCGAGGTCACCCACGGCCCCCGCGACCGGCCGAAGGTGGCGCTCACCTTCCACGGCCAGGGCGACCCCCGGGAGGCCACCGCCGTGCTCGCCGAGGCCGAACGAGCCGGCGCCAGGGTCACCGTCCTGGCCGTCGGCAGCTGGCTCGACGAGCACCCCGCGATGGCCCGCCGCGTCCTCGACGGCGGCCACGACCTCGGCAACCACACCCAGCGCCACATCGACATCTCCACGCTCCCGGAACAGGAGGCGTACGCCGAGATCACCGGCTGCGCGGACCGGCTGCGCCGGCTCACCGGCTCCATCGGGACCTGGTTCCGGCCCTCCCGTACCCAGTACGCGACCCCGCTCGTCCAGCGACTGGCCCGGCGCGCCGGATACCCGCACGTGCTCAGTTACGACGTCGACTCACTCGACTTCACCTCGCCCGGCGCCCCGGCCGTGACGCGCAACGTCACCGGGCGGATCCGCAACGGATCCGTGGTGAGCCTGCACTTCGGCTACGCGGACACGGTCACCGCGCTGCCGGCCCTCCTCGCCGACCTCGACCGCCGCGGACTGCGCGCGGTGACCACCACGGAGTTGCTGACCTGATGCCGACCCCCACCAAGAGGACCGCCGCGCTGCTGTGCGGCCTGCTGCTCGCCGCGCTCGCCGGCTGTTCCTCGTCCGCGGACAAGGGCGGGAACGAGGCCCTGGGCACCAAGGGCGCCGCCCAGCCGGTGCCGAAGCAGGCCGTCCCCCGGGGCCTGCCCGGGATGCCGCCGGTCCTGGACCCCAAGGACGCCTACGCCGCGGACCGCCCGAACGCCCTCCAGCCGGCCGTGAAGAACTTCCTCGAACGCGTCTACGTGCCCAACACCAACTCCAACACGGTCTCGGTGATCGACCCCAAGACGTACAAGGTCATCGAGACCATCCCCGTAGGGAACCAGCCCCAGCACGTGGTGCCCTCCTGGGACATGAAGACCCTGTGGGTCAACAACGACCTCGGCGACAGCCTCACCGCCATCGACCCGGCGACCGGCAAGGCGGGCCGCACGGTCCAGGTCTCCGACCCGTACAACCTCTACTTCACGCCCAACGGCAAGTACGCCGTCGTGATGGCGTCGATGGACCGCGAGCTGGTCTTCCGCGAGCCGGTCAACATGAACCGGGTCAAGACCGTCCCGGTCCACTGCGCGGGCGTCAACCACGCCGACTTCTCCATGGACGGGCGCTACTTCATCGTCTCCTGCGAGTTCTCCGGCGAACTGCTCAAGGTCGACACGGAGAAGATGCAGGTCATCGCGCACCAGAAGCTGCCGTTCGAGGGGGCGATGCCGCAGGACGTGAAGATGTCCCCCGACGGGAAGACCTTCTACGTCGCGGACATGATGGCGCACGGCATGTGGGTCATGGACGGCGACCGGTTCAGCACGCCGACGCTGCTGCCCACCGGCAAGGGCTGCCACGGCCTCTACGTCAGCCGCGACTCCAAGGAGATGTACATCTCCAACCGCGGCGAGGGCACGATCTCCATCTTCGACTTCGCCCGGAACAAACTGACGAAGAAGTGGCGCCTGCCCCAGGGCGGCAGCCCCGACATGGGCGGGGTGTCGGCGGACGGCAAGGTCCTGTGGCTGTCGGGCCGTTACGACGCCGAGGTGTACGCCATCGACACCACCACCGGGCAGGAGATCGCCCGCATCCCGGTCGGCTCGGGCCCGCACGGCCTCGCGGTCTACCCCCAGCCCGGCCGGTACTCGCTGGGCCACACCGGCATCTTCCGCTGAGCCGGCCGGTCGCGTACGGACCGACGGCCGCCCCCGGGAGGTGATCCCGGGGGCGGCCGCGTCTCACCAGAGGACCGGGAGCCGTTCGGGCAGGCGCTTGATGAAGCCCGTACGCCACACCAGCTGCTCCGGCGGGACCGCGAGGCGCAGCCCGGGCAGCCGCTCCACCAGCACCCCGAGCGCGATCTCCGCGTGGGCCCGGCCCAGGCCCGTGGCCGGGCAGAAGTGGCGGCCCGCGCCGAAGGAGAGGTGCGGGTTGACCTCGCGGTCCAGGTCGAGCCGTTCGGGGTCGGTGAAGACCGCCGGGTCGAAGTTGGCGCCCTCGACCAGGACGAGCACCAGCTCGCCCTTCCTGACCAGGACGTCACCGACCTGGACGTCCTCGGTGGCCAGCCTCGGCAGCCCGTCGCCGATGGACAGGTTCCAGCGCAGCAGCTCCTCCACCGCCCGGCCCATCCGCTCCGGGTGCGCCCGCAGATACGCGATCAGCTCCGGGTGCTGGAGCAGCGCGAGCACCGCGAGGACCAGGAACGCCGAGGTGGAGACGGCGCCCGCGCCGAAGAGCGAGACCGCGACCGTCGCCAGCATCTCGTCGGTGAGGTGCGCCGACTCCTCCTCCGTCCGCAGCTCCGCGAGCCGGCCCAGCAGACCGGCGCGCTCGTCCTCGGGCGCGTTGAGCCGGTCGACCATGTAGCCGAGGTCCTTGTACCAGTTGAGGCGGGAGCCCTCGAAGGGGTGCGCGCTGGTCATGAACGCGATGTCCAGACCGCTCATGAGCCGCCGCCGGTCCGCGAACGGCACCCCGATCACCTTGCAGTGCAGGGCCGCCGAGAAGGGGTCGGCGAACCCCGCCCGGAAGTCCGCCGGCGGCCCCTCGGCGAGCAGGTCGTCGACGAACTCGTCCGCCCGCTCGCGCAGCCACTGGCGCAGACCGTCGGTGCGCGGGTTGAGCGCCCTCATCACCGCGCCGCGCAGCCCCGCGCTGTTGATGTTCCCCATGTTGTTGACGACCTCCGGGGGGATCGTCAGCGCGTACTGGCGGGGGACCCCGGGGGACGCGGTGTCCTTCAGGCTGAACCGGTCGTCCTCCAGCACCTGTTTGGCCAGCGCGTAGCTGCTCACCAGCCAGGCGGTGTCGCCGGTCAGGGTGCGCACCCGGGCCACCGGCGCCTCGGCGCGCAGCACCGCGCACTCCTCGGGCAGCACGTCCCCGCGCCGGCCGAACGGGAAGGCGGGCAGTGTGCGGGTGGTGGTGTCCGTGCCGGTGGCGCTCACGCGGCGACTCCTTCCGGGCCGGACAGCCGCGGCCGCACGACGGCGTACGCCTGGTTGCGGGAGGCGCGCAGCCCGCCGCCCCTGGCGTAGAGGAGCTCGGTGAGCGGGATCTGCGCGTGGTAGCAGGACACCGAGGAGGGGACCTGGAGGATGCCCGGGGTGTCGAGGAAGAACGGAAGCTCGGCGGCGATGTAGTCGAGGCAGGTGGCGGTCTGCGCCTGGCTCACCCGCCCGCCGGCCTTTCCGGCCAGGAACGCGGCGGCCATCTCCTCGCAGCCGGTGCGGAACTCGCGGTCGGTGGCGAGGAAGTGCCGCACCCGGCGGTGCAGCAGGTCGTACACCCCGTTCCCCTCGAACTCCGAGAGGGCGTGGACGCCGACCGGGAGCCCGGCGCCGGCCTCCTCCACGCCCCGGACGATCCTTCTGCGGACCGCCTTCAGCTCCTTGGCGGCCCGTCGGCGCGCGTGCTCGTCGTCGTACCCGAGCGTGGTGAACATCCGGTCCACATGGCGGTCGGCGTAGACGAGGTCGACCCGGTCGAAGCGGGCGCGGGCCCAGCGGACGAGACCGGCGATGCGGTCGGCGCTGAAGTAGCTGTTTCCCGGACTCACCCCGATGAGGACGTGGTCGCCCTCGTCCCAGATGAGCCGGCAGCTCCGGGTGAACGGCTGGAAGGTAAAGGTGGTGGTGGTTGCTTCAGTGGTGGCAGTCACTCCTGAATCGCCCCAGCGCCGCGAGTCCCTGGGAGCCCTGTGCTCCCGGTGTGGCGGCGACAGCAAGAAGTTATCGCCCGGTGGCGGAGCGTAGGGAAGAGGGTCCCGGACTTTTGGCCGGAACTCGCTCCCTCGACATGCCGGGAGCGAGGTTTGGCGCTCTTCCCCGGCCGGAAGTGTTGCCCGTGGTCAGTGCGCCACGAGCAGCGCCTCCGAGCCCACGGGTCGGTATCCCGCCGCCTGGAACGTCCGTACGCTGCGGGCGTTGCCCGGGGACTGCTGCGCCCAGACGACCGGCTCGGGTGCCAGATGCCGCGCCGCCAGCGCGAGCCCCACGCCCAGCCCCCGCCCCCGGGCGCGCTCGTCCACCTCGACCGCCGCCTCCCAGCGCCCGGCCACGCCCCGCCCGAGCACCAGCACCCCGCCGTCCGCCGCCCACACCCGTACCTCGTCGCGGAACTTGTGGGCCCGCGCCACCCGGGGGTGGTCCGGGTCGTGCAGCTCGGTCAGCGCGAGCGGCGGCTCACCGGGCAGGGCGGACGCGCAGGTGAGGAGGTCGACGCAGTTCATCCGGCGGCCGGTCCTGGCCATCAGGGCGGTGAGGAACCCCGGGTTCATCGAGGCGCCGAGCGGATCGGCGTCGGTGGCGGCGAGGGTGTCCCGCACCCAGGCGGGGTCCTCGTCCAGGAAGACCACCGAGTGCGCGGTGAACGCCAGCACCCCCGCGTCGCGCGGGTTCGGCTGGGGAACGACGGTGGTCGTCCCGTCGGCGGGCGGGAAGTGCCCGCGCGCGGCGGCGGCCAGGATGCCGCCCAGTTCCTGTTCCATGTCCCTGCTTTCTCTCCTGCCCCATCATCCGCCCCGCCGCCGCCCGCTGCCGGGGCCCTCGCCGTACGGCGAGGGGCGGCGGGCCGGTTAGTCTGACCCCCGTCAAAAACGCACCAAGATAGGGGTGGACCCAGTGGCGGACATAGAAGAGGCCCGCAAGGCGTTCGCGCGGCTCGACGTCGACGGCAACGGCGAGGTCACGGCGACCGAGTACAAGCAGGTCATGGCCCAGCTGGGCGACTTCCACGTCACCGAGACCGTGGCCCAGGCCATCATCCGGGCCAAGGACGCCAACGGCGACGGCAAGCTCTCCTTCGAGGAGTTCTGGGCGTCCCTCGACAAGTGACCCCGACCTCTCCGGCCGGCCCGCCCCGAAGCGAGCCGGCCGGCGACGTCACCGGCCGGGCCGAGCGGCCCTTTTGCCCCTGATCGCCGCCCCTCCTCGCGCCCGCCGACGTGCCGTCTCCCGTCGCGGTGAACCGCCGGGCGGATCAGGTGATTCCGCGATTTCATCATGATCGATCGCGCGATCGGACCAACAAGAGTCCCGCACGCGACATTATAGGAAACGACTCAAAAATGAACGGGACAGAACTGTCCCAACATGAGTCGCGTCCCTCGATTTCAGCGGCTCGTGATCGCCTCACCGGCTAGCGTTTCACCGAGGACTTCGCTACCGTTCTGACACGTTACTCGCCGGTCGGCTTTCGCGCTCGCACGGTGGGATGAAGTGAAAAAGATGCAAAGGAGTCGGCGGTGCCTTTCTCATTATCACGGGGACCGGCAGCGGGATGGGGTCGTTTCGTGCCCCATATTTTCTGCTGGGCCGGGCAGAACGGTAGTAAGGGCCGGCGGTCGGCCGATCGCGTAAATGCGGAAGTGGGTGCGTGCATCTTCTGCCGGCGGGATCAGCCCGAACTCAACCGCATCATGCGGGAGAACAAGACGTTCTTCGTCCGGTACGACAATTTCCCGGCCGCCGAGGGGCATGTCGAAATCGTACCCAAGCGGCATGTCGAATCATTCTTCGACCTGACGGCGAGGGAACTCAAGGACGCCTATTCCCTGATCCGGTCCGCGCAGGAGAACATCGACGACCGGCACCATCCGGACGGCTACACCATCGGGGTCAACGAGGGCCGGGCCGCCGGCCGGACCGTCGACCACCTCCATATCCATCTGATTCCCCGGCACCACGGAGACGTGGACGATCCGCGCGGCGGGATCCGCCAGGCGGTGCCGAACTGCGATCCGGACTCCTGGGCGGGTGAGCGGCGCTCCGAGGACGAGGCGGCCGAGGGCCTCGCGGGCGCGCACCGGGGCCGCGGGTAGTTCACGGACGCGCCCCCTTCGCGGCCCTAGATGTCGTCGAGGCCGCCGTGCCCGAGGCGTGAGCACAGGGAGTTGACCTCGTGCCACAGGTCCGGGACGTTCAGGGAGTCGTGCCCGCGGCCGGCGTCCACGCTGACGCAGCCGCGAAAGGTGCCGGTCGCGCCCCGGATGGGGCTGGCGAAGACCGCCCCGCGGTGCCGGACGCGCTGGAACTCCTCCCAGCTGAGCCTCATGACGGACTCCGGTCCGTGCGCAGCCTTGTGAGCCTCGAACCTCTCCCGGTCGGTGAGGGCGGCGGCCAGTTTCTCCACGTCGACGGACACCTCCGTATTGCGCTCCCAGCAGAGACCGACCACGCCCACACCGCGGGGCGGCGCGAAAGTCCGGGTCGCCGGGGTGCTGCCGAGCCGATAGGTGGCGACGCGCTGGAGATATCCGTGGAGGGGGTGGCGCAGTGATCTGCGGATACGCCAGACGTGCAGTCCCAGATCCTGGAGTTCGACCGGCGGCCGTGCGCTGATGGCGATCCCCGCCATTTTCCCGTAATGGGTGAGCACTTCCTGGCGAATGGCCGATCTCCGCTCGACCCTTTTCCGTTCGGACAACGCCTGGAACGGGGTGAACGCTCCGAATATCCCGATCGTGCAGATCAGGACCACGATGAGGTAGGGGCGACCGCTCGATAATTCGGTCCAGAATTTCCGCTCGGGGAAGTCGTACTGGCGGGCCACCATGCAGACGCTGGCCGTGAGCAGGATCAGACGATCCAGGAGCTTGGCCGACAAGGACCTCATTTCTCGATTGTAGGGTCGGTTCCCGGCCGCGGCGCCGACCGGTACCGTACTTCTTCGCCGCTCCTGCGCTAATCCTCCACGGGCCCGGTGGCGAGGAGACTGATATCCGTCTTCTGGTGCTTCCAGGCGACTCCCGGAAGCGGACGTACCGCATGCAGATGGTTGACGGACTCGGCCCTTCCGCTGTCCGTCGCCTCACCGATGACATGGAAGTCCAGTCCGGCCACGTCGAACGCGGACCGGCAGCTGTCGAGGGCACCGGCGTCCAGGGTGAAGGCGAGCTGGAAGTCGGAGGACGCGCTCATCGCCAGCGCCAGCGGCTCGACGCCCATCAGGTCGGCGACCATGGCCACGGCGGGGTCGACGGGGACGTCCTCCTCGACGACGCGGAACCCCACACCGCTCGCCCGCATGATCTGTTCGACGGTCGCCTTGAGGCCGTCCGAGGTGTCCTGGCAGGCCGTCGCGTATGACCGCGCGCCGAGGAGCCTTCCCTCGGCAACGCGTGCCCGCGGACGCTTCCAGGCGTCCAGGAGCAGACGCTCGACCTCCTCGGGGAGGCGTTTGCCGAACGTGTCCCGGCGGGGGAAGTAGGCGACGGCCGCGCCCAGGAGCCCGCAGGGCCCCGTGACGCAGAGCAGGTCGCCCGGCCGGGCGCCGCCGCGCATCAGCGCGGTCCCCGGCCGGCACACGCCGAAGGCGGTGGCCGAGAGGATGAGCCGTTCGGCGTTGCCGATGTCGCCGCCGACGTTCAGCGTTCCGCAGTCCGTGCACCCCTGGTGGATGCCGGCCATCACGTCCCGGAACTCCGCGTCGTCCATCTCGTGGGGGTAGCGGACCACGCTCAGCAGGCCGATCGGGGTCGCTCCCATGGCGGCCACGTCACTGACGTTGGCGACGGCCAGGTAGTAGCCGATGTCGAAGCCCGAGAGCAGGCCGAGTTCGTAGAGGACGAACTTGGGGCCGCGGATGTAGTCGGAGCCGACGACCAGGCTCATCGGGGAGTCCAGGTCGTAGACGGCGCAGTCGTCCCGCGCGTCCGCCCCCGCGGTCAGCCGGACGGCGAGCCCGTCCGCGTCGAGGACCGTTCCCGACTGCCCGGTGAGGAACGCGCCGACGAGCTGCGCCACCCTGGTCGGTTCGTCGGAGTACGCCGGCCGTTCCTCCCGGGGGCTCACGAGGAGTACCGCCGCAGCCCGTGCAGAGCGGCCCTGAAGACGGCCGCGGCCGGGGTGTACGTCGAGTCGATCTCCAGGGCGTTCGGCATGGCCCGGATGGCGTCGCGGTTCTCCAGGTCGCGCGCCGTCGCGGGGCCGACCGCCGTGGAACGGTCCGTGAAGTCCCGGTACTGGGCTCGGCGCCGCTCTCTGCGCACGGCGTGCTCGGCCGTGAGATAGATATGGAGCGAGGCTCCGGGAAGCAGGGTGGTGGCCACGTCGCGGCCGACCGCGACGATGTTCTCGTACTTCTCCACGATCTCCCGGTGCATGAGCAGGATTTCCCGCCGGCAGGCCTGGTCCTGCGAAATCGCTTTCAGATGTCCGTCGAGTTGCGCGTTCCAGATCCTGTGCGTGATGTCCTCTCCCCTGAAGAGCACGCGATGGTGCTGGCAGATTCCGCCGCCGCGCCCGGGATGATGAACCTCCGGCTGGTGGACGAGCAGAGATCCCAGTTCCGCCCTGAGCTTTTCCACGGGTACGTGGTCGAGGGCGTAGGCCAGGCTGCGATAGGTGACGCCGGTATCCAGGAATGCCAGACCGAGTTCCTCCGCGAGGCCGGTGGCCAGGGTGGTCTTGCCACTGGCGGTCGGGCCGTCGATGGAAATGGATACACCGGACATGCGGGTTCCTCCGGGCTGCGTTCAGGTCGAGTGGGAATCCGGTCCGACGCGCCAGGAAGAGGTGAGCGCGACGGTTTCACGGAAGAGGTCCTTGCGGACGACGAGGGCGTAGTCCCACAGGGGATCCGCGATGCCGACGGTCCTCGCGACCCGCGAGCGGAGGTACTGGCGGGGCATGCCGCGCCGCGGCCGGTAGACCCGCGCCCCTTCCTCGTGCAGGCACAGGAAGTAGGGGGCGTCGTCGAAGCCGGCCAGGTCGTCCAGGCCGGTGAGGGCGGTGGACGCCAGCCCGTCGGCCGCGATGAGCTCGTTCATCCGCCGTCCGTCGACCGGCAGGATGTGCCAGTGGGCGTGGGATATGCAGGCGCTCGACTCCATACCGGGGCACGATCCGTGTTCCAGTACGGTGAACGCGCCGAAGGTTTCCCGGTAAGCCGGTTCGAGCGTGCCCATGAATGCGCGGAGCTCGTCGCCGAAATCCTTTACCAGCTGAGCGAAGCTGACATAGTGATCCACCGGCAGGAGAAGGAGATGGCCGAGCGTCATGGGTGAAAGATCGGCCAGCAGCCGGAAATTCTCCGTCGCCGTGATAACCCGGCTCGGCGGCTCGCCCTCGTACACCATCGAGAACGTCGTGTCCTGGGCTCCCGCGAGTTCCTCGCAGAGATCGGATCCGGCGCACTCGATCCCGCGCGGCATGTTCCACTCCTCGGCTTGTGGAGCAGGTGAGTCCTCGGATGAAGGCCGGAAAGACGGCGATAACGTACTGTAGTCGCCCGTAACGTGCAAGCGGAGTACGGTAATTGGCCAAACTGCACCGGCGGTTCCGATCATGGGGGTGATCGGCCATTCCGGACAGCCGGCCGGGGCTCGCCCTTTCGTTCGGCAAGCGGAATCCGTGTTCCTTCTTTATGGCGAAAGGCGGCGACGAGGAGACCACGAAGGTCCTCGCCACCGCCTTGCCGGACAGCCCGGCGCCGTCAGGAGGCGTCCGGGGTGCTCGCCTCCGTCAGCACTCGATGATGTTGACGGCCAGACCGCCGCGCGCGGTCTCCTTGTACTTCACCGACATGTCCGCGCCCGTCTCCTTCATGGTCTTGATGACCTTGTCCAGGGAGACCTTGTGGCTGCCGTCGCCGCGCATCGCCATCTTCGCCGCCGTCACGGCCTTCACGGCCGCCATGCCGTTCCGCTCGATGCACGGGATCTGGACCAGACCGCCCACCGGGTCGCAGGTCAGGCCCAGGTTGTGCTCCATGCCGATCTCCGCCGCGTTCTCCACCTGCTCGGGGGTGCCGCCGAGGACCTCGGCCAGGGCGCCCGCGGCCATCGAGCAGGCCGAGCCGACCTCGCCCTGGCAGCCGACCTCGGCGCCGGAGATCGAGGCGTTCTCCTTGAAGAGCATGCCGATCGCGCCGGCGGCCAGCAGGAAGCGGACCACGCCCTCGTCGTCCGCGCCGGGCACGAAGTTCATGTAGTAGTGCAGCACGGCCGGGATGATGCCCGCGGCGCCGTTGGTGGGGGCGGTGACCACCCGGCCGCCCGCCGCGTTCTCCTCGTTGACCGCCATCGCGTACAGCGTCGCCCACTCCATCGCGTGCGCGTCCGGGTTGCCCTCGGCGCGCAGCTGGCGGGCGGTGGTGGCGGCGCGGCGGCGGACCTTGAGGCCGCCCGGCAGGATGCCCTCGCGGGACATGCCGCGCGAGACGCACGCCTGCATCACGCGCCAGATCTCCAGGAGCCCGGCGCGGATCTCGTCCTCGGTGCGCCAGGCCTTCTCGTTCTCCAGCATCATGGCGGAGATCGACAGACCCGTCTCGCCCGCGAGGCGCAGCAGCTCGTCGCCGGTGCGGAAGGGGTACTTCAGGACGGTGTCGTCGGGGACGATCGGGTTCTCGCCGGCGACGGCATCCTCGTCGACGACGAACCCGCCGCCGACCGAGTAGTACGTCTTCTCCAGGAGCAGGGCGCCCTCGCCGTCGTAGGCGAAGACCGTCATGCCGTTGGCGTGGTACGGCAGCGCCTTGCGGCGGTGCAGGATCAGGTCCTCGTCGAAGGCGAAGGGGATCTCGTGGGCGCCGAGCAGGTTGATCCGCCCGCTGGACTTGATCCGCTCCACCTCGTCGTCGGCGCGCTCCACGTCGACCGTGCGCGGCGAGTTGCCCTCCAGGCCCAGCAGGACCGCCTTGGGGGTGCCGTGGCCGTGGCCGGTGGCGCCCAGCGAGCCGTACAGCTCGGCCCGTATCGAGGCGGTGTGGGCCAGCAGGCCCTCGTTCTTCAGACGGCGCGCGAACATGCGGGCCGCGCGCATCGGGCCGACCGTGTGGGAGCTGGACGGGCCGATGCCGATCGAGAACAGGTCGAAGACCGAGATGGCCACGGAAAAACTCCTTGGTGAGGTAGACGCCGTTGTCTGCCGGGTGGTGCAGAGCGAGCAGGTGGAACGGGCGGTGCAAGGGTTCGGGGCACCGCACTCACTGTCCAGTGTGCGTCCAGTGTGCGCGATGCCCCGAAGATTCGTACGAACAAAAGGGTACGAAACTACTTCAGGCCGGGGTACAGGGGGTGCTTCGCGGCCAGGGCGGAGACCCGGGCTGCCAGCGCGTCCTTGTCGAAGTCCGGCTTGAGGGTCTCGGCGATGATGTCGGCCACCTCACGGAAGTCGTCCGCGCCGAAGCCGCGGGTGGCCAGCGCCGGGGTGCCGATCCGCAGGCCCGAGGTGACCATCGGGGGGCGCGGGTCGTTCGGGATGGCGTTGCGGTTGACCGTGATGCCGACCTCGTGGAGGCGGTCCTCGGCCTGCTGGCCGTCGAGCTCGGAGTTGCGCAGGTCCACCAGGACCAGGTGCACGTCCGTGCCGCCGGACAGGATCGAGACGCCGTGCGCGGTGACGTCGTCCTGGACCAGGCGCTCGGCCAGGATGCGGGCGCCGTCCAGGGTGCGCTGCTGGCGCTCCTTGAACTCCTCCGAGGCCGCGACCTTGAACGAGACCGCCTTGGCGGCGATCACGTGCTCCAGCGGACCGCCCTGGAAGCCGGGGAAGACCGCGGAGTTCAGCTTCTTCGCGAAGTCCTTGTTCCGGGCCAGGATGATGCCGCCGCGCGGGCCGCCGAGCGTCTTGTGCGTGGTGGAGGTGACCACGTCCGCGAACGGCACCGGGTTCGGGTGCAGCCCGGCCGCGACCAGACCGGCGAAGTGCGCCATGTCGACCCACAGCAGGGCCTCGACCTCGTCCGCGATACGGCGGAACTCGGCGAAGTCCAGCCGGCGCGGGTACGCCGACCAGCCCGCGATGATCACCTTGGGGCGGTGCTCCTTGGCCAGGCGCTCGACCTCGGCCATGTCGACCAGACCGGCCTCGTCGACGTGGTACGGGACCACGTTGAACTGCTTGCCGGAGAAGTTCAGGCGCATGCCGTGGGTGAGGTGGCCGCCGTGCGCCAGGTCCAGGCCGAGGATCGTGTCGCCGGGCTGGGCGATCGCGAAGAGGGCGGCCTGGTTGGCGGAGGCGCCGGAGTGCGGCTGGACGTTGGCGTACTCCGCGCCGAACAGGTCCTTGACCCGGTCGATCGCGATCTGCTCGGTCACGTCCACGTGCTCGCAGCCGCCGTAGTAGCGGCGTCCGGGGTAGCCCTCGGCGTACTTGTTGGTGAGGACCGTGCCCTGGGCCTCCATGACCGCGACCGGAGCGAAGTTCTCCGAGGCGATCATCTCCAGGGTGGACTGCTGGCGGTTCAGCTCGGCGTCGACGGCCGCGGCGACGTCCGGGTCGAGCTCGTGAAGGGGGGTGTTCAGAAGCGACATCGGAAGATCAGTCCTTACGCCGTGGTCAGCTGCCTGCGAACGCGGTGTACTCGTCGGCGGAGAGCAGGTCGCCCGGCTCCTCGGCGACGCGCACCTTGAACAGCCAGCCGCCCTCGAAGGGGGCGGAGTTCACCAGGGACGGGTCGTCCACCACGTCCTGGTTGGCCTCGACGACCTCGCCCGAGACCGGCGAGTACAGGTCGCTGACCGACTTGGTCGACTCCAGCTCGCCGCAGGTCTCGCCCGCGGTCACCGTGTCACCGACCGCCGGGAGCTGGACGAACACCACGTCACCGAGCGCGTTGGCCGCGTGCTCCGTGATGCCGACCGTCGAGACGCCGCCCTCGGCGTCCGACAGCCACTCGTGCTCCTTGCTGTAGCGCAGCTGCTGGGGGTTGCTCATGACCAGAATTCTCCTGTACGAGGGGGAGTGGTGGTGAACGGAAAAGTCATGCGGTGCGTGTGCGAGGGGTCACTTCTGGCGCTTGTAGAACGGCAGCGCCACGACCTCGTACGGCTCATGCGTACCGCGAATGTCCACGCCGACGCCGGAGGTGCCCGGTGCGGCGTGCTCGGCGTCCACGTACGCCATGGCGATCGGCTTGCCCAGGGTCGGGGACGGGGCGCCCGAGGTCACCTCGCCGACGGCCTGGCCGCCGGCCACCACGGAGAAGCCGGCGCGCGGCACCCGGCGGCCCTCGGCCACCAGACCCACCAGCTTGCGCGGCGCCTTGGCGGCGGCGCGCTCGGCGGCGGCCTCCAGGGCCGCGCGCCCCACGAAGTCGCCCTCCTTCTCGAACTTCACGACCCGGCCGAGCCCCGCGTCGAACGGGGTCAGCGCGGTGGTCAGCTCGTGCCCGTACAGCGGCATGCCCGCCTCAAGGCGCAGCGTGTCGCGGCAGGACAGACCACACGGCACCAGGCCCGCGTCCTTGCCCGCCTCGGTGAGCGCCTGCCACAGCTTCTCGGCGTCGGCCGGGGCCACGAAGAGCTCGAAGCCGTCCTCGCCGGTGTAGCCCGTACGGGCGATCAGCGCCGGGACGCCGGCCACGGTCCCGGGCAGGCCCGCGTAGTACTTGAGGCCGTCCAGGTCGGCGTCGGTGAGCGACTGCACGATGCCGGGGGACTCGGGGCCCTGGACCGCGAGCAGCGCGTAGGCGTCGCGGTCGTCGCGGACCTCGGCGTCGAAGCCGGCCGCGCGCTCGGTGACCGCGTCCAGGACGACCTGGGCGTTGCCGGCGTTGGCGACGACCATGTACTCGCTCTCGCCGAGGCGGTAGACGATCAGGTCGTCGACGATGCCGCCGTCCTCCTGGCAGATCATCGTGTAGCGGGCGCGGCCCACGCCGATGGTGGCGATGTTGCCGACGAGCGCGTAGTCCAGGGCCTTGACGGCCTCCGGGCCGGTGACGGTGATCTCACCCATGTGGGAGAGGTCGAAGAGACCGGCCCTGGTGCGGACGGCGTTGTGCTCGTCGCGCTCGCTGCCGTAGCGCAGCGGCATGTCCCAGCCGGCGAAGTCGGTCATGGTCGCGCCCAGCGAACGGTGCGTCGCGTCGAGGGCGGTGAGACGGGGGTTGCTCATGAGGGTGTGGCTCCCAGGGCATGACGGCGAGGACGATCCTCCCCATCTGTCATCGGAACCTGAGAGGTTCGCCGGGAGACCCGGCTTGCACCTTGGGTGGAGCCACGCCGTCCGGGAACGCGCGACCCGCTTTTCAGATCTGCCTCATCCACGCGGTACGGGGCCTGAGAGATTCAAGGGAGGGACTTGCTCCTTCGGCGCCCCGCGATCCACCCGGCCTTCTGGGGCCTTGGGGGAACTGCCGGGGACTCTCCCGCGTGGATTCAAGCGGCCGGTATGCAGTTGGCGGGCACATCATTGCACGGCTGCGCGGAACGGCACATCACTCAGCTCTTATTACCATCTCTTTACGCACATTGGGGAAGGGTCGCACGACCCGGCAGGGGAGGACCGATGACGGTGCACAGGCACACGGCGGCGAAGGCCGGTCCGGCGGTGCCCGCGCAGCGCGCCACGGCGCCCGGTGCGGCGCGAGCGGTGCGGGACCTGCGCGGAAGCGCCGGAGGGACCCCGCGCACGCTGCGGTTCGCGGCGGGCGACGTGGTGGTGGTCTCCGGACTGCCCGGCAGCGGCAAGACGACCCTGCTGCGGCAGGCGGCGCCCGGCCTCGGCATCGACTCCCAGGACACCCGCAAGGCCTGGGAGGCCCGGCTGCCCGGGGTGCCGTACGCGCTGTACCGCCCGGTGGCCCGCGTCGCCCACTTCCTGCGGATGCACCGGGCGCTGCGGGCGGGCGGGGGCCTGGTCGTGCACGACTGCGGCACCCACGCCTGGGTGCGCTGGTCGCTGGCGCGGCGGGCGGCCCGGCGCGGGCGATCCCTGCATCTGGTGCTGCTCGACGTCCCGCCCGAGGTGGCGCTCGCGGGCCAGACGGCACGCGGCCGCAAGGTCTCCGCGTACGCCTTCGCCCGCCACTCCCGGGCGGTGCCGCGCCTGATAGCGGCGGTCGCGGCGGGCAGCCTCCCCCGGGGGGTCGCCTCGGCGGTCCTGCTGGACCGGGAGGCGGCGCGGACGGTGGAGCGGATCGCCTTCGGGGAGCCGTCCGGCCGGGGCTAGAGTTTCCGCGGGACCGCGCGAGCGGCCCCGTACGGCCCGCGGTGACCCGCACCGACCCGCAGACGAAGGACGGCGTATGAACTTCCCGCACCCGCTCCCGCAGGGCGGCGGCGGCTGGCCGGGCAACGAGCTGGAGGAGGCGCTGGCCGCGGCCCTGGGCAACCCCACGGCCGGCCCCCGCCTGATAGAGGTCATGGGACGCAACCCCGTCTGGGTGCCGCTGCCCAACGGCGGCAGCCAGGACAGCCGGGACCTCGATCTGCCCACCATGGAGATCGACGGCGCGCCGTACGTCCCGGTCTACAGCTCCGAGCAGCAGTTCCTCCAGTGCGTCGGCCCGCACATGTCGTTCGCGATCGCGCCGGCCGTCGAGTTCGCCCGCGGGCTGCCGCCCCAGCTGGGCATCGCGCTCAACCCGGAGGGCGCGGTGGGCGTACCGCTGCCGCCGCCCGCCGTGGCCGAGCTGTGCCGGACCGGGCGCACCGCCCTGGACGGGCCCGCCTCCGGCGCCCGGGTGCGGCTCTTCGAGCCCGACTGGCAGGAGGACCCGGTGGACTTCCTGGCCGCCGCCTCCGCCGAGTTCGAGGCCATCGGCGTGGTGCTCACCGCCCGCCGCGCGCTCGCCTCCATCGAGGGGGACGAGCCGGCGCTCTTCATCGGCGTGGAGTTCTCCACCTGGGACGGGGCCGGGCGCAACGCCCCCATGGAGGCGCTCGGCCGGGCGCTGGGCCGTGTCCCGGTCGGCTGGCCGGTGAACCTGGTGCTGCTGGACGTCGCCCAGGACCCGGTGGGGGACTGGATGCGGGAGCGGGTGCGCCCCTTCTACACGCGGTCCGCCGTCTAGTCCGCCCACGCGCGGGCCGCTCCGCGGCCCTCCCGCATAAGCTGGTTCCATAATCCGTAGACCCCCCACGGCCGCCCGCCTGTGCACCGGCGCCGCGGGGGACCGAAGAGGGGCGGGACCCAGGGTGAGTGCGTCAGGCACCGCGGCGGCCGGGCAGGTCGAGCACATGCTGCGCCAGGTGGCCCCCGGACGCTACGACGCGTACGAGGCGCTGCTGCACGCCCTCGCCGACCCCTCCTCCGGCCGGCTGTGGATGCTGCTGTGGCACGGCGGCCCCGGCGCCCCCGACGCGCAGTACGGGAACATGGAGGTCGACGGGGTGGCGTACGCACCCTGTGTGACCTCCGCCCAGGAGCTCTCCGCCAGTGGTTGGAACCGGGCCCACGAGGTGGTCACCGGCCGTGACATCGCCCGCGCCCTCTACCCCGACCGGTACGGGATCTGGCTCAACCCGCACGCCCCGGGCGGCGGGGTCGGCATCCCGTGGCCGGATCTGCGCCGGATCGCCACGGGCCTGGACCGGATGCCCGCGGGCCCGCTGAGGATCACCGAACCGGCCGTGGAGATCCCGCAGTTCTACGCCCTGCTCACCCAGCACGCGCACCGCACCCCGGCTGTGCGGGCGCTGCGCCGCGCCTGGGTGCAGCCCGCGCTCGGCACCCCGTACCTCGCGATCGGCCTCGACCTCTACGACACCGGGCCGCGGTCGGTCGACGCGGTGCGCGCGATGATGCAGCAGTCCGTCGCCGCCGTCCCCGACGGGCTGCCGGTCTCCACGGTCGCCCTCTCCGACGAGTACGACCCGGTCGGGATGTGGCTGCGCGCCAAGGGCCGGCCCTTCTACGACCGCGAGGCGCACGCCGCCCCGGCGGCCCCGGCGGGCGGGTACGGCTATCCGCCGGCCGCCCCGCGCGCCTACTGACGGCCCCCGCACGTCGTACAAACCGCCTACGCCCCACACGTACCCAACAGTCGCCCCTGCCCCGGTTGCGCCCGGCTGGTCCACCCAATTGGCCACCTCATCAGGGCAGTTGGGCGACATGACCGATCTGGTCGGTTAGTGCCTGACTGGTCCGCTCAGACGATCACGACGTCCGCATAACGGAAGTCATCTGACCGCATCACGTTTAGGCAACCATTCACCGTCAGGTCTGGCGGGTGATCGCGAACGCGTTGAAGACTCCCGGCTAACAAGGGCCCGTTGGCCCGTCGCAGATCACCGCACCACCTGATGGAACAAGCCGCCACAGCGGCTGGTACGGGCCGGCCATCCGCCGGCCGGGAGGGGTCAGAGGCACTGTGACCGCACCGCTCGAGACCACCGGATCGGCTGCCGAGGTGCCGCCGGAGGCAGTACTCACGGGGGCCAAGCAGAGCCAGATCGAAGGCCGTTCGCTCGGACAGATCGCCTGGACGCGCTTCAAGCGCGACAAACTCGCGGTCGCCGGTGGCGTCGTCGTCGTCCTGCTCGTCCTGCTCGCCGTTCTCTCCAAGCCCATCCAGTGGGCGTTCGGGCTCGACCCGAACGAGTTCCACCAGGACCTGATCGACCCGGCCCTGCTGGCGCCCAAGGGTGCCTGGGGCGGCATGAGCTGGGAGCACCCGCTGGGTGTCGACCCGCAGTACGGGCGCGACATCCTGTCCCGCATCATCGAGGGCTCCTGGGTGTCGCTGCTCGTCGCGGGCGGCGCCACGCTGCTCTCGGTGGTCATCGGCGTGATCATGGGCGTCACGGCAGGGTTCTACGGCGGCTGGGCGGACACGCTGATCAGCCGCGCGATGGACGTGTTCCTGGCGTTCCCGCTGCTGCTCTTCGCCATCTCGATCTCCGCGTCGCTCCAGGACGGGGCGTTCGGACTGACCGGGCTGCCTCTGAGGATCTGTGTGCTGATCTTCGTGATCGGCTTCTTCAGCTGGCCGTACATGGGCCGTATCGTCCGGGCCCAGACGCTCAGCCTGCGCGAGCGCGAGTTCGTCGAGGCCGCCAAGAGCCTCGGCGCGCGCGGCCCGTTCATCCTGGTCCGGGAGCTGCTGCCGAACCTGGTGGCGCCGATCCTGGTCTACGCGACGCTCCTGATCCCCACGAACATCCTGTTCGAGGCCGGCCTCAGCTTCCTCGGCGTCGGCATCGCGCCGCCGCAGGCATCGTGGGGCGGAATGCTCACCACCGCGACCGACCTCTACGAGGCGGACCCGCAGTACATGATCGTGCCGGGCCTGGCCATCTTCATCACGGTCCTGGCGTTCAACCTGCTGGGCGACGGGCTGCGAGACGCCCTCGACCCGCGAGGCAAGTAAGCACGCGGCACCTTCCACACAACGACACATCTGCCGCAACCATCCCAAAAGGGGGCATTCCTCAGGTGAAGACGAGAAAAGCGACCGTTCTGATCGCTACCGCCGTGGCGCTGACGCTGGGGGCCACCGCGTGCAACGACTCCAAGGACGACGACTCCAAGGGCAAGAGCGGTAAGAGCGCCGCCGACGCGGCCCTCACCCAGATCGTGAACAAGTCCGACAAGAAGGGGGGCACCGCCACGTACGCCATGACGGACGTGCCGGACTCCCTGGACCCGGGCAACACGTACTACGGCTGGGTGCAGAACTTCTCCCGCCTGTACGGCCGTACGCTCACCACGTTCAAGCCGGCCCCCGGCAAGGACGGCCTGACCGTGGTCCCGGACCTCGCGGAGTCGCTCGGCAAGCCCAGCGCCGACGCCAAGACGTGGACGTACACCCTGAAGAAGGGCCTCAAGTTCGAGGACGGCACGCCGATCACCTCGAAGGACGTCAAGTACGCCGTCGAGCGCTCGAACTTCGCCCCCGAGGCCCTGTCCAACGGTCCGACGTACTTCAAGTCCCACCTGGAGGGTGGCGACAAGTACGAGGGTCCGTACAAGAACAAGGACCCCAAGGGCATCGCGTCCATCGAGACCCCGGACGACTCCACCATCGTCTTCAAGCTGAAGGACGCCTTCGCGGACTTCGACTACCTGGCGACGTTCTCGCAGACGGCGCCGGTGCCGAGGGACAAGGACAAGGGCGCGACCTACGTCCAGCACATCGTCTCCTCCGGCCCGTACAAGTTCGAGTCGTACGAGGAGGGCAAGAGCGCCACCCTCGTCCGCAACCCGCAGTGGGACCCGAAGACCGACCCGAACCGCCCGGCGCTGCCCGACAAGATCAGCATCCGGTTCCAGGTCAACGCGGTCACGGTCGACAACGAGCTGCTCGCGGACAACCTGACGGTCGACGCGGCCGGCACCGGTGTCGCCCCGCAGACGCAGCCGAAGGTCATCACCAGCGCGAAGCTGAAGGCGCAGACGGACGGTTCGTACGCCGGCGCGACCTCGTACATCGGTCTGAACGTGAACGTCGCCCCGTTCGACAACATCCACTGCCGCAAGGCCGTCCAGTGGGGCATCGACAAGGCGTCGATCCAGGCCGCCGCGGGTGGCGCGCCCAAGGGCGACGTCGCCACGACGCTGCTGCCGCCGTCGGTCAACGGCTACGCCAAGTTCAACCTGTACGAGACCCCTGGTGACAAGGGTGACGAGGCCAAGGCCAAGGACGAGCTCAAGCAGTGCGGTCAGCCGAACGGCTTCTCGACCAACCTGACGGCCCGCTCCGACCGCCCGTCCGAGATGGCCATGGCCACCGCGGTCCAGGCGTCGCTGAAGAAGCTCAACATCAACGCCGAGATCAAGTCCTTCCCCGCGGGCAAGTACTTCCAGAACTTCGCCGGCAACCCGCAGTACGTGCACGACCACAAGCTCGGCATGCTCATGACCGCGTGGGGTGCCGACTGGCCGACCGGCTTCGGCTTCCTGGACCAGATCATCAACGGCGCGGCCATCAAGCCGTCCGGTGGCAACAACGTCCAGGAGCTGAACGACCCGGCGATCAACAAGGCGCTGAACGACGCGATCTCCAACACGGACAAGACCGCCCGTGAGAAGGCCTGGGGCGACATCGACAAGATGGTCGCCGAGAACGCCTCCGCCGTTCCGCTGATCTACCGCAAGAACCTGCTGTTCCGCCCGACGTCGGCCACCAACGTCACCGTCACCCAGGCGTACCTCGGTATGTACGACTACCTGCTGATGGGTTCCTCCAAGTAAGTAGCGGTCGAACCCCCGAGTTTCTTTGAAAGGCAGGTGAAGGCACCGGTGCCCGCCGGGTCGGGAGACCCCCGGCCTGGCGGGCACCGGCTGCCGGACAGCTGTGGCTGCGTACATCATCCGACGCGTTTTCGGCGCGGTGGTCCTGCTGCTGATCGTCAGCGCGGTCACCTTCGCGATTTACTTCCTGGTGCCCCGGCTCGCCGGCCAGACGATGGACCAGCTGGCCGCCCAGTACGTGGGCAAGGACGCCAATGCCGGTGCGATCGCCGCGGTGAAGAAGAACCTCGGGTTCGATCAACCGCTCTACGAGCAGTACTGGCACTTCATCAAGCAGATCTTCGTCGGCGCGACCTACCAGTTCGGTCCCGACGCGTCGGTCTGCCACGCTCCCTGCTTCGGCTACTCGTTCAGGAACCACGTCGAGGTCTGGCC
Organism: Streptomyces sp. NPDC005878; assembly: GCF_040629815.1. Taxonomy (NCBI): domain Bacteria; kingdom Bacillati; phylum Actinomycetota; class Actinomycetes; order Kitasatosporales; family Streptomycetaceae; genus Streptomyces; species Streptomyces sp. NPDC005878. The sequence continues at coordinate 369,080 of NZ_JBEXWK010000003.1, forward strand.
AGAGCTGACCAAGCGCATCCCGATCACCTTCTCGCTGGCCATCGGCGCGGCCGTGATCTGGCTGATCTCCGGTGTGGCGGTCGGTGTCGTCTCCGCCCTCAAGCGGGGCTCCTTCCTGGACCGCTTCTTCATGGGCGTCGCCCTCGCCGGCGTCTCCCTCCCGATCTTCTTCACCGGAATGCTGTTCCTGGGGCTGTTCACCGTCCAATGGCCCATCTGGGACGGTGTGAACTACGTACCGTTCACGGAGAACCCGGCCGACTGGGCCTGGAACCTGCTGATCCCCTGGTGCAGCCTCGCCTTCCTCTACTCCGCGCTCTACGCCCGGCTCACCCGGGCCGGGATGCTGGAGACCATGGGCGAGGACTACATCCGCACCGCCCGCGCCAAGGGCCTGCGGGAGCGGACCGTCGTCGGCAAGCACGGCCTGCGCGCCGCGCTCACCCCGATCGTCACCATCTTCGGCATGGACTTCGGTCTTCTCGTCGGTGGCGCGGTCATCACCGAACAGGTCTTCTCCTTCCAGGGCCTCGGCTTCTACGCGGTCAAGGGCGTCCAGAACAACGATCTCCCGATCGTCATGGGTGTGACCCTGGTCGCCGCCTTCTTCATCGTTCTCTGCAATCTGCTGGTGGACCTGGTGTACGCCGCGATCGACCCCAGGGTGAGGCTCTCGTGAGCGACCTGAACAAGACCGGCGCGGCCGTCGGCGAGCCGGTGGCCGAGCGCCCCGCCGACGCCGGGGAGGCCTTCCTCTCCGTACGGGACCTGCGCATCCACTTCAACACCGACGACGGCCTGGTCAAGTCCGTCGACGGGGTCAGCTTCGACATCAAGCCCGGCCAGACCCTCGGCATCGTGGGCGAGTCCGGCTCCGGCAAGTCGGTGACCTCGCTCGGCGTGATGGGGCTGCACCGCAGCGCCAACGCGCAGATCTCCGGCGAGGTGTGGCTGGACGGCGAGGAGCTGATCGGCGCCGACCCCGACCACGTGCGGCGGCTGCGCGGCCGGAAGATGGCGATGATCTTCCAGGACCCGCTCTCGGCGATGCACCCGTACTACACGGTCGGCGCCCAGATCGTGGAGGCCTACCGGGTCCACAACGAGGTCTCCAAGAAGGTCGCCAAAACCCGGGCCATCGAGATGCTCGACCGGGTCGGCATCCCCGAGCCGCGCAAGCGCGTGGACTCCTACCCGCACGAGTTCTCCGGCGGTATGCGCCAGCGCGCGATGATCGCGATGGCGCTGGTCAACAACCCGGAGCTGCTGATCGCGGACGAGCCGACCACCGCCCTGGACGTCACCGTCCAGGCGCAGATCCTGGACCTGATCCGCGATCTGCAGAAGGAGTTCGGCTCCGCGGTCATCATGATCACGCACGACCTCGGCGTGGTCGCCGAGATGGCGGACGACCTCCTGGTGATGTACGGCGGCCGGTGCATCGAGCGCGGACCCGCCGAGAAAGTCTTCTACGAGCCCCAGCACCCCTACACCTGGGGCCTGCTGGGATCGATGCCGCGCATCGACCGCGAGGAGACCGACCGGCTGATCCCCGTCAAGGGCTCGCCGCCGTCGCTGATCAACGTGCCGTCCGGCTGCGCCTTCAACCCGCGCTGCCCGTACGCGGACCTCCCCAAGGACAACGTCACGCGCACCGTGCGTCCCGAGCTCAAGCAGTGGGACGACGCCGAAGGGCACTTCTCGGCCTGCCACATGTCGCAGGAGGAGCGGACCCGTATCTGGACCGAAGAGATTGCGCCGAAGCTGTGAGCGAGAGCGAGAAGAAGCCCGTCCCGGGCACCGAGGGCACCGAGAAGGCGATCCCGGAGCAGTCGGCCGCCTCGCCCGAGCCGCTTCTGCGGGTGGAGGGGCTCACCAAGCACTTCCCCATCAAGAAGGGGCTGCTCGGGCGGCAGACCGGCGCGGTCAAGGCGGTCGACGGCGTCTCCTTCGACGTCATGCCGGGTGAGACCCTCGGCGTGGTGGGCGAGTCGGGCTGCGGCAAGTCGACGATGGGCCGGCTGGTGACCCGGCTGCTCGAACCGACCGGCGGCAAGGTCGAGTTCGAGGGCCACGACATCACGCACATGTCGGCCGGGAAGATGCGTCCGCTCCGGCGTGACATGCAGATGATCTTCCAGGACCCGTACGGCTCGCTGAACCCGCGCCACACCATCGGCGGGATCGTCTCCACCCCGTTCCGGCTCCAGGGCGTCACGCCCGAGGGCGGGGTGAAGAAGGAGGTCCAGCGGCTGATGGCGCTGGTGGGCCTCAACCCCGAGCACTACAACCGCTATCCGCACGAGTTCTCCGGCGGCCAGCGCCAGCGCATCGGCATCGCCCGCGCGCTCGCGCTCAACCCGAAGCTGGTCGTGGCGGACGAGCCGGTCTCGGCGCTCGACGTGTCGATCCAGGCGCAGGTGGTCAACCTCCTGGACGACCTCCAGACCGAGCTGGGCCTCACGTACGTGATCATCGCCCACGACCTGTCGGTCATCCGGCACGTCTCGGACCGGATCGCGGTGATGTACCTCGGCAAGATCGTGGAGATCGCCGACCGCAAGTCGCTGTACGCCGCCCCCATGCACCCGTACACCAAGGCGCTGCTCTCCGCGGTGCCGGTGCCGGACCCCAAGCGCAAGGGCGTCAAGAGCGAGCGCATCCTGCTCAAGGGCGACGTTCCCTCGCCCATCTCGCCGCCGAGCGGCTGCCGCTTCCACACCCGCTGCTGGAAGGCGACGGAGGTCTGCAAGACGCAGGAGCCGCCGCTGATCGCCCTGAAGACCGGCCACCAGGTGGCCTGCCACCACCCGGAGAACGCCCCGGACCAGGTCCCGGGCGAGGCGGTGCTGCCGCAGGCGCGGGAGGCGGTCGAGCTGTCGGCGCCCAAGGGCGGGACGGCGGAGACCGGCCCGGCGGAGCCGGAGACCGGGGCGGAGGCGGCGGCCGGGGCGGAGGCGGCGGCCGAGGCGACGGCGCGGGCGGAGGTCGCGGCCGAGGCCGTGGCGACCGCCGAGGCGGTAGCGAGTGCCGAGGAGACGGCGGCCCCCGGGGCCACGGCGGCAGGCCAGGCCGCCGCGACCGCAGCGACCGCCGGGGCCGCGCCCGTGGAGGCCGCCGGGACGCCGGACGCGGACGGACCGGGCGCGGACGGACCGGACGCTCCCGCTCAGGAGTCAACCGACAAGTAACGCATGACGGTTCGGCAAAGTCATGTTCACGCCGAAACGGGAGAGTGCAGAGTCTGCCTGTCCGTACGCACGGAAACGCGTTCGAAGGGCAGACTCATGGCACTCTCCCGTTCGGCACGTCGCACCTCACGGCTGCTCGCCCTCGCCACCGCGGCGGCCTCGGCCTTCACCATCGCCGCCGCACCCGGCGGCGGCTCGCCCGGCGCCGCCGGGATCGGCGACCCCTACTTCCCCGACCTCGGCAACGGCGGCTTCGACGCCCTCCACTACGACCTCGGCGTCAGCTACAACCCGGACACCGGCCGGCTCGACGGGCGTACCACCCTCACCGCCCGCGCCACCCAGACCCTCACCCGCTTCGACCTCGACCTCCAGAAGCTCTCCGTCGACGCGATACGGGTGAACGGCAGACCGGCCGACTTCACCCGCGACGGCGACGAGATCGTGGTGACACCGCGTCACAAGTTGCGCAGGGGCAGCGAGTTCGTGGTGACCGTCGTCTACGGCGGAGTCCCCGTCGCCCTGAACGGGCCCATCGTCTTCGGCTCCGACTACGGCTGGATGAAGACCAAGGACGGCGTCTTCGTGGCCTGCGAGCCGAACGCCGCCTCCACCTGGTTCCCCTCCAGCGACCACCCCGCCGACAAGGCCACCTACGACATCCGCATCGACGCGCCCAAGGGCCTGACCGGCGTCTCCAACGGCCGTCTGCTCTCCTCGTACGACCGGGGCGGCCGCTCCTACTTCCACTGGCGCGAGAACCGGCCGATGGCGACCTACCTGGCCACCGCGACCATCGGCGTCTTCGACGTGAAGCGGGGGAAGACCCCGGCCGGGACGCCGATCTACGTGGCCGTCGACCCCGTCCTGAAGAACCAGAACCAGGTCGACGTGTACGCGGTCACCGCCGAGGCCACCGACTACTGGTCCCAGGTCTTCGGCCCGTACCCGTTCGAGGAGACGGGCGCGATCGTCGACGACATGCCGCAGGCGGGCTTCTCGCTCGAAGTGCAGTCCAAGCCCGCGTACTCGGCGGTGCGCAACGAGACCACGATCGTCCACGAGCTCGCCCACCAGTGGTTCGGGGACTCGGTCTCGGTGGCGCAGTGGAAGGACATCTGGCTCAACGAGGGCTTCGCGAGCTACGCGCAGTGGCTGTGGGAGGAGCACAAGGGCCGGGGCACCGCGCACGACCTGGCCCGCGCCTACTACAACCGGGTGCCCGCCGACGACCCGTTCTGGCAGCGGGAGGTGGCGGACCCGCAGCGCGACACGATGTTCGCCGGGGCCGTCTACCGGCGCGGCGCGCTGACACTCCAGGTGCTGCGCGAGCGCATCGGGGACAAGGCGTTCTTCAGACTGCTGCCGACGTGGACCAGGCTGCACCGGTACGGCAACGCCGACACGGCCCAGTTCATCGCGCTGGCCGAGAAGATCTCGGGACAGCAACTGGACGACCTCTTCCAGACCTGGATCCACACGACCGGCAAGCCGGCCTGGTAGGAGAGCGGGTCCGGTAGCCGGCGGGCCTGGTGGCCGGGCGGTCCTGGTAGCGGGCGGGTCCGGTTGACGGGCGGTCCGGTTGCCGGGCGGGTCCGGTTGCCGGGCGGGGTACCGGCCGGGCGGGAGCACCCGGCGTGTTCGAGCGCCGAACAGGCGCGGGGTAAAAATGTCGGGTGCTCCACGAACTGTTCACCCCTTCCGTCCAGCATTCGCTGGACCTCGCCGGGATCTTCGTCTTCGCGATCTCCGGCGCGCTGCTCGCCGTACGCAAGAACTTCGACGTGTTCGGCATCGCGGTCCTGGCCGAGGTCACCGCGCTGGGCGGAGGGCTGTTCCGGGATCTGATCATCGGCGCGGTGCCGCCCGCCGCGTTCAGCGATCTCGGCTACTTCCTCACCCCGCTGCTCGCCGCCGTCCTGGTCTTCTTCCTCCATCCCCAGGTCGAGCGCACCCAGCGCGCGGTGAACGTCTTCGACGCGGCGGGCCTCGGCCTGTTCTGCGTCACGGGCACGACGAAGGCGTACGACTACGGGCTCGGCCTCACCTCCTCCGCCACCCTGGGCCTGGCCACGGCGGTCGGCGGCGGTGTACTGCGCGACGTCCTGGCCAACGAGGTCCCGTCCCTGCTCCGCTGGGACCGCGACCTCTACGCGGTGCCGGCGATCGTGGGCGCCACGATCGTGGCGCTGTGCATCCGCTTCGACACTCTCAACGCGCTGACCAGCGGATTCGCCGTGGTCGCCGCGTTCCTGCTGCGCCTGGCGGCGATGCACTACCACTGGCGGGCGCCGAGGGCGTGGAACAGGCGGAGCGCGGCGGCGGAGGAGTAGGGAGGAGCGGGGGCCAGGCCGCTCGGGGTGCCCCGGCCGCTCGGGGTGCCCCGGCCGACTCGGCGCGGCTCGGCTGCCCGGTCGGCTCGGCTCGGACGAGAAAAAAGCTACCGCTCAGTAACGTCCCCGTGTACGGTGTCCGCATGGCACAGGCAACGATCGGGGACAGCGAGTTCGACCGCGACACCGCCGTCACCCCGCGCGCAGACGAAGACGGCGTCTACGACGCCCACCTCTCGGCCGGATGGACGATCATCCACGCCGTGAACGGCGGCTACCTCCTCGCCCTCCTCGGCCGCACACTCGGTCAGGCGCTCCCGCACGCGGACCCGTTCAGCGTGACGGCCCACTACCTCACGCCCTCGTCCCCGGGCCCGGCCGTCGTCCGCACCCAGCGCGTGCGCACCGGCCGTACGCTCTCCACCGGCCAGGCCTCGCTCTTCCAGTACGACGAGAACGGCGCCGAGGTCGAGCGCATCCGCGTCCTCGCCTCCTACGGCGACCTGGACGCGCTCCCGGACGACGTACGCACCACCGCCAAGCCGCCCGTGATCCCGCCGATCGAGCACTGCCTCGGCCCGGACGACGGCCCCGCCCCGATCCCGGGCAGCTCGGCCATCACCGACCGGCTGATGCTGAAGCTGGACCCGACCACGCTCGGCTGGGCGGTCGGCGCGCCCTCCGGCAAGGGCGAGATGCGCGGCTGGTTCGGTCTGGCCGACGGCCGGGACGCCGACCCGTACTCGCTGCTGCTCGCGGTCGACGCGCTGCCGCCCACGGCGTTCGAGATGGGCCTGACGGGCTGGACGCCCACGGTCGAGCTCACCGTCCACATCCGCTGCCGCCCGGCCCCGGGCCCCCTGCGCGTCTCCATCACCACGCGCAACCTGGCGGGGGGCTTCCTGGAGGAGGACGCGGAGGTCTGGGACAGCGCGGACCGCCTGGTGGCCCAGTCCCGCCAACTGGCCCGGGCGCAGCGGCAGCCCTGACGCCCGGTCTTTGTCCGCGGGCCGGTGGGGGTTGCCCGCGCAGTCCCCCGCGCCCCTTGGCGGGCCCTGGCAGGCCCATCTTGGGTGGGGCTTTCGTCTGCGGGTTGTCCTGGGCTGGTCGCGCAGTTCCCCGCGCCCCTTGGTGGGCCCTGGCGGGCCCTTCTCGGGTGGGGCTTTCGTCTGCGGGTTGTCTTGGGCTGGTCGCGCAGTTCCCCGCGCCCCTTCGTGGGCCCTGGCGGGCCCAACGTGGGTGAGGGCTTCGTCGGTGAGTTGTCCTGGTTCGGTCGCGCGGTCTCTTGGGCCGCTTGGTGGTCAGGGGCGCGGGGGTCTGCCGGTGCGCTTGCGGTACCGGGGCACTTTCAGGGGCGCGGGGAACTGCGCGACCAGCCCCCACGCACCCGCAGACGAACGCCCGGCCCCGATCAGTCCAACCAGTGCCGACGCCCCAGCGTCACCAGTCGCAACTGGCGCCGCGCGGTGGCGATGACCGCCTCCTCGGCGAGCGTGGCCGCCTCCTCCCCGTCGCACGCGGCCCCCGCCCCCGCCTCCAGGATCGCGGAGGCCGTCATCACCATGTGATCCACGTACACCCCCGCCAGCATCAGCAGATCCTCCGCGCTCCAGCCCCGCGACTCCGGATCCGCCCCCAGCGCCGCCGCCACCTCCTCCGCGAACCGGCGCAGCTGCACCTTGATGGCCTCCCGCACCGACGCCACCCCGCCGTGCCGCTCGCGCGCGATGAAGCGGACATGCGCCGGATGCGCCCGCACATGCGCGGCGATCAGCGACACCGCCCGGTCGATGCGCTCCTCGCTCTCCCCGGTGGTCACCATCACCGCCCGGATCGTCGCGTGCAGACTCCCGAGCGCCCCCTCCACCAGCGCGACCCCCAGGTCGGCCGTGTCCCTGAAGTGCCGGTAGAACGCGGCGGGGGAGACCCCCACGGCCCGGGTGACCTCGCGCAACCCCAGGCTGCTGAGGCTCTGGTGCTCCAGCAGGGCGAGGGCCGCGTCCATGAGCGCCTGACGCGTCTTCTGCTTCTGTGCCTGCCGGATCCCGAGAGTGTGGCTCATACCACTCAGTAAACAACCGTTCGCTGATTTTGAAAAGGCTAGACTGGGTAGTCAGTGAACAGTCGTACTCCGAAATCGACTTGAGAGGCACTCATGCTTTTCCTCGTCGCAGCCCTCCTCCTGCTGGGGGTCGTGCTGGGCTCAGCGGCGCACCTTCCGCTCCCGGTCACCCTGGCCGTCGCCGGCGCCATCGGGCTCTGGCTGATCGTCTTCGCCGTACGTGAACGCGTCTCGTCGCACCGAAGGGCCTGACCATGGATCTCGTCCTGAACCGCCGCCGTGCCCGTGACAAGGACGCCGACGGCATGGCCGTCGCCTCCTTCGTCCTCGGACTGCTCGGCCTGCTGGTCATGAACGTCGTACTCGGCCCGATGGCCATCGTGCTGGCGAGCCTCGCCCTGCGGTACGGCACCGTCCGCCGCGGCCGCGCCTGGCTGGGACTCGCCCTCGGTCTCGCCGACCTCGCGGTGCTCGCGGCCCTGGTCATGGCCGACGGAACCGTCTCCTGGGGGCTCGGCGCCTGAGGCCGGTCCCGGTGGCTCGTAGAATCGGGCCCACCATGGCTTACCTCGACCACGCCGCCACCACTCCGATGCTCCCGGAGGCGGTCCAGACGATGACCGCCCAGCTCACCGCCACCGGCAACGCGTCCTCGCTGCACGCCGCCGGGCGCCGGGCCCGCCGTACCGCCGAGGAGGCCCGCGAGGAGCTCGCCGAGGCGCTCGGCGCCCGGCCCAGCGAAGTCGTCTTCACGGCCGGCGGCACCGAGGCCGACAACCTCGCCGTCAAGGGCCTGTACTGGGCCCGCCGCGACGCCGACCCGCGCAGGGTCCGGGTCCTGGCCAGCCCCGTCGAGCACCACGCCGTGCTCGACGCGGTCCACTGGCTCGCCGAGCACGAGGGCGCGACCGTCGAATACCTTCCCGTCGACCGCTACGGGCGGGTGCACCCCGACTCCCTGCGCGACGCGATCGCGCGCGACCCCTCCGACGTGGCCCTGGCCACCGTCATGTGGGCCAACAACGAGATCGGCACGGTCCTGCCGGTGGCCGAACTCGCCGCCGTGGCACGCGAGTTCGACATCCCGCTGCACGCCGACGCGGTCCAGGCGGTGGGCCAGCTCGACGTCGACTTCGCCGCCTCCGGCCTCGCCGCGATGACCGTCTCGGGCCACAAGATCGGCGGCCCGTACGGCATCGGGGCGCTGCTGCTCGGCCGTGAGTACACCCCCGTCCCCGTGCTGCACGGCGGCGGCCAGGAGCGTCATGTGCGCTCCGGCACGCTGGACGTCCCCGCCATCGCCGCGTTCGCCGTGGCGGGCCGGCTGGCCGCCGAGCGCCGCGCCGACTTCGCGCGCGAGGTCGGCGGGCTGCGCGACCAGCTCGTCGAAGCCGTCCGCACGGCGGTCCCGGAGGCCATCCTGGGCGGCGACCCCGCCCCCGGCGGCCGCCTCCCCGCGAACGCGCACTTCACCTTCCCCGGCTGCGAGGGCGACTCCCTCCTGCTGCTCCTGGACGCCCAGGGCATCGAGTGCTCCACCGGCTCGGCCTGCACGGCGGGCGTGGCCCAGCCCAGCCATGTCCTGCTCGCCACCGGCACACCCCCCGACCTGGCCAGGGGCACCCTGCGCTTCTCCCTCGGCCACACCTCCACCGAAGCCGACGTCCAGGCCGTGGCGAAGGCGATCGGCCCGGCGGTGGAACGGGCGCGGACGGCGGGGCTGAGCTGACACCCGGCGGGGGAGGCGGGCCCGCGGACCCGCCCGGCTTCCCCGCGCCGGGATACTCGCGAGCCGACCGCCCCGCGCGGCACGTACCCTGGTGGGTGCTATGACGAAGACACCCCCGCGCCCCCTCCGTGTGCTCGCCGCCATGTCCGGTGGCGTCGACTCGGCCGTCGCCGCCGCCCGAGCCGCCGAGGCGGGCCACGACGTCACCGGCGTCCACCTCGCCCTCTCCGCGAACCCGCAGTCCTTCCGGACCGGCGCGCGGGGCTGCTGCACCATCGAGGACTCCCGCGACGCCCGTCGTGCCGCCGATGTTATCGGCATTCCCTTCTATGTCTGGGACCTCGCGGAGCGTTTCCGCGAGGACGTGGTCGAGGACTTCGTCGCCGAGTACGAAGCCGGCCGCACCCCCAATCCGTGTCTGCGCTGCAATGAGAAGATCAAGTTCGCCGCGCTGCTCGACAAGGCACTCGCCCTGGGCTTCGACGCCGTGTGCACCGGCCACTACGCCACGGTCGTCCTGAACGAGGACGGCAGCCGCGAACTGCACCGCGCCAGCGACATGGCCAAGGACCAGTCCTATGTCCTCGGCGTCCTGGACGAGAAGCAGCTCGCCCATGCGATGTTCCCGCTCGGTGACACCCTCACCACCAAGGACGAGATCCGCGCCGAGGCCGAGCGCCGCGGCCTGGCCGTCGCCAAGAAGCCGGACAGCCACGACATCTGCTTCATCGCCGACGGCGACACCCAGGGCTTCCTCGCCAAGCGGCTCGGCAAGGCCGAGGGCGACATCGTCGACGAGTCCGGCACCAAGGTCGGCTCGCATGAGGGCGCCTACGGCTTCACCATCGGCCAGCGCAAGGGTCTGCGCATCGGCCACCCGGCCGCCGACGGCAAGCCCCGCTATGTCCTGGACATCTCCCCGGTGAACAACACGGTCACCGTCGGTCCCGTAGAGGCCCTGGACGTCACCGGCCTCACCGCGATCAGGCCCCGCTGGTGCGGTCAGGCCCCGGCGGGCCCCGGCACGTACACCGCGCAGCTGCGCGCCCACGGCGGCGAGACGACGGTGACGGCGGAGCCGGTGGGTGACGAGCTGGTGGTGAGCTTCGCCGAGCCGGTGCGCGGCGTCGCACCCGGCCAGGCGATCGTGCTGTACGACGGCACGCGGGTGGTGGGCTCGGCGACGATCGCCACCACCACGCGCCGCGCCGAGGCACTGGCCTGAGCGGAGCCCGCACGGGCCGGGGCCGGGCCGGTCCCGGTCCAGGCCGCGCCCTCTACCGCGCCAAGGCTAGGCCGGGCCGTCCTGGGCCGCCTCCGTCACCGGGCCGACGAAGCACAGGTGGTCCTTGATCAGCGCCACCGCCGCCAGCGGCTCGTGGTACGCCCAGGCTATGTCCGGCGCGTCCGGCAGCGACCAGTACGCGGCAACTCCCTTGTACGGGCACGTGGTCCGGGTGTCCGACGGGCTCAGCAGATCCAGGCGGACGTCCTCGGGCGGCAGGTAGTAGCGGACGGGCAGGCCGTCCTCGCGCACCAGCAGGGGGCGGGTGCTGTCGGCGAGCACCTGCCCGTCCCACAGCACGCGGACGCGCAGCGCGTCCTCCCCGGCGGCCTCGGCCGTGACGAGGTGGTCCGGGTCGAAGGGCGGCGGCGGGCCCGGCGGGGGCGTCGCGGCGCCGGTGGGCTCGGCGAGAATCGTGTGCATCGTCGTCATGCCCGCTCAACGGCCCGTCGCCCGGCGCTTGTTCCCCCGATTCGCCGTTCGGGCCACTGTTCACCCGTTCGAGTGGCCGAGGCCTCCCGGCGTACGGTTGAGCCATGAACATCTGCGTCTTCCTCTCCGCCGCCGACCTCGACGAGCGCTACACCGGCCCCGCCCGTGACTTCGCCGAGCTGCTCGGCAAGGGCGGTCACACGCTGGTGTGGGGCGGCTCGGACCGGGGGCTGATGAAGGTCGTCGCGGACGGGGTGCAGGAGGCGGGCGGACGGCTCGTCGGGGTCTCTGTCGACTTCCTCGCCGTCTCGGCCCGCGAGAACGCCGACGAGATGGTCTTCGCCCGGGACCTCGCCGAGCGCAAGGCGCTGCTGCTGGAGAAGGCCGACGCCGTCGTGATCATGGTCGGTGGCACCGGGACCCTCGACGAGGCCACCGAGATCCTGGAGCTGAAGAAGCACGGCAAGCACACCAAGCCGGTGGTGCTGCTCAACACCGCCGGGTTCTACGACGGCCTCAAGGAGCAGTTCCGCCGCATGGAGGACGAGGGCTTCCTGCCGATGCCCCTCACTGACCTGGTCTTCTTCGCGGAGGACGGCGTCGCGGCCCTCGCCTACCTGGAGGAGTCGGCAGGGGTCCAGTAGTGCGAGCATGGCGGGTATGGCTACACACCTGATCACTGGGGCGGGCTCCGGCATCGGCGCGGCGGTGGCGCGCCGACTCCACGAACGGGGCGACGAACTCGTCCTGCTCGCCCGCGACGCCGGACGCGCCAAGGAACTCGCGGCCCTCTTCCCCGGCGCCCGCACGCTCGTCGCCGACCTCGCCGACCCGGACCGCATCTCCAAGTCGCTCGGCATGCAGCCGATGCCGGACCATCTCGACTCCCTCCTGCACATCGCGGGCGTTGTCGACCTCGGCCCCATCGGTGACCTGCGTCCCAAGACCTGGCACCAGCAGCTCAACGCCAACCTGATCTCGCCCGCCGAGCTCACCCGGCTCTTCCTGCCCCAGCTGCGCGCGGCGCGCGGACACGTCGTGTTCGTGAACTCCGGCGCCGGGCTCACCGCGCACGCCGAGTGGGGCGCGTACGCCGCCTCCAAGCACGGCCTCAAGGCGCTCGCCGACTCGCTGCGCCAGGAGGAGCACGCGGGCGGCGTCCGCGTCACCTCCGTCTACCCGGGGCGCACCGCCAGTCCCATGCAGGCCAAGGTGCACTCGCAGGAGGGCAGGGCGTACGACCCGGCGCAGTACATCGACCCCGAGTCGGTGGCGACCACGATCGTGATGGCGCTCGACCTGCCGCGCGACGCCGAGGTCAACGACCTGACGGTGCGGCCGGGCCGATGAGCGACACCGCCAGCGACTTCCCCTGGGGCTCCGCCACCGGCGTCGGCTCCCTGCCCGGCGGCGACGCGCGCGAGGCCGCCAAGACCGTCACCGGCTCCCTCATCGGCGCCGAGGGCTCGGCCGGCGACTTCCCCTTCCTGCCCGAACTGCCCGCGCGCGGCCCCGGCGCCGACATGATCGGGCGCACCGCCGGGCTGCTCGTCGAGATGTACGCGCGCGTGGAGCCCAGCGGTTGGCGGCTCGGCGACCGGCCGGGCCGCGACACCCGCCGGGCCCACTCCTGGCTGGGCGAGGACCTGGACGCCCTGGAGGAGTTCACCCAGGGGTACGAGGGTCCGCTCAAGGTCCAGGCGGTCGGGCCGTGGACGCTCGCCGCCGCCCTGGAGCTGCGCGGCGGCGAGGCCGCGCTCGGTGACCCGGGCGCCTGCCGCGACCTGGCCGGGTCGCTCGCCGAGGGGCTGCGCGGCCACCTGGCGGACGTGCGCCGCCGGGTGCCGGGCGCGCGGATCCTGCTCCAGCTCGATGAGCCCTCCCTCACCGCCGTCCTGCGCGGGCAGATCAGGACCGCCAGCGGCTACCGCACCCACCGGGCCGTCGACCGCCAGGTCGTCGAGTCGGCGCTGCGCGATGTCATGGCGGTGCACGACGGCCCCGTGGCGGTCCACTCCTGCGCCCCGGACGTGCCGTTCGCCCTGCTGCGCCGCGCCGGCGCCGCCGCCGTCTCGTTCGATTTCTCCCTGCTCACCGAGCGTGACGACGAGGTGATCGGTGAGGCGGTGGAGGGCGGCACCCGGCTCTTCGCCGGAGTGGTCGGCGGCACCGACGGCCCATTGTCAGACCCTGCCGGTAGCGTCATGGGTGTCAGGACGTTGTGGCGCAGGTTGGGGCTGCATCCGGGGACTCTCGCCGAGTCCGTCGTGATCACCCCGGCGTGCGGGCTCGCGGGCGCGTCGCCGGCGTATGCCCGGGCCGCGCTCGCCCACTGCGTCCGGGCGGCGAGATCGCTCGCGGACAACCCTGAGTGACGGGGAAGACGGGAAACGGGAGGACATGACAGTGGCTGGCGAACAGAACGACGTGGTGCCCGCGGACGCACGGGAGAAGCACGCGCTCCTCGCCGAGCAGGTCGAGGAGCACCGGTTCCGGTACTACGTGAAGGACCAGCCGGTCATCAGCGACGGCGAGTTCGACAAGCTGCTGCGCGGTCTCGAGGCCCTGGAGGAGGAGTACCCGGAGCTGCGCACCCCGGACTCCCCGACCCAGAAGGTGGCGGGGGCGTACGAGACGGACTTCACCGCGGTGGAGCACCGCGAGCGCATGCTGTCGCTGGACAACGCCTTCGACGACGAGGAGCTGGCCGCCTGGGCGGACCGCGTCACCAAGGACGTCGGCGCCGCCCGCTACCACTACCTGTGCGAGCTGAAGGTCGACGGCCTCGCGGTCAACCTGACGTACGAGCACGGGCGGCTGACCCGCGCCGCCACCCGCGGCGACGGCCGCACCGGCGAGGACATCACGCCCAACGTCCGCACCATCGAGGACATCCCCGACCGCCTCAAGGGCGACCGCGTCCCCGACCTGGTGGAGATCCGGGGCGAGGTCTACTTCCCGATGGAGGCGTTCGAGGGGCTGAACGCCCGACTGGTGGAGGCGGGCGACAAGCCGTTCGCCAACCCGCGCAACGCGGCGGCCGGTTCCCTGCGCCAGAAGGACCCCAAGGTCACCGCCACCCGCCCGCTCCACATGGTGGTGCACGGCATCGGCGCGCGCGAGGGCTTCACCATCGACCGCCTCTCGCAGGCGTACGAGCTGCTGCGCGAGTGGGGGCTGCCCACCGCCCAGCACAACAAGGTGGTCGCCTCCATGGACGAGGTGCGGGATTTCATCGCGTACTTCGGAGAGAACCGCCACTCGGTGGAGCACGAGATCGACGGCGTCGTCGTCAAGCTCGACGAGATCCCCCTCCAGGGCCGCCTCGGCTCCACCGCGCGCGCCCCGCGCTGGGCGATCGCCTGGAAGTACGCGCCGGAGGAGGTCAACACCAAGCTCGTCAACATCCGCGTCGGCGTCGGCCGCACCGGCCGCGTCACGCCGTACGCGCAGGTGGAGCCGGTGACCGTGGCGGGCTCCGAGGTCGAGTTCGCCACCCTGCACAACCAGGAGGTGGTCAAGGCCAAGGGCGTCCTCATCGGGGACACGGTGGTGCTGCGCAAGGCCGGTGACGTCATCCCGGAGATCCTGGGCCCCGTCACGGACCTGCGGGACGGCACCGAGCGGGAGTTCGTGATGCCCGCCGAGTGCCCCGAGTGCGGCACCGCGCTGCGCCCCATGAAGGAGGGCGACATCGATCTGCGCTGCCCCAACGCGCGGTCGTGCCCCGCCCAGTTGCGCGAGCGCCTCTTCTACCTGGCGGGCCGCAAGAGCCTGGACATCGAGAACTTCGGCTATGTGGCCGCCACGGCCCTCACCAAGCCGCTGGAGCCGGCCGAGCCGCCGCTGCTCGACGAGGGAGACCTCTTCGACCTGACGATGGAGCGGCTGCTCCCCATCCGGGCGTACGTCCTGGACCAGGACAGCGGACTGCCCAAGCGCGACCCCAAGACCGGTGAGGAGAAGACCGCCCTGGTCTTCGCCAACATGAACGGCGAGCCGCGCAAGAACGCGGTCTCCATGCTGGAGAACATCGCGGCCGCCAAGGAGCGCCCGCTGGCCCGGTTCCTCACCGGCCTGTCGATCCGTCACGTCGGCCCGGTCGCCGCCGAGGCGCTGGCGCGCGAGTTCCGCTCCATCGAGCGCATCGAACAGGCCACCCAGGAGGAACTGGCGGCGGTCGAGGGCGTCGGCGGGATCATCGCGGCCTCGCTCAAGCAGTGGTTCGAGGAGGACTGGCACCGCGAGATCCTGCGCAAGTGGAAGGCCGCGGGCGTCCGCATGGAGGACGAGCGCTCCGGCGAGGACGAGGGACCGCGTCCCCTGGAGGGGCTCACGGTGGTCGTGACCGGAACGCTGGCCCACCACACCAGAGATGGCGCGAAAGAAGCGCTCCAGAGCCGTGGAGCGAAGGTCACCGGTTCCGTTTCCAAGAAGACGTCCTTCGTCGTCGTCGGCGACAGCCCTGGTTCGAAGTACGACAAGGCGATGCAGCTGAAGGTTCCGGTTCTCGACGAGGACGGGTTCGCTGTGCTGCTGGAACAGGGTCCCGAGGCTGCTCGCGAAGCGGCTGTGCCGAGCGCACAGGAAGGGGAATAACAGGAGTGGAGGGCTCCTCCCGGGCGGCCCGCCATCACCCGTTCGGCTCATAGCAGACGGCTCTTGGTGGTCAGTTCGCATTCGGGCAAGACATGGAGACCGCTGCCCGTGGGAGCCCTCCGCGGCCTACTGTTGTGATGAGCGCCAGTCGTGCACGGCTGAAACGGGAGCTTGGGGGAGCTCTCCCGGCCGTGGGGCATGACAAAGGGGCCATCGCGTGGCATCGGCACCGCCGGCTGTGAGAGGGACGGGAATGAAACCGACCGAGAGCGCCGCCCCGGCCGTACGGCTGCGCGGGTTCGCGGGCTTCTCCTCCAGGCTGACCGCCGGCGTCCTCGGGACCGCCGCCCTCGCCCTGGCCCTGGGGGTCTACCGGGCCCTCGACACGGGCGACGCCCTCTTCCCCGGCTCCACCCGGGGCTGGGCGCTGGCCGTGCTCACCGGCATCATCGTGGGTCACCTGGTCGCGCTCGGGCGCGACCGCTGGTGGGGCGGCACCGGCTCCGGCGCCGCCCTCACCCTGGCCGTGCTGCTGCTGTACGGCTGGGTGCCCGCCGGGCTCGTCTCCATGGCGGTCGTGGTGCTGGTCGGCGCCGCCCGCCGGCACCGCTGGCGCCAGGGCGTGCTGCACGGCGCGGTCGACGTCCTCGGCATCGGCGCCGCGGCGCTCGTGCTCGCCCTCTTCGGCCACCACCCCAGCGTCCGTTCACCCTGGTGGCCCACCGAGTGGACGGTCTCCTCGGCCCCCGTGGTCGCCCTGGCCGCCGCGACATACCTGGCGGTCACCCGGATACTCCTCTGGTACGCGCTGGCGCCCCGCGGCGGCGGCCTGCCCACGGTCGCCCGGACCGCCCTGCTGCGCCAGGGCCTCGTCGCCGTCGCCCTGCTGGGCATCGCCCCGCTGATCTGCGTGGTCGCGATGGCCCTGCCGATCCTGCTGCCGCTGTTCGCGGTACCGCTGATCGCCCTCGACTCCACCCTGTGGATCGCCCGCGCCCGCGCCGAGGAGCAGCTGCGCGACCCGCTCACCGGCCTGCCCAACCGCCTCTGGCTCCTGGAGCGCACCTGGGCCGCCCTGGAGGAGGCCGAGGGCCCCGGCAACCGGGCCGCCCTCGTCCTGATCGACATGGACCGCTTCCGCTCGGTCAACGACACCCTCGGGCACCTCGCCGGCGACCGGCTGCTCCTGCAGATAGCCGAGCGGCTGCGGCTCGCCCTGCCGCGCGGCGCCGAGGCGGCCCGGCTCGGCGGCGACGAGTTCGCCGTGCTGCTGCCCGTGGCCGACTCCGCCACCAGCACCATGCGCATAGCCCGCGGCCTGGTCGCCGAGCTCTCCTCGCCGCTCGACCTCGACGGGCTCACCCTGGTCCTGGAGGCCAGCGCGGGCGTCGCGGTCTACCCCGACCACGCCCTGGACGCCGAGGGGCTGCTGCGCCGGGCCGACGTGGCGATGTACCAGGCCAAGCGGGACCGTACGGGCGTGGAGGTGTACGAGTCCAAGCGGGACTCCAACACCCCCGACCGGCTCGGTCTGCTGGGGGATCTGCGGCGGGCGCTCGACGCGGGCGACGTGGAGCTCCACTACCAGCCCAAGGTCCGCTTCGACGGCCAGGTGGCCGGACTGGAGGCCCTGGTGCGCTGGGTGCACCCGGAGCGCGGCCGGGTCCCTCCGGACGAGTTCATCGCCATCGCGGAGTCCTCGGGGCTGATGCCGCACCTCACCGAGTACGTCCTGGAGACGGCGCTCGCCCAGGTCGCGCGGTGGCGGGCCCAGGGGCTCACGGTCCCGGTCGCCGTGAACGTGTCGCCGCGCGACGTCCACACCCCGGGCTTCGCCGGAGCGGTCGCGGCCCGGCTGGCCCGGCACGGCGTCCCCGCGGGCGCCCTCCAGCTGGAGATAACCGAGCACGTCCTGCTGGAGGACCCGCAGCGCGCCGCCGACACCCTGGCGGGGCTCACCGGGCACGGCGTGAAGATGTCGCTCGACGACTTCGGCACGGGGTACTCGTCGCTGGTGCACCTGCGCCGGCTGCCGGTCAGCGAGCTCAAGATCGACCGTTCCTTCGTGGCCCGGCTCGCCATCGACAACGAGGACGCCGAGATCGTCCGCTGCACCCTCGACCTCGCCCACTCCCTCGGCCTGCTCGTCGTCGCCGAGGGCGTCGAGGACGACGAGACCTGGGAGCGGCTGCGCGACCTCGGGTGCGACGCCGTCCAGGGCTGGCTGGTCGCCGCCGCGATGCCACCCGCCGAGGCCACCGCCTGGCTGCTCGCCCGGGGCTCCAACGGCTGGCAGCGCCCCGCCGACCTGGAAGCGGCGGCGGCCGCCAGGATCGCCGCCGCGGCCGAGGAGCCGTCGGGTACCCCGGTCCAGTGACACTCCCCGGTGCCGGCCGCACGCTGGGGGCCGCCGTGCCCCCGCGGCGGTAACACCGGACACCACGGCTCCGGCCGCCCCGCCCCGGTGGGCCGGACCCTCCGGGAATCACCCGGCAAGGACCCCCGGCCCCGGCTGCCCCGCCCCCTGGGCGGCTGCCCCGGCCCCGGCCGGCCCGCCGCCTGGGCGCTGCCCCGGCCCCGGGCGACTGCCCCGGTGTGCCGGATGCCCGGGTGCCACCCGGCGAGGAGCGCCTCCCCGCCCCGCGCTGCCCCACCCCGGGCCAGGTCGGCCGCCCCGGCCGGGGCACCGGCCCCGGGCCGGCCACCCCCGCCAAACACCGGCCCCCCGGCCCCCACCCCACTGGAACCGCGCCGCCCCCGCCCCCGATCAGGGCCCCCGGTACAAACCGTTTAGTCGAGTGGCGACCCGGCCCCATAGGATTGGGGCCGGTGGTCCCGTGCCTGTCTGGCGCGCGGCGACCGGCACGCACGCTCGCCGCGTCGCCGAACCGTCCACGTGGCCCTGTCACGAGGACGCTCCGGCGCCCTGCGATCGCTCGTACCGGACGCCGCGCGACCCGCCCCCGGGCGGACGGCGGGCGCGGGACCACCGGCCCCGGCCGCACACCACCCGTACTCACCCTGAGGATCGCTGCATGCCTGGCATTACGCGCGAGGAGGTCGCCCACCTCGCCCGGCTGGCGCGTCTGGAGCTGAAGGGCGAAGAGCTCGACCACTTCGCCGGACAGCTCGACGACATCATCGGCGCGGTCGCCCGCGTCTCCGAGGTCGCCGACCAAGACGTGCCCCCGACCTCCCACCCGCTGCCGCTGACCAATGTCATGCGCGCGGACGAGGTCCGTCCGTCGCTCACCCCCGCGCAGGCGCTCTCCGGCGCCCCGGCCCAGGAGCAGCAGCGTTTCAAGGTGCCGCAGATCCTGGGGGAGGACTAATCACATGACGGACATCATCAAGCTCACCGCCGCCGAGATCGCCGCGCGCATCGCGTCCGGCGAACTCACGGCCGTCGAGGTCACCGAGGCCCACCTGGCCCGGATCGAGGCCGTCGACGAGAAGGTGCACGCCTTCCTGCACGTCGACCGCGAGGGCGCGCTCGCGCAGGCCCGCGCCGTCGACGACAAGCGCGCGCGGGGCGAGAAGCTCGGCCCGCTGGCCGGTGTGCCCCTCGCCCTGAAGGACATCTTCACCACCGAGGGCATCCCGACCACGGTCGGCTCCAAGATCCTCGAAGGCTGGATCCCGCCGTACGACGCGACGCTCACCAAGCGCCTCAAGGCCGCCGACGTCGTCATCCTCGGCAAGACCAACATGGACGAGTTCGCCATGGGGTCGTCGACGGAGAACAGCGCCTACGGGCCGACGGGCAACCCCTGGGACCTGACCCGGATCCCCGGCGGCTCCGGCGGCGGTTCCTCCGCGGCCCTCGCCGCCTACGAGGCCCCGCTCGCCATCGGCACGGACACCGGCGGTTCGATCCGCCAGCCCGCCGCCGTCACCGGCACCGTCGGCGTCAAGCCGACCTACGGCGCGGTCTCCCGCTATGGCATGGTCGCCTTCTCGTCCTCCCTCGACCAGGGCGGCCCCTGCGCCCGTACGGTCCTGGACGCGGCGCTGCTGCACGAGGTCATCGCCGGGCACGACCCGCTCGACTCGACCTCCATCGACGCGCCGGTCCCGCCGGTCGTCGAGGCCGCGCGCAACGGCTCGGTGGCCGGGATGCGCGTCGGCGTCGTCAAGCAGTTCTCCGGCGAGGGCTACCAGGCCGGCGTCGTCCAGCGCTTCAACGAGTCGGTCGAGCTGCTGAAGTCGCTCGGCGCCGAGATCGTCGAGCTGGACTGCCCCTCGTTCGACCTGGCGCTCTCCGCGTACTACCTGATCGCCCCGAGCGAGTGCTCCTCCAACCTGGCCCGCTTCGACGCCATGCGCTACGGCCTGCGGGTCGGCGACGACGGCACCCGATCGGCCGAGGACGTCACCGCGCTCACCCGCGAGGCGGGCTTCGGCGACGAGGTCAAGCGCCGCATCATCCTCGGTACGTACGCGCTGAGCTCCGGCTACTACGACGCGTACTACGGCAGCGCCCAGAAGGTCCGCACGCTCATCACGCGCGACTTCGAGAAGGCCTTCGAGCAGGTCGACGTGATCGTCTCGCCGACCACGCCCACCACCGCCTTCCCGATCGGCGAGCGCGCCGACGACCCGATGGCGATGTACCTCGCCGACCTGTGCACCATCCCGACCAACATGGCGGGCAACGCCGCCATGTCGCTGCCCTGCGGCCTCGCGCCGGAGGACGGCCTGCCGGTCGGGCTCCAGATCATCGCCCCCGCCCTGAAGGACGACCGCCTGTACAAGGTGGGTGCCGCCGTCGAGGCCGCCTTCGTGGAAAAGTGGGGCCACCCGCTGCTCGAGGAGGCTCCGTCGCTGTGAGTGCACTGACCAAGGCCAAGGGATTCAAGAAGTCCAAGGCCGGCACCTACCTGTCCATCGGCACCACCGCCTTCGGCGCGATCAGCGTGCTCAAGCAGGCCAGGAAGGCCCGCACCGAGCAGGACAAGCTCCAGCTGCTCGACGCCGTCGTCTCCGCCGCCGCCATCGCCACCGGCGTCGCCATCCTGCTGCGCGAGCTCAAGCGCATGGGTGACGACGACGTCCTGCTGGGCTGAGAGGGATTGTTTCACCGTGACCGTCACTGATCTGGTCTCGTACGAGGACGCCCTCGCGTCGTACGACCCCGTCATGGGCCTGGAGGTCCATGTCGAGCTCGGTACGAAGACCAAGATGTTCTGCGGCTGTTCTACCGAGCTGGGCGCCGAGCCCAACTCGCAGACCTGCCCCACCTGCCTCGGCCTGCCCGGCTCGCTCCCGGTCGTCAACGCGATCGGCGTCGAGTCGGCCGTCAAGATCGGCCTCGCGCTCCACTGCGAGATCGCCGAGTGGTGCCGTTTCGCCCGGAAGAACTACTTCTATCCGGACATGCCGAAGAACTTCCAGACCTCGCAGTACGACGAGCCGATCGCCTTCAACGGCTATCTGGACGTCCAGCTGGAGGACGGCGAGATCTTCCGCGTGGAGATCGAGCGCGCCCACATGGAGGAGGACACCGGCAAGTCGACCCACGTCGGCGGTGCCACCGGCCGCATCCACGGCGCCTCGCACTCGCTGCTCGACTACAACCGGGCCGGCATCCCGCTCATCGAGATCGTCACCAAGCCGATCGAGGGCGCGGGCGAGCGGGCCCCCGAGGTCGCCAAGGCGTACGTCGCCGAGCTGCGCGAGCTCATCAGGGCGCTCGGCGTCTCCGAGGCCCGGATGGACAAGGGCCAGATGCGCTGCGACGTGAACCTGTCGCTGCGCCCGCACGGCGTCGAGAAGTTCGGCACCCGCTCGGAGACCAAGAACGTCAACTCGCTGCGCTCCGTGGAGCGGGCGGCGCGCTTCGAGATCCAGCGCCACGCCGCGGTGCTGTCCTCCGGCGGCACCATCGTGCAGGAGACCCGTCACTTCCACGAGGACGACGGCTCCACCACCTCGGGCCGCATCAAGGACAACGCCGAGGACTACCGGTACTTCCCGGAGCCGGACCTCGTGCCCGTCGCCCCGGCCCGCGAGTGGGTCGAGGAGCTCCGCAGGGGGCTGCCCGAGCTGCCGCGCGTGCGCCGCAACCGGCTGCGCGAGGAGTGGGGCGTCACCGAGCACGACATGCAGTCCATCCTCAACGCGGGCGCGGTCGACCCGATCGTCGCCACGATCGAGGCGGGCGCGGACGCCGCGGCGGCCCGCAAGTGGTGGATGGGCGAGCTGGCCCGTAACGCCAACGAGCAGGGCGTCGCCCTGGACGAGCTGCCCGTGACCCCGGCCCAGGTGGCCCGGGTGGCGGCGCTCGTGGCCTCCGGCGACCTCAACGACAAGCTGGCGCGCCAGGTCATCGAGGGCGTCCTCGCGGGCGAGGGCGACCCGGACACGGTCGTCGAGAAGCGCGGCCTGAAGGTCGTCTCGGACGAGGGTGCGCTCGGCGCGGCCGTGGACGAGGCCATCGCGGGCAACGCGGCCATCGCGGACAAGATCCGCGGCGGCAAGGTGCAGGCCGTCGGCGCGCTCGTCGGCGCGGTCATGAAGACCACGCGCGGCCAGGCGGACGCGGCCCGCGTCAAGGAGCTCATCCTGGAGAAGCTGGGCGTCGAGGGCTGAGCACCGGGCGCTGAACTCCTGGTTTCGCCTCTCCCGCGTCCACCGGACGTGACCGGCCCGGCCCCCGTATCCACGTCGTCGACGTCGGTACGGGGGCCGAGGCATGTTCCGCGGCGGCACGGAACCAAACCTTCCCGCCGGGTGACCTCGCTCCGGATCGTCTATAGGGTGCCGAGCGTGGACGGGCGAGAAGCGGTAAGAGTGCTGGGCCGGCGTACGGCGCTGCGGTATCTGGCGCTGGGGACGGCGGCCAGCGCGGTGGCGGCCTGCACCGGCGCGGGAGCGGCGGAGGGGCCGCGCAAACAGGCGCTGAAGGCGTTCGTGAAGGGCGAGTGGGCCTACCGCTCGAACCGGAGCCACCAGGGCGTCCTCACGGTCAATCCCGAAGGACACTGGTCTGTCACTCAATGGGGTGGAATGTCCGGTCAGTGGATGCTCGACGGCGCCGTCCTCTCGGTGAGCACCGACGCGCCCGCCGGTGACGCGGAGTCCGAGGAGCAGGAGGCGTTCACCCTGACGAGCATGCCGGAGAAGGTCTCCAAGTCCTTCTCCGAGCTCTTCACGCTCTCCGGCGGCTGGTCGAGCATCGGCACCGCCGTCGAGGCCGGGTACAGCAAGGGCGTCCTGACCCTCGCCTTCCGGGGTGAGGGGGCGGACGACCTGCTCGTCACCTGCACCCGCCGCAAGTAGCGCGCGGAGAAGGCCCCGGGCGCCGCCGCCCGCGCCCCGTGCCCTGTGTCCCGTGCGCGTAATCCCTCCTATCCCTGTGAGTAAGCCCACGAAACGGGCAAACGATCACTATTCGCTGCCAGAGTGGCTCCGCGCACAGGCAGTCGGACCGGCTCCCCGGGCGAAGACCCACGAAGCATCCAGGGAGCACACGCGTTGGCAGCCATAGCCCGGTGGTGTGTCCGCCACCGCCTCCTCGCCGTCCTGCTCTGGCTCCTCGCCCTCGGCGGCGCCACCACCGCCACGGCCGTCGCCGGCACCGCGTACTCCAACGACTACGAAGTCCCCGGCACCGAGTCCGGCCGCGCCACCGCCCTGCTCGACGCCGGGTTCCACGGCGGCCGCGGCGGCGACACCGGCACCGTCGTCTGGCACACCGCCGCCGGCCCGGTGCGCGCCCCCGACGTCCAGCAGCGCATGTCCAGGGCCCTCGGCGCGCTCGCCGGACTCCCCGGCGTGGCCTCCGTGTCCGGCCCGTACGGACGCGACGGCGGCGCGCAGATCAGCGCTGACGGGCACACCGCGTACGCCCTGGTCACCTTCGGGCACACCGCCGACGCGCTCCCCAAGGCGCAGGCGCGGGCCGTCGTCGACATCGCCCGAGCCGCCTCCACCGACCACCTGCGGGTCGCGGTCGGCGGCAGCGCCGCCGCCCGCACCGAGTCCGGCTCCGCGCACCTGAGCGAGCTCGTCGGCGTGGCCGTCGCGGCCGTCGTCCTCTTCCTCGCCTTCGGCTCGCTCGCCGCCAGCGTGCTGCCCCTCGTCACCGCCGCGGTCTCCGTCGGCACCGCCTACGCGGGCATCGGGCTGCTCGGCCACGCCATGGCCGTGGCCGACTTCGCGCCCATGCTCGGCCTGCTCATCGGGCTCGGCGTCGGCATCGACTACGCCCTGTTCATCGTCACCCGCCACCGCCGGGGCCTGCGCCAGGGGCTCAGCGCCGACGAGGCCGCGACCCGGGCCGTGGCGACCACCGGGCGGGCCGTGGTCTTCGCCGGGGCGACCGTCTGCATCGCCCTGCTCGGCATGCTCGTACTGCGCCTCGGCTTCCTCAACGGGGTCGCCGTCGCCGCCTCGCTGACCGTCGTGCTCACCGTCGCCGCGTCCGTGACGCTGCTGCCCGCGCTGCTCTCCCTGATCGGGACGCGGGCCCTCAGCCGCCGCGAGCGCCGCGGGCTCGCCGAGCACGGGCCCCGGCCGGAGCTGCCCACCGGGTTCGCGGCCCGCTGGTCCGCGTTCGTCGAGCGCCGCCCCAAGCTGCTGGGCGCGGTCGCCGCCGCGGTGATGCTGCTGCTCGCCCTGCCCGCGCTCGCGCTCCATCTGGGCACCTCCGACCAGGGCAACAACCCCGCCGGGTCCACCACCCGTACCGCCTACGACCTGCTCGCCGACGGGTTCGGCCCCGGCGTCAACGGGCCGCTCACCCTCGCCGCGAAGCTCGACGGCGCCGACGACCGGCTCGCCATGGAACGGCTGCCCGGCGTGCTGCGGGGCGCCGAGGGCGTCGCCTCGGTGGGCCCGGTGACGTACAACGCCGGCGGGGACACGGCCGTGCTGACCGTGGTGCCCGCATCGGCGCCGCAGTCCCAGCGGACCAGCGCCC
Source organism: Streptomyces sp. NPDC005878 (assembly GCF_040629815.1). NCBI lineage: Bacteria > Bacillati > Actinomycetota > Actinomycetes > Kitasatosporales > Streptomycetaceae > Streptomyces > Streptomyces sp. NPDC005878. The sequence goes on from NZ_JBEXWK010000003.1 coordinate 393,634, forward strand.
TCGTCGACCGGCTGCGCGAGAAGGTGCTGCCGGCCGCGGAGCGGGGCACCTCGCTCGACGTCCGCGTGGGCGGGGTGACCGCGAGCTACGACGACTTCGCCGAGGTGATCGTCGGGAAGCTGCCGCTCTTCGTCGGCGTGGTGATCACCCTGGGCTGCGTCCTGCTGCTCCTCGCCTTCCGCTCCCTTGGCATACCGCTCAAGGCCGCCGCGATGAACGTGATGGCGGTGGCCTCCGCGTTCGGGATCGTCGTCGCCGTCTTCCAGTGGGGGTGGGGGAGCGAACTCCTGGGCCTGGGGCGGCCCGGCCCGATCGAGCCGTTCCTGCCCGTGATCATGGTCTCGGTGCTCTTCGGGCTCTCCATGGACTACCAGGTGTTCCTGGTCAGCCGGATGTACGAGGAGTGGCGGGAGACCGGCGACAACCGGCGGGCGGTCCGGGTCGGTCTCGCCGAGACCGGCCGGGTGATCAACTCGGCCGCCGTGATCATGATTTCGGTCTTCCTGGCCTTCGTGCTCAGCGGCGACCGGGTGATCGCCATGTTCGGCATCGCCCTCGCCGCCGCCGTCGCCCTCGACGCGTTCGTCCTGCGCACCCTGCTGGTGCCCGCCCTGATGCATCTGCTCGGCGGCGCCAACTGGTGGTTGCCCGGCTGGCTGGACCGGCGGCTTCCCCGGATCAGCATCGAGCCGCCCGAGTGCCGTCGTGCGACGATTTCGACGCGGCACGCGCCCGAGCGGGCCGACGCACTCGCCGGCCGGCCGTAGCAGGCGCGGGCGGCGCCACACACGTGAAGGAGCGGGATGTTCGCGATATCGCTGGGGGACGACGGCGCCGAGCTGCGGCCTCTGGAGCCGTACCACGCCGAGGAGTACCTCGCGCACATCGACCGGGGGCGTGACTTCATCGGACGGTTCATCATGCTCGCCGAGGTGAGCCGGGACCTCGACGGGGCGCGGGCCTTCCTCCAGTCGTACGCGGACAAGGCGGCGGCCGACACCGGACGCCTCTACGGCATCTGGTCCGACGGGACGCTCGTCGGCGGAGTCCTCTTCCGTACGTTCGACGCCCGGCTCGGCACCGCCGAGGCCGGATGCTGGCTGGAGGAGGCGGCGGTCGGGCGCGGACTGGTCACCCGCGCGGTCCGGGTGCTGATCGACTGGGCCGTCCACGAGCGCGGGATCCACCGCGTGGAGTGGCTGGCCGCCTCCGGCAACACCGCTAGCGTCAACGTGGCCAAGCGGCTGGGGATGACACGGGACGGGGTGCTGCGGGAGAACTACCCCTACCGGGGCGAGCGCCAGGACACCGAGGTGTGGTCGCTCCTGGCCCCCGAGTGGCGGGCGCGCGCCACGGCCTGAGCCATCGGCGCCGGCGGCCGGGGCCCGGTGTTAAGACGCCTCTCAGAAAGGCCGCCTACCGTCGCCGCCATGACTGCCACCCCCTCCACCACCAGCACCGACGACCAGGCCGACGCCGGGACGACGGCTGCCGCGCAGCCCGGGACCACCACCGCCGGCACCCTCGTGAAGGCCCCCGAGGCCCCCGAGGCCCCGGACGCGCACGCCGAGGCCGAGGCCGAGAACGAAGACGAAACCGGCGGTGAGTCCGGCGACGGGACGGTGCCCACCGCGTCCGCCTCCGCCTCCACCGGCACCGGGGCGGGCGCCGCTGCCGTCGTCTCCGCGGCGCTCGGCCTCGTCTCGCTGACCGGCACCTGGACGGGCAAGGTCCTCTCCGAGCGCGAGACCCTGCTCGGGCAGATCAAGACCGCGCAGGGCGGCTCGGCCTCCGCGCAGATCCACGAGATCTACGGCGACTCCTGGCACACCACCGCCGCCGTCAACGGCGGCTTCGCGCTGCTCGCCCTGCTGGTCGGCGCCTTCGTCCTGGCCCGCCCGGCGTTCGGCGCCCCCGAGGCCCGCCCGCGCCCGGTGCGGGTACGGGCGGTCGCGCTCGGCGGCCTCGTCCTCGGCGCGATCGGCCTGCTGCTCTCCGTCGGCATGTATTTCGACCTGTTCGCCACGCTCCCCTCGACCGGCTCCTGAAGGCTCAGAGCGCCGGAGGCGCCATCGTGAAGCGGGCCAGCACGGTGGCGGTCACGGTCTGGCGCTGAGGCGCCAGATCCAGCTCGGGGGCGGCCTCCGGGTCGCCGCCGCCGTACCCCGCCGCCCGCATCATCCCGGGCGCCCCCCTGCCGTACGGCCGCGCCTCCTCGGCGTCCTCGTCGGCGAGTTCGAGCAGTGCCACCAGTTCGCTGCCGAGCGCCGCCGCGTACTCGCGGGCGCGTTCCACCGCCTGCTCGACGGCCCGGCGGCGGGCCCTGCCGTACGCCGGGGAGGCCGGGCGCAGGGACCACCAGGGGCCGGAGACCTGCGTCAGCTCCAACGCGGCCAGCCGGGCGGCCAGTTCACCGAGCGCCGTGAAGTCACCGAGCTCCACCGTCACCCGCACCTGCCCGCGGTACGCGCGCACCCGCTCGCCCCGGCCGTGCCTGCCCAGTTCGGGGCCGACCGAGAACGAGCCGGTCTCCAGCTGCTCCACCGCCTCCCCGTACGACTTCACCAGGTCGAGGACGGCCGCGTTGCGGCGGGTGAGGTCCTCCAGGGCGGTGCGCCGGTCGGTGCCGCGCGCGGTGACCGTCACCGAGAGCCCGGCGATCTCCGGGTCGACATCGAGCACGGCCTCGCCGCGCACCGCGATCCGGGGCGTGTCGGGGGTGCCGTAGGGAAGGTGCGGGGGCGGCTGGGTCATCTCTGCTCCTGGGGTCGCCGGGTGCGGCCCACTCTTCCACCGGTGCGCCCCTCAGGTCAGCCACCGTACATCCACCGCCCTCCTGGGACCGCTGCCTTAGACGCGGATTCCGGGCCCCGCCGCCCGCCGCGCGTCTAAGGCCCCGCACTCCTGGGGATGGGTCACTCTCCCGATGTCCCGGGGCCCCCTGGGAGACGAGAGTAGGGGCATCGCAAGAAGCGATGGACCACCAACTCAAGCCCCTCCGGGGGCACCAGGGAGCCGAAGATGTTCGAGTACCGGATGCACAAGGTGAACGAGGCCGAGCTGCTCCGCGAGGCCGCCGCCCAGCGGCTGGTCCGCCAGGCCCGCCTCGCCCTCCGCGGCCGGCGGCACACGGAGCACGAAGCCGAGGGGCCGGTGAGCCACCTGCGCGACCTGCGCGACCGTTTCGCGCACGCCGCCTGAACGCCGCGCGGGAAACGCGATGACCTTGATCGTCCCCACGGGTGCCGCGACACCGTACGGCTGTGCGATGCTCGGCCCTGTGGAGACCAGGTCCTTCAGCCCCGTGTTCGTCGGCCGTGCCGGTGAACTGACCGCCTTGACCGAAGCGCTCGCCCGCGCCACCGCGGGCGAGCCGCAGGCGTTGCTGGTGGGCGGTGAGGCCGGAGTCGGCAAGACCCGGCTCATCGAGGAGTTCACCAACGCCGCCTGCGACGCCGGCGCGGTGGTCGCCGTCGGCGGCTGCGTCGAGATCGGCGCCGACGGACTGCCGTTCGCCCCCTTCTCCACCGCCCTGCGCACCCTGCGCCGCCGGCTGCCCGACGAGCTCGCCGCGGCCGCCGAGGGTCAGGAGGAGGAGCTGGCCCGGCTGCTGCCCGAGCTCGGCGAGGCCAGCCGGGAGAGCGGCGAGGACGGCACCGCCCGCCTCTTCGAGCTCACCGTACGGCTGCTGGAGCGGACCGCCGCCGACCGCACGGTCGTCCTGGTCCTGGAGGACCTGCACTGGGCCGACGCCTCCACCCGCCATCTGCTCGCTTACCTGCTGCGCACCCTGCGGCGCGGCCGGCTCGTCGTCGTCGCCACCTACCGCGCCGACGACATCCACCGCCGCCACCCGCTGCGCCCCCTGCTCGCCGAACTCGACCGGCTGCGCACGGTCCGCCGCGTCGAGCTGTCCCGCTTCAGCCGCGGCGAGGTACGCCGCCAGCTCGCCGGGATCCTCGCCGCCGAGCCCGACCAGGCGCTGGTCGACGACATCTTCGCCCGCTCCGACGGCAACGCCTTCTTCGTGGAGGAGCTGAGCGTCTGCCACGAGTCGGGCTGCGCCACCGGCGGCCTCAGCGACTCCCTGCGCGACCTGCTGCTCGTACGGGTGGAGACGCTGTCCGAGAACGCCCAGCTGGTCGTCCGCATCCTCGCCGAGGGCGGCTCCACCGTGGAGCACCCGCTGCTCGCCGCCGTCTGCCGGCTCCCCGATGACGACCTCGACGCGGCGCTGCGGGCGGCCGTCGGCGCCAACATCGTGCTGCCGACCGAGGACGGCGACGGCTACCGGTTCCGGCACTCGCTGGTCCGCGAGGCCGTCAGCGACGACCTGCTGCCCGGCGAGCGCTCCCGCCTCAACCGTCGGTACGCCGAGGCCCTGGAGGCCGCTCCGGCGCTGGTCCGCGCCGACGAGTACGCCACCCGCCTCGCCACCTACTGGTACTCCGCGCACGACGCCGCCAAGGCCCTGCCCATGGTGCTGCGCGCCGCCGTCGAGGCCCGCAAGCGGCACGCCTACTCCGAGCAACTGCGCCTCCTGGAGCGGGGGATGGAGCTGTGGGACTCCGTCCCCGCCGACGTCCGCGCCGAGCTGCGCCCGCTGGACTACGCCGGCGCCTACCCCTCGTGCCGTACCTGCGACCCCGCCACCACCCCGCTCGGCTACCTCGACCTGCTCGCCGAGGCGGCCGTCGCGGCCCGCTTCAGCGGGGACCGCGAACGCGCGATGAAGATCGCCAAGCGCGCGCTGCGGATCATCGAGGCCCAGGAGGCGGACGCCCCGCCCGGGACCCCCCACGGCGACCCGCTGCGGGCCGCCTGGTTCTGGACCGAGCTGTCCAAGCTGGTGCAGAGCCTCGGGCGCGGCGACGGCTGGGACGAGATCGCCACCGCGCAGGAGCTGGTGCGCGGGCTGCCGCCGTCCGCCGTGCACGCGGCGGTCCTGGCCACCGCCGCGGGCTGGGGCATGCTGCACCGCCCCGGCCCCGAGTCGCTCGCCGCCGCCGAACGGGCCGTGGAGTACGCCCAGTTGGTCGACGCGGAGGAGACCGAGCTCAACGCCCGGCTCACCCTCGGCGGCCTGATGGTCGACGCGGGCGACGTCGAGGGCGGCCTCGCCCTGATGCGCCAGGTGATCGAGCGCTCGCTGGAGCTCGGCCTGGTCGGCGAGGCGGGCCGCGGCTATGTCAACCTCTCCTCCAGCCTCGAATCGGTCGGCCGCTCCCAGGAGGCCGCGCGGACCGCGGCCGAGGGCGTACGCGCCGCGCGCCGGTTCGGCCTGCTCGACAGCGAGTGCTGGGCCGCGACCAACCAGGCCGAGGCCCTGCTCGGCCTCGGCCGCTGGGACGAGGCCGCCGAGCGCGCCGAGTGGGTGCGGCGCGCCGGTGTGAGCGGCAAGCCCCGCGGCTCCGCCGCCCTGCGCCTGTCCCAACTGGCCGTCGCCCGCGGCGAGCTGGACCGCGCCGCCGAGCGCCTCGCCGAGGCCGTCGGCTTCTTCGGCGTCCGCGACTCCATCCCGCAGAACGCGCTGCCCGTGGCCCAGATCGAGCTCGCCGTCGCCGCCGGGCAGGGCCGGTTCGCCGACGCGCGCGCCGGCCTCGCCCGCGCCGTCGAGGGCGGCTTCCCGCCCGGCACCCAGCGCTACGGCTGGCCGCTGCTGATCACCGCCACCGCCGTCGAGGCCGATCTGCGCGGGCTGCCCGCCGCCGGGGACGGCCGGGCCGAGGCGCTCGCCCTGATCCGCTCGGCGGCCCGGACGATGCCCACCCCGAGCCCGCTGGCCCAGGCGTACGCCCTGTGCGTCGAGGCGGATCTGGCCCGCGCCGAGGGCCGGGACGACGCGGCGCGCTGGGAGGCGGCGGCCGCCGCCCTCCAGCCACTGGAGCGCCCGTACGACCTCGCCCGGATCTGCCACCGCTGGGCCGCCGCGCTGCTCGCCGAGGGCAACCGGCGCGACACCGCCGCCACGCTGCTGCGCCAGGCGCACACCGCCGCGCTGCGGCTGCGGGCCCGGCCCCTGGTGGAGGAGCTGGAGCTGCTGGCCCGCCGGGCCCGGCTGCCGCTCACCGGACCGGAGCGGCCGGCCGTCCCCGAGGAGGCCGACGACCCGGCCGGGGCCCTCGGCCTGACCAGCCGGGAACAGGACGTCCTGCGCCTGGTCGCCGCCGGGCACAGCAACCGCCAGATCGCCGAGGAGCTGTACATCTCGCCCAAGACGGCGAGCGTGCACGTCTCCAACATCCTGGCCAAGCTGGGCGTCTCGGGCCGGGGCGAGGCCGCGGCGCTGGCGCACCGGCTCAACCTCTTCACCCGCAGCGCCGCCTGAGCGGGGGCCGCGGCCCCCGCCCCGGCGTCACGTCACCTCCAGCTCCAGGATCCTGTCGTCACCCGGCTTCGGGGTGCCCCGGCCGTCGGTCTGGCTGGTCACCAGGAGCAGGGTGTGCGGCCCCGTCGCCACCACCGTGCGCAGCCGTCCGTACGTGGACGTCAGGAACGCCTGGGGCGCGGCCAGCGGCCTGGTGCCGTCCAGCGGGACGCGCCACAGCCGCTCGCCGCGCAGGGACGCCACCCAGACGCACCCCGCCGCGTACGCCACCCCGCTCGGGGAGGCGTCCGCGGTCCTCCACTGCTCCACCGGGTCCACGAACCCCGGCCTGCCCCCCTTGCCCTCGACCACCGGCCAGCCGTCGTTCTCGCCAGGCCCGATCAGATTGAGCTCGTCCCAGGTGTCCTGGCCGAACTCCGAGGCCCACAGCCGGTTCGCGCCGTCCCAGGCGAGGCCCTGCACATTGCGGTGGCCGTACGAATACACCACCGAGTCGGCCTCCGGGTTGCCGTGCACCGGCTGCCCGTCGGGCGTCATCCGCAGGATCTTGCCGCCCAGCGACTTCTTGTCCTGCGCCAGGCCGCGCTCGCCCGTCTCGCCCGTGCCCACGTACAGCATCTTGTCCGGGCCGAAGGCGATCCGGCCGCCGTTGTGGATGGTGCCCTTGGGGATGCCCCGCAGGATGGTGTCGGGCGCGCCCAGCTGCTCGCCCGCCGGGCGCTTCTCGTCGTAGATCATGCGGGCGACGCGGTTGTCGGACGCGGTGGTGAAGTACGCGTACACCTGGTGGTCCGAGGCGAACGCGGGGGAGAGGGCGAGGCCGAGCAGACCGCCCTCGCCGCCGGGCTGTACGCCCGGCACACTGCCGACCGCGGTCTGTCTGCCGTCCGGGCCGACCCGGCCGACCGTGCCGCCGTCGCGCGAGGCGACCAGCAGGCCGCCGTCGGGCAGCGGGGCCACGCCCCAGGGCGACTTCAGGCCCTGGGCCACGGTTCTGACGACCTTGACCGACCCCTTCGCGGGCGGGAGGCCGGCGGTGGACGCCGAGGGGGAGGTCCTGGGGGAGGCCGGGGCGGGCGAGGCGTGGGTGCCGCCGTCGGGCCGCGGCGCGGTCCCGGACGAGCACCCGGCCGCGAGCACCAGCACGACGGCGGCCAACAGGGCGGTCACAGCAGGACGTTGCACGGTTCGCTTCCTTTCGAGCGGCTGCGGCCCCTACCGTACTCAGAGCCCGCCCCCCGAACCCCCGCCCGCGCCCCGGTTCCGGGACCCGCTCCTCAGTCCCAGGAGCCGCGTGCCGGCGGCAGCCGTTCGATCTCCGCCTCGTCCCGGGCCGTCAGCACCAGCTCCGCCGCGGCGGCGTTCTCGCGGGCCCACTCCTCGCGCTTGGTGCCCGGCACCGGGATCACGTGCGGGCCCTGCCCCAGCAGCCAGGCCAGGGCGACCTGCGCCGGGGTCACCCCCTCCCCGTGGCGGGCGGCGACCCGGCGCAGCCCCGCCACCACGGGCTGGTTGGCCGCCATCATCTCGGCGGTGAAGCGGGGATGCCGGGCCCGGACGTCGTCCGGCTCGAAGCCCTGGCCCGGGGTGAGGGTGCCGGAGAGGAAGCCGCTGCCGAGCGGCATCGCGGCCAGGAAGCCCACGCCCCGCGCCGCGCACCACGGCAGCAGCGCGTCCAGCGCCTCGCGCGCCCACACCGACAGCTCGGCCTGGACGGCGCTGACCGGGAACACCTGCTGTACCCGCTCCAGTTGGCGAATCGTCCCTTCATGGGGGGCGCCCGCCCTCCGTGCGACCGGAGCGCCCGTGGCGCACACCCCCAGCGCCCGGACCTTGCCCGCCGACACCAGCTCCGCCATCGCGCCCCAGGTCTCCTCGACCGGCACCTCGGGGTCCGCCCGGTGCAGCTGGTAGAGGTCGATGACGTCCGTCTGGAGCCGCCGCAGCGAGGCGTCGCAGGCCCGCTTCACATAGCCGGGCCGGCCGTTGGCCACCACATGCGCGTCACCGCCCACCAGCAGCCCGCACTTGGTCGCGACGAAGGCGTCGCCCCGGCGCTCCTTCAGCGCCCGGCCCACCAGCAGCTCGTTGGTGAACGGCCCGTACATGTCCGCGGTGTCGAGCAGCGAGGTCCCGGCGTCCAGGGCCGCGTGCACCGCGCGCAGCGAGCGCTCCCCGCTCCGCTGCGACGCGGTGTATCCCCAGCTCATCGGCATGCAGCCGAGGCCGATCGCGCCCACCTCCAGGGCCGCCGCACCGATAGTCCTGCGCTCCAACTCCCCGTACCCCTCACGTACCGCCCTGGGTGTGCCCCCCAAACTAACCTCTGGCCCCCGCCGGTCCTGACATAGCCTCCGGGCATGACTGCTGACGTGTGGCTCCCCCTCCCGGCCGACGAGATCCCGGGCCTTCCCGACGGCCTCTCCTACCGCTTCTGGGACGGCGGCGCGGACTACCCCGCCGACCCCGCCGACTGCGCCTTCTACGTGGTCCCGTACATGAAGGGCGCGCCCGTCGCCGTGCGGCCGCTCGCCGCGATGACCGGCGTACGGGTCGTCCAGACGCTGTCGGCGGGCATCGACCACGTGCAGCCCGGACTCGGCGCGCTGGCCCCGGGCGTGCGCCTGTGCAACGCGCGCGGTGTGCACGAGGCGTCCACCGCCGAGCTCACCCTGGCGCTGATCCTGGCCTCGCTGCGGGGGATTGCCTCGTTCGTCGTGGGGCAGGAGAAGGAGGAGTGGCGGTCCGGGTTCTATCCGGCCCTCGCCGACAAGACCGTCCTGATCGTGGGGTACGGATCGATCGGCGCGGCCATCGAGGACCGGCTCGCGCCTTTTGAGTGCGCCCGGGTGGCGCGCGTGGCGCGCTCCTGGCGCACGACTGCGCGCGGCCCCGTGCATCCCCTCACCGAACTGCCCGCGCTCCTCCCGGAAGCCGACGTGGTGGTCCTCTCCACACCGCTCACCGAGCAGACGAAGCACCTCGTGGACGCAGACTTCCTGGGCCGCATGAAGGACGGAGCGCTGCTGGTGAATGTCGCCCGCGGCCCCGTCGTGGACACCGGAGCGCTCCTCGCGGAGCTGCGGAACGGCCGCCTCCACGCCGCCCTGGACGTCACCGATCCGGAGCCGCTGCCCGCCGGACACCCGCTGTGGCATGCGCCGAACGTGCTCATCAGCCCGCACGTCGGGGGCTCCACGTCGGCTTTCCTGCCGCGGGCCAAGTCGCTGCTCGCCCGTCAGCTGACCAAGTACGCGGCCGGGCAGCCGCTGGACAACGTGGTCATGACGATCGCGTAGGGCCGCCCCGCCTTCGATTGGCAACTCTGCGCAGTGGTCCGCGTGCGATCCGTGTCCCCAACTCCCTTGGTGGTCACGGAGCGTAGAGGAACTATGTCCCTGAGTGACGAGACTGGTGTATCGTCCCGACCGGGGGCTGCGCCGCGTGTCCGAGGCGCGGGGGAGCGGAAGTCACAGCGAGGGGGGCGACGGGCGATGCACGGCCAATGGACCAACGATCCGACGCGACGGAGCCGCCGACGGCTGCCCCGGGGCACCCGAGCGGGACTCCCGCGCCACCGCACCCGGCCCAGGGTCCGGGGCCGGGCCCGCACCAGGATGCCGGCCCGGCCCCGGCCTCCCGCCGGGGCGGCCCGCCCGCCCTCCCCGGCCGCCGGCCCGGTGGCCGCGAGGGCCCACCCGCCGGGCCGGGCGAGCGGCCCCGGGCCCCGCGTCCGTACCGCGTCCCGGCCCGGAGGGGCCCGGTGAGCGCCCCGGGTGCGGTGCTGCCCCACCGGCCGCTCCCCGACGAGGGGACGGGCCTGGTCTCCCAGCTCGTCCTCGCGGTGATCTGCGCGGGGTACGCGACGGGGGCGGCGTTCGGCTGGGGATCCCCGGAAGTCGCCGATGTGATGGGGGACTTCGGGCTCAGCGCCGCGGCGACCGCGGCCTCGGTCTCCTGCTTCCTCTACGCGCGCGGAGGCGCCGGGGAGGGGGAGAGCCGCTTTCGGCCCGCGTGGCTGCTGTTCTCGTTCTCCTCCGCCATGGCGGCGAGCGGCAACGGAATCTGGGGGTGGTACCAGGTGGTGCTGGAGCACCCGGTCCCCTCGCCCTCGCTGGCCGACCTGTTCTTCCTGCTCTTCGCGCCGCCCGCGATCGTCGGACTGCTCGTGCTGGCCAAGCGCCCGGTGACCCGGGCCGGCTGGGTCTGCCTGGCGCTGGACTCCTGGCTGATCGGCGGCTCGCTGCTCACCCTCTCGTGGAGCCTGGCCCTCGCGCACACCGCCCACTTCGAGGGCGAGAGCGTCGCGCGGGCCGCCCTGGCCCTGGCCTATCCGCTGCTCGACATCGTGCTGGTGAGCATGGTGCTCGCGCTGCACTTCCGGCGCTCCTCCGCCAACCGGTCGGCGATCAACACGGCCATCGCCGCGCTCGCCCTGACCGTGCTGTGCGACGCGCTGTACACCTCGCCGCTGCTGCGCGAGCACTACCGCTCCGGCCAGCTCCTGGACGCGGGCTGGTTCGCCGCCTCGCTGCTGCTGGCCTACGCGCCGTGGGGGGCCCGCAGGCTCGCCGCCGGCCGGGTGCCCACGCCGCCCCCGCCGCCCCGGCGGCCCGGCGCGCCCCCGGCGAGCCGGCCGATCGCCGGCTCCCTGGGAGCGCTCACGCCGTACCTCGCGGCCGCGGTGTGCACCCTGGGAATCCTGTACAACGTGATCGAGGGCCGCCGGGTGGACCGCGTCGTCGTCTTCACCGGGTGCACGGTCGTGCTGGCACTCGTGGTGCGCCAGGCGATCATGCTGGTGGACAACATCGCCCTGACGCACGAGCTGGCCCAGAAGGAGAACCACTTCCGCTCCCTGGTGCAGGGCTCCAGCGACGTCATCATGATCGCCGCACCCACCGGCATACTGCGCTACGTGAGCCCCGCCGCCGCGGGGGTCTACGGACGGGACGCGGAGGACCTGGTCGGCTCCGAGCTGGCCTCCCTCATCCACCCCGAGGACCTGGGGCGGGTGGTGCACGAGGTGCGGCGCTTCCTGGCCGCGCCCCCGCTGGAGGAGCCGACCACCCGGATCGAGTGCCGCTTCAAGTCGGGCACCGGCGAGTGGCTGAACGTGGAGTCGACCATCAACCGCCACCAGGGCGGCCTCATCCTCAACAGCCGGGACGTCACCGAACGGGTGCGCCTGCAGGCCCAGTTGCAGCACAACGCCGAGCACGACCCGCTCACCGACCTGCCCAACCGCGCGCTGTTCACCGAGCGGGTGCGCCAGGCCCTGAGCGGCCGCCGCGCCTCCGACCCCGGCACCGCGGTGCTCTTCATCGACCTCGACGGCTTCAAGCAGGTCAACGACACCATCGGCCACCAGGCCGGCGACGAACTGCTGATCCAGGCGGCCCGCCGTCTCCAGGACTCGGTCCGGGCCGGTGACACCGCCGCCCGCCTCGGCGGCGACGAGTTCGCCGCCCTGATCCTCGGCGACGGCGGCCGCGACCGCGCGGCCCGCCAGCGCCAGGTGTACGAGATCGCCGACCGGCTGCGCCTGACGCTCTCGCAGCCGTACCGGATCGACGGCAACGAGGTGCGGGTCGCCGCCTCCATCGGCGTCGCCTTCGCCGAGCGCGACGTCAGCGCCCGCGAGCTGATGCGCAACGCCGACCTCGCGATGTACCGCGCCAAGTCCGGCGGCAAGAACCGCGTCGAGATGTACGGGCCGCAGATGCAGGCCGAGGTGGTCCGCAAGACCGAGATCGCCGCCCGGCTGCGCACCGCGCTGCACGAGGGCGAGTTCGCGCTGCTGCACCAGCCCGTCGTCAACCTCACCACCGGGCGGGTGGCCGCCGTGGCCGCCCAGGCGCGCTGGAGATCGGCCCAGGGGATCCTGTTCACCCCGGCCGAATTCCTGCGGGTCGCCGACGACAGCGAACGCACCGCCGAGCTCGGCCGATGGCTCCTGGAGGAAGCCGTCGAGCAGGCCGCCGAGCGGCGCGCGGCCGGACACCACACCCCGGTCGCGGTCCGCCTCCCGGCCCGCCGCCTGCTCGACAAGTCGATGCCGCTCGGATCGGTGGAAGCCCTGCTGACCAGGTACGGACTGCCCTCGGGCGCCCTGGTGATCGAGCTGTCCGACAGCGACCCGAGGATCTCCTTCGACGAGCTGGAGCGCCGTCTGGTGAGCCTGCGCCGGCTGGGCGTGCGGATCGCCCTGGACGGCTTCGGCAGCGGCTACGCGGCGATCAACGCCCTGCGCCGCCTCCCCATCGACGTCCTGAAACTGGACAGGGGACTGGTCGAGGGCGTGGTCGAGTCCGCCCGGCTGCACAAGATCACCAGCGGGCTGCTGCGGATCGCCTGCGACCTCGGGATGCAGTCCGTCGCCGAGGGCGTGGACGTACCGGAGCAGGTGATGGCGCTGCGGGCCATGGGATGCACCCACGGGCAGGGCATGGCCTTCTCCGGGCCGCTGGACGAGTACCGGCTGCGCCGGGCGCTGATGCGGGGCACGTTCCCGGTGCCGGGCGGCGCCGCGCTGCCCGTGCTCAGCGGCCGGACGCTGCCCTCCGTCCGGGTCAACCACTCACATAGTGAGACACCCGTCCCACCTACTTGACACGTCCGGGGCGCCGGGGGGAGGGTCAATGCCATGCGCACCCGAATTCTCGTACTTGGAAAGCGCGTCGGCTGAAGCCGGGCCCCCCACGCGGGCCCAGTGGACCACACCCCGACGCGCTCCCCTCGCTTGCCTCACGGCACGAGGGGTTTTTTGTTGCACTGGCACCCCTGAAGCACGACAGCGATCCCGACCGAACCCCCGCACAAACCCTCAGCTTCGAGAAGAGAATGCCGATGACCGAGCAGGCCACCGGGGCCCACCATCCGCAGCCGCGGGCCCGTAACGGCGGACACCACTCCGCCACCGTTGAGCACGTCACGGGCGCGCAGTCCCTCATCCGCTCTCTCGAGGAAGTCGGGGCCGAGACCGTCTTCGGCATTCCGGGCGGCGCCATCCTCCCGGCGTACGACCCGATGATGGACTCCACCCGGGTCCGCCACGTCCTGGTCCGCCACGAGCAGGGCGCCGGCCACGCCGCCACCGGCTACGCGCAGGCCACCGGCAAGGTCGGCGTCTGCATGGCGACCTCCGGCCCCGGCGCCACCAACCTGGTCACGCCGATCGCCGACGCCCACATGGACTCGGTCCCGCTGGTCGCGATCACCGGTCAGGTCTCCTCCAAGGCGATCGGCACCGACGCCTTCCAGGAGGCGGACATCGTCGGCATCACGATGCCGATCACCAAGCACAACTTCCTGGTCACCAAGGCCGAGGACATCCCGCGCACCATCGCGGAGGCCTTCCACATCGCCTCCACCGGCCGCCCGGGCCCGGTCCTGGTCGACATCGCCAAGGACGCCCTCCAGGCGCGCACCACCTTCTCCTGGCCGCCGCACATGGACCTGCCGGGCTACCGCCCGGTGACCAAGCCGCACGCCAAGCAGATCCGCGAGGCCGCCAAGCTGATCGTCCAGGCGAAGCGCCCGGTGCTGTACGTCGGCGGCGGCGTCCTGAAGGCCGGCGCCACCGCCGAGCTGAAGGTCCTGGCGGAGCTGACCGGGGCGCCGGTCACCACCACCCTGATGGCGCTCGGCGCCTTCCCCGACAGCCACCCGCTGCACGTGGGGATGCCCGGGATGCACGGCGCGGTCACCGCCGTCACCGCGCTCCAGAAGTCCGACCTGCTGATCGCGCTCGGCACCCGCTTCGACGACCGGGTCACCGGCAAGCTGGACAGCTTCGCCCCGTACGCGAAGATCATCCACGCGGACATCGACCCGGCCGAGATCGGCAAGAACCGCGAGGTCGACGTGCCGATCGTGGGCGACGCCCGCGAGGTCATCGCCGACCTGGTCCAGGCGGTCCAGGCCGAGCACACCGAGGGCCACACGGGCGACTACACCGCCTGGTGGAACGACCTGAACCGGTGGCGCGAGACCTACCCGCTCGGCTACGAGCAGCCGGACGACGGCAGCCTCTCCCCGCAGCAGGTCATCCAGCGCATCGGCGAGCTCGCCCCCGCCGACACGATCTTCGCGGCCGGCGTCGGCCAGCACCAGATGTGGGCCGCCCACTTCATCAACTACGAGCGCCCCGCCACCTGGCTGAACTCCGGCGGCGCCGGAACGATGGGGTACGCGGTCCCGGCGGCCATGGGCGCCAAGGCCGGTATGCCGGACCGTCCGGTCTGGGCGATCGACGGCGACGGCTGCTTCCAGATGACCAACCAGGAGCTCACCACGTGTGCGCTCAACAACATCCCGATCAAGGTCGCCATCATCAACAACGGCGCCCTCGGGATGGTCCGCCAGTGGCAGACCCTCTTCTACAACCAGCGCTACTCCAACACCGTGCTGCACAGCGGCCCGGGGGCCACCGGCAAGGAGCCGAGCGCCGGCACCCGCGTCCCGGACTTCGTGAAGCTGTCGGAGGCGATGGGCTGTTACGCCATCCGCTGCGAGCGCCCCGAGGACCTGGACAAGGCGATCGAGGAGGCCAACTCGATCAACGACCGCCCGGTCGTCATCGACTTCATCGTCCACGAGGACGCCCAGGTGTGGCCGATGGTCGCCGCCGGCACCTCCAACGACGAGGTCATGGCCGCCCGGGGCGTCCGTCCCGACTTCGGCGACAACGAAGACGACTGAGAGAGCAGAGAGAGACCGCCACCATGTCCACCAAGCACACGCTCTCCGTCCTGGTCGAGAACACCCCCGGCATCCTCGCCCGGATCGCCGCGCTGTTCTCCCGCCGCGGCTTCAACATCGACTCGCTCGCCGTCGGTGTCACCGAACACCCCGACATCTCCCGCATCACCATCGTGGTCAATGTCGAGGACCTGCCGCTGGAGCAGGTGACGAAACAGCTCAACAAGCTGGTCAACGTCCTGAAGATCGTCGAACTCGAGCCCAGCGCCGCGATCCAGCGCGAACTCGTTCTGGTGAAGGTGCGCGCCGACAACGAGACGCGCTCCCAGATCGTCGAGATCGTCCAGCTGTTCCGCGCCAAGACCGTCGACGTCTCGCCCGAGGCGGTGACCATCGAGGCCACCGGCGGCGCCGACAAGCTGGAGGCGATGCTCAAGATGCTGGAGCAGTTCGGTATCAAGGAGCTCGTCCAGTCCGGGACGATCGCCATAGGGCGCGGCTCGCGGTCCATCACCGACCGCAGTCTGCGGGCCCTGGACCGCTCGGCCTGAACCCGCCCCTCGCGGTGTTCATATCGCGAGACTCAAAACTTCACCTGGCATCCCCGCCGTACGGTGGGACGCAACACCAGCACACCAAGGAGATATCCCAGTGGCCGAGCTGTTCTACGACGCCGACGCCGACCTGTCCATCATCCAGGGCCGCAAGGTCGCTGTGATCGGTTACGGCAGCCAGGGCCACGCCCACGCGCTGTCGCTCCGCGACTCGGGTGTCGACGTCCGCGTCGGTCTGCACGAGGGCTCCAAGTCCAAGGCCAAGGCCGAGGAGCAGGGCCTGCGCGTGGTCACGCCCGCCGAGGCCGCCGCCGAGGCCGACGTCATCATGATCCTCGTCCCGGACCCGATCCAGGCCCAGGTCTACGAGGAGTCCATCAAGGACAACCTCAAGGACGGCGACGCGCTGTTCTTCGGCCACGGCCTCAACGTCCGCTTCGGCTTCATCAAGGCCCCCGAGGGCGTCGACGTCTGCATGGTCGCCCCCAAGGGCCCGGGCCACCTCGTCCGCCGCCAGTACGAGGAGGGCCGCGGCGTCCCGTGCATCGCGGCCGTCGAGCAGGACGCGACCGGCAACGGCTTCGCGCTGGCGCTCTCGTACGCCAAGGGCATCGGCGGCACCCGCGCCGGCGTCATCAAGACGACCTTCACCGAGGAGACCGAGACCGACCTGTTCGGTGAGCAGGCCGTGCTCTGCGGCGGTACCTCCGCGCTGGTCAAGGCGGGCTTCGAGACCCTCGTCGAGGCGGGCTACCAGCCGGAGATCGCCTACTTCGAGTGCCTCCACGAGCTGAAGCTCATCGTCGACCTGATGTACGAGGGCGGCCTGGAGAAGATGCGCTGGTCGGTCTCCGAGACCGCCGAGTGGGGCGACTACGTCACCGGCCCCCGCATCATCACCGCCGACACCAAGGCCGAGATGAAGAAGGTCCTCACCGAGATCCAGGACGGCACCTTCGCCAAGAACTGGATGGACGAGTACCACGGCGGTCTGAAGAAGTACAACGAGTACAAGACCCAGGACGAGAACCACCTCCTGGAGACCACCGGCAAGGAGCTGCGCAAGCTCATGAGCTGGGTGAACGACGAGGAGGCGTAAGCCTTCGCGAGGGGCCGCAGCAGTGCGCCGCGGCCCCTTGTCCATCCCGTCCACACCCGGACGGGTGACATTCCTCCGTGGCGGAAAAGACCGCCTTGAGCACCACTACACTGCTGCTCAACACCTACGCGTCAGGCCCACAGCGTCGTGCGTCTTCCACGCGGCCAAGCGACACCGCCTGCGGCCGTCGGGACGGCAGTCCGCAGCACTGGAACTGTGAGGATCACGTGAGCTCGAAACCTGTCGTACTCATCGCTGAAGAGCTGTCGCCCGCCACCGTCGACGCCCTCGGCCCGGACTTCGAGATCCGGCACTGCAACGGAGCCGACCGCGCCGAACTGCTGCCCGCCATCGCCGACGTGGACGCGATCCTGATCCGCTCCGCGACCAAGGTCGACGCCGAGGCCGTCGCCGCCGCGAAGAAGCTGAGGGTCGTCGCCCGCGCGGGCGTCGGCCTGGACAACGTGGACGTCTCCGCCGCCACCAAGGCCGGCGTGATGGTCGTCAACGCCCCGACCTCCAACATCGTCACCGCCGCCGAGCTCGCCTGCGGTCTGCTGGTCGCCACCGCGCGCAACATCCCGCAGGCCAACACCGCGCTGAAGAACGGCGAGTGGAAGCGGAACAAGTACACCGGCGTCGAGCTGAGCGAGAAGACCCTCGGCGTCGTCGGCCTCGGCCGCATCGGCGTCCTGGTCGCCCAGCGCATGTCCGCCTTCGGGATGAAGATCGTCGCGTACGACCCCTACGTGCAGCCCGCGCGCGCCGCGCAGATGGGCGTCAAGCTCCTCACCCTCGACGAGCTGCTCCAGGTCGCGGACTTCATCACCGTGCACCTGCCCAAGACCCCCGAGACCCTCGGACTCATCGGCGACGAGGCGCTCCACAAGGTCCAGCCGCACGTGCGGATCGTGAACGCGGCGCGCGGCGGCATCGTCGACGAGGCCGCGCTGTACTCGGCGCTCAAGGAGGGCCGCGTCGCGGGCGCGGGCCTGGACGTGTACGCGAAGGAGCCCTGCACGGACTCCCCGCTCTTCGAGCTCGACCAGGTCGTCTGCACCCCGCACCTGGGCGCCTCCACCGACGAGGCCCAGGAGAAGGCGGGCATCGCGGTCGCCCGCTCGGTGCGCCTGGCGCTCGCCGGCGAGCTGGTGCCGGACGCGGTCAACGTCCAGGGCGGCGTCATCGCCGAGGACGTGAAGCCGGGTCTGCCGCTCGCCGAGCGCCTGGGCCGGATCTTCACCGCGCTCGCGGGCGAGGTGGCGGTCCGCCTCGACGTCGAGGTGTACGGCGAGATCACCCAGCACGATGTGAAGGTGCTCGAACTGAGCGCGCTCAAGGGCGTGTTCGAGGACGTGGTGGACGAGACCGTCTCCTATGTCAACGCGCCGCTGTTCGCGCAGGAGCGCGGTGTCGAGGTACGGCTGACGACCAGCTCGGAGTCCCCGGACCACCGCAACGTCGTCACCGTGCGCGGCACGCTCTCCGGCGGCGAGGAGGTCGCGGTCTCCGGCACGCTGGCGGGCCCCAAGCACCTCCAGAAGATCGTGGCCATCGGCGAGTTCGACGTGGACCTCGCGCTCGCGGACCACATGGTGGTGCTGCGCTACGAGGACCGCCCCGGCGTCGTCGGCACGGTCGGCCGGATCCTGGGCGAGGCCGGTCTGAACATCGCGGGCATGCAGGTCGCCCGCGCGGAGGAGGGCGGCGAGGCCCTCGCGGTCCTGACCGTGGACGACACGGTGCCGCAGCCGGTGCTGAACGAGCTGGCCGAGACCATCGGCGCGGCCTCGGCCCGCTCGGTGAACCTGGTCTGAGACGGGTTGCCCGCGCCCCGGTCCTCCCGGGGCGCGGGCGCTGCGCGCCTCGCCATACGCGCGTATTACACGTACGTATAAAACAGGGTAGGCTCCCCGCATGGGACACCGTGAGGATCTGCTCGAAGGCGCCAAGCGCTGCCTGCTGGAGAAGGGGTTCGCGCGGACGACCGCGCGGGACATCGTCAAGGAGTCGGGGACGAACCTCGCGTCCATCGGCTACCACTACGGTTCCAAGGACGCGCTGCTCGCGCAGGCGTACATCGCCCTGGTCGAAGGTGTCTCGGACGCCTTCGAGGCGCCCGAACAGGGCCCGGCCACCGCGCCCGGCTCACTGGAGCGCTTCCAGGAGGTGTGGTCGAACATCATCTCCACCATGGAGCAGCCCGGCTCGATGTGGCACCTCAGCATGGAGATCATCGTCATGGGTGATCAGCTCCCCGGGGTGCGCGACCATCTGGCGCGGGCTCAGCGCGAGGGTGCGCGCGGCATCATCCCCATGTTCATGGGGGGCGAGGAGGCCGAGGTCGGTGACGACGAGGTCGACACGCTCGGCAAGCTCTACATGACGCTGATGATGGGGCTCATCGCCCAGTGGACCTTCGACCCGGGGACGGCGGCGAGCGGCGCCGAGCTGACCGAGGGGATGCGGCGGCTCATCCGCGCCGTGGACACCGGCGGACCCTCACAGGCGTGACGCCTTCAGCGCCATGTGCAGCAGCAGCCGGTCCTCGCCGTCGGCGAGGTCGAGCCCGGTGAGCTGCTCGACCCGGGAGAGCCGGTAGTAGAGGGTCTGGCGGTGGATGCCGAGCGCCGCCGCCGTCCGTCCCGCCTGGCCCGCGTGGTCGAGGAACACCTCGGCGGTGCGGGCCAGTTCGGTGTGGGCCGGGGTGAGCAGGGAGGCGACCGCCGCGTCGTGGGCGGCGGTGCCGGGCAGCGCGGTCAGCAGCCGGTACGGGCCGATCCCCGCCCACTGGGCGACCGGTCCGAGCCCCGGTTCGGCGAGTGCGGCCCGGGCCGCGCCGGTCGCCTCGTGCCAGGAGACGGGCAGCTCGCCCAGGCCCCGGCGCGCCGGCGCGACCCCGGCCGCGGCGCCCGGCCCCGCCGTGGCGCGCAGCCGTTCGGCGGCGGTCAGCGCGGGCGCGAGCGCGTCGGCCGAGCGCAGCCGCACCAGTGCCCCGAGCACCTGAGCGGGAGCGGCGGTGTCGTCCGCGCCCTCCTCGCCGTGCGCCCCCCACGGCACCGCGCACACCGCCGCCGTCCCCGGCACGGTCCGCACCGACGGGGTCTCCCGGGGCCAGGGGCTGACGCAGACCACCGCGTGCAGGCCGTCCGCGTCCGGGCCGAGCGCCGCCCGCAGGGCCGTCGTCGCCATGTCGCGCTGCCAGCCCGTCCCTGCGGTCAGGGCCGCCCGGAACTCGCGGGACAGGTCGGTGCCCGCCCGCGCCTCGTCGGCGAGCAGCCCGCCGATCCGGGAGGCCACCTCCATCGCGGCGGCCAGCCGGTCCTCGGCCGGGCCGGGGTCGGCGTCCAGCAGCCACACGTATCCGAGCACCACGCCGCGGTGGCGCACCGGCAGACAGATCCGGTCGCGGAAGACGCCCGCCTCGGGGGCGGCCGGGATACGGACGGGGCCGGTCGCGCGGGTGATACCGAACCCCTCGAACCAGGCGCGGACCGCCGGGGTGGAGCGGCGGGTCAGGATCGAGCGGGTGCGCACCGGGTCCATGGCCGCGTCGTCCTCGGAGTCGTGCGCCCCGAACGCGATCAGCCCGAAGTCCCGGTCCTCCAGGGTCGCGGGGGCGCCGAGCAGCGCCGAGATCTCATCGACCAGGTCCTGGTAGTCGCCCTTCACAGCAGCCATTCTCGCGCACTCCGGCGCCGCCTTCAGACATCTGTCTGAGATGCGGGGCACGGATGCGTGACAGGTGTCGATGGCAGACGATCGGACGGATATCTAGGTTTCACGGTGGTTCTCCGTGCCGTTCCCCGATCGTCGGGTTCCGGCCTCCTGCTATCCCTTTCCATGGAGGTGCCCCGTGCTGGGTCCCGTGATCCTCGCCGCGTCGCGCAGCGACAAGATGCGCCGC
Organism: Streptomyces sp. NPDC005878; assembly: GCF_040629815.1. NCBI lineage: Bacteria > Bacillati > Actinomycetota > Actinomycetes > Kitasatosporales > Streptomycetaceae > Streptomyces > Streptomyces sp. NPDC005878. The sequence goes on from NZ_JBEXWK010000003.1 coordinate 414,225, forward strand.
TTCGTCTCGGCCGCCCCCGGCACGAAGCAGGTCGTCGACCGGTTCATCGCCGGGGAGACGGTCGACGAGGTCGTGCCGATCGTCGAGGACGCCGCCGCCAAGGGTCTGGAAGTCACCCTGGACGTGGTGGGCGAGGACATCACCACCGTGGAGCAGTCCCACGCCGCGCGGGACGCCTACCTCCAGCTGATCGAGCGCCTCAAGGCCCTGGACCTGGGCACCCGCGCCGAGATGTCGGTGAAGCTGTCGATGTTCGGCCAGGCGCTGGAGGGCGGTCACGAGCTGGCTCTGGCCAACGTCCGCCCGGTCGTCGAGGCCGCCGCCGCCATCGGCACCACGGTCACCCTGGACGCCGAGGACCACACCACCCTCGACTCGATGTTCGCCATCCACGAGGAGCTGCGGAAGGACTTTCCGCAGACCGGCTGCGTCATCCAGGCCTACCTCTTCCGCACCGAGGAGGACGCCCGCCGCCTGGCCGCCGCCGGCAGCCGCGTGCGGATCGTCAAGGGCGCCTACAAGGAGCCCGCCTCCGTCGCCTACCAGGACAAGGGCGAGATCGACAAGGCGTACGTCCGCGTCCTGAAGATCCTCATGGACGGCGAGGCGTACCCCATGATCGGGTCGCACGACCCGCGGCTGATCGCCATCACCCAGGAGCTCGCGCGGCGCGCCGGGCGCAAACTGGACGAGTACGAGTTCCAGATGCTGTACGGCATCCGCAGCGACGAGCACCTGAGGCTCGCGGCCGAGGGCCACCGGATGCGCGTCTACACGGCGTACGGCACCGACTGGTACGGCTACTTCATGCGCCGTCTCGCGGAGAAGCCGGCCAACCTGCTCTTCTTCGCCCGCTCCATCCTCACCAAGGGCTGAGCCCACCACCCCTCACCAAGGAGTTCAGAGACTCATGGACGCTGTAACCCAGGTCCCCGCTCCCGTCAACGAGCCGGTGCACGGCTACGCCCCGGGTTCGCCCGAGCGCGCGCGCCTGGAGGCCAAGCTCAAGGAGCTGGCCGAGAACCCGATCGACCTGCCGATGACCATCGGCGGCGAGAAGCGGATGGGCGGCGGCGAGCGCTTCGACGTCGTGCAGCCGCACAACCACAAGGCCGTCCTCGGCACCTTCGCCAACGCCACCACCCAGGACGCGCAGGACGCCGTCGACGCGGCCCTCGCCGCCGCCCCGGCGTGGCGTGCGATGTCCTTCGACGACCGCGCCGCGATCATCCTGCGCGCCGCCGAGCTGCTGGCCGGCCCCTGGCGCGAGACGCTGGCCGCCTCGACCATGCTCGGCCAGTCCAAGACCGCCCAGCAGGCCGAGATCGACACCCCCTGCGAGCTCGTCGACTTCTGGCGCTTCAACGTCCACTACGCCCGCCAGCTCCTCGCCGAGCAGCCCCCGGCGAACTCCCCGGGCGTGTGGAACCGCATGGACCACCGCCCGCTGGAGGGCTTCGTCTACGCGATCACGCCGTTCAACTTCACGGCCATCGCGGGCAACCTGCCGACCGCCCCGGCCCTGATGGGCAACGTGGTCGTGTGGAAGCCGTCCCCGACCCAGACTCACGCCGCCGTGCTGCTCATGCGGCTCCTGGAGGAGGCCGGTCTGCCCAAGGGCGTCATCAACCTCGTCACCGGCGACGGCCTGGCCGTCTCCGAGGTCGCCCTGAACCACCGCGACCTGGCCGGCATCCACTTCACCGGTTCCACCAAGACCTTCCAGCACCTGTGGAAGACGGTCGGCGCCAACATCGAGAAGTACCGCACCTACCCGCGCCTCGTCGGCGAGACCGGCGGCAAGGACTTCGTCGTCGCGCACCCCAGCGCCGACCGCGCGGTGCTGAAGACCGCGCTGACCCGCGGCTCCTTCGAGTACCAGGGCCAGAAGTGCTCGGCCTCCTCGCGCGCGTACGTCCCCGCGTCGATCTGGAACGACGGCTTCAAGGAGGAGTTCGCGGCCGAGGTCGACGCCATCACCATGGGTGACGTCACCGACCTGTCGAACTTCATCGGCGCCGTCATCGACGAGCGCTCGTTCGCCAAGAACAAGGCCGCGATCGACCGGGCCAAGGCCGACGCCTCGTGCACGATCGTCGCCGGTGGCACCTGTGACGACTCGGTCGGCTACTTCGTCCGCCCGACCGTCATCGAGTGCACGGACCCCGAGAACGAGGTCTTCACGACCGAGTACTTCGGCCCGATCCTCGCGGTCCACGTCTACGAGGACGACAAGTACGACGAGATGCTGACCCAGATGGAGTCGGTCTCGGACTACGCCCTCACCGGCTCGGTCATCGCGGGCGACCGCGCGGCGGCGGCGTACACGATGGACAAGCTTCGCTACGCGGCGGGCAACTTCTACATCAACGACAAGTCGACCGGCGCCGTCGTCGGCCAGCAGCCCTTCGGCGGCGGCCGTGCCTCGGGCACCAACGACAAGGCGGGCGCCCCGCAGAACCTGATGCGCTGGACGCTGACCCGCGCCATCAAGGAGACGCTGGTCCCGCCGACCGACTACACGTACCCGCACATGGGCTGAACGTACCCGCACATGGGCTGACCGCCGGTCGCCTCGCGAACCCCGCCCCCGTCCTTGGTCCCCCAACCGAGGACGGGGGCGGTTCGCGTTCCCGGCCGCGGGCCGGCGCTCAGACCTCTACCAGCACCTGGTCCAGGGACTTGCGTACGAGGTCGGGGACCTCGCAGCCCTCGGCGGGGTAGCCGACCGGGACCACCGCGAACGCCTTCTCGTTGACGGGACGGCCGAGCACCTCCCGCAGGAACCGCATCGGGCTGGGGGTGTGGACCAGCGCGGCCAGCCCGCTCTGGTGCAGGGCGCTCAGCAGCAGCCCGACCGCGATCCCCACCGACTCGTCCACGTAGTAGTGCTTGTGCCGGGTGCCGTCCCCGGCCAGCCAGTACCGCTGCTGGAAGACCACGATCAGCGCCGGGGCGTCGGTGAGGTGGCTCTTGACGGCGTCCGTGCCCAGCGGGCGCAGCGCCGCCAGCCACTCCTCGCCCAGCCGGCCGTCGTAGGAGACCCGCTCCTCGTGCTCGGCCGCCTCCCGTATCCGGCGCCGTACCTCCGGATCGCGGACGAGGACGAAGGTCCAGGGCTGCTGGTGCGCGCCCGAGGGGGCGGTCGCGGCGCACGCGACGGCGTCCCGGACCACCTGCTCGGGGACCGGGTCGGGGGAGAACTGCCGTACGGTCCTGCGCTCGTCCATCGTGGCGCGCAGGGCCGCCGCCCGCGCCAGGGACTCGGCGGCGGGCATCCGGGCGGGGCGGTAGGGGACCGGGCGGTAGGGCTCGCCGTGCGTGGGCGTCCACCGCTGCTGGGGGGAGGGTGACATGGGAGCGAGTCTGGCGCGGCCGTGCCCGGTACGTAAGGGCGCGAAGTGGCCTGTCACAGTGGTCCCATGACTGAGTCTCAGCACACCGCGCACACCTCGCAGCTCGGCCCGGACGGCCTGCCGAGGATCCGCGCCCTGCTCGACACCGCCTTCGACGGGGACTTCGACGACGAGGACTGGGACCACGGCCTCGGCGGCGTCCACTCCTTCCTCGACGACGAGCAGGGCCTCGCCGCGCACGGCAGCGTGATCATGCGCCGGGTGCTGCACGGCGGCCGGTCCTACCGCGTCGGCTATGTCGAGGCCGTCGCCGTGCGCGCGGACCGGCGCCGCCAGGGGCTCGGCGGGCGGGTCATGGCCGCCCTGGAGCACGTGATCGACGAGGCGTACGCGTTCGGCGCGCTCTCCGCCTCCGACGAGGGCGCCGCGCTCTACCGCGCCCGCGGCTGGCAGGTCTGGCCCGGCCGGATCGAGGTCCTGAGCCCGGACGGGGTGGTGCGCCTCCCCGACGAGGAGGGCACCACCTTCCTGCGCCCGGCCGCGGGCCGCCCGCTGCCCGACCCGGCCCAGCCGCTGGTCTTCGACTGGCGCGACGGCGACGTGCTGTGAGGCGCGGGCCCCGGAGCGCGGGCGGGCGGCGAGGCCAGGCCCTCAGAGCACGCCCGCGTCCCGGGCCGTCCACACCGACGGATACAGCGGGCGGAAGCCCAGTTCGTCCCGGAGCCGCAGCGTCGACATGATCGTGTAGAACGGGTCGGGGTCGGTGCGTTCCGCCAGCTCCGGCGGCACCTCCACCCCGTTGAGCTGGTGCAGCTCGACCGCCGTCACGGGGCAGTCGTCCGCGATGTTGTACTTGCGGCCCGCCACCCCCGGCGCGTACAGCAGCCGCATCAGCGCCTGTGCCACGTCCGCGTGGTGCACCATCGGCAGCCGCTGGTACGCGGCCCACCGGCCCGCCCAGTACACCGACTGCGCCAGGTGCGGGTCGCCCTCGCCGTAGACGAAGGCGAGCGCGCCCACCCGGACGTCGAGGCCGTGCTCGCGGTGGAGGGCGAACAGGCCCTGTTCGGCGGCGGCCTTGGACTCCGCGTACGTCCCCCACAGCGGACCGCCCGGCACCGGCTCGTCGTCCTCGGTCAGCGGACGCCCGCGACCCAGGCCGTACGCCAGGTTCGACGACACCTGGACGAACCGGCTCACCCCGGCCTCCAGCGCCAGCCGGCCCAGCGTCAGCGCCGCGTCGCGGTTGACCGCGCGGTTCTCCTCGTCCGTCACGTTCCGGTAGGACACCGCCAGGTTCACCACCGCGTCCACCTCCGTCAGCGCCTTGCGCACCGACTCCTCCTCGCGGACGTCGCCGACCGCGACCTCATGGGCGCCGAGGGCCGTGCCGCGGGCCTCGTCGCGCACCAGGACCCGCACCAGGTCGGCCCGCTGGACCAGCCTCGGCACGAACCTGCGGCCGACCTCGCCCGTCGCCCCCGTCACCAGGATCCGCATCTTCCGCTCCTCTCGATGGCCTGGCCCCAGCCTGGCGCGAGCCGGCCCGCGGCGGGAGGGACGTCCCCATCCAGGGAGCGGCACTCCCTGGATACGGACCCGTACGGACCGTCATGCTGGGGGCGTGGACAGAGAAGAACTCGCGGACTTCCTGCGGCACTGCCGGGCCCGGCTCGAACCCGCGGACGTGGGCCTGGCGGCCGGGCCCCGGCGGCGGACGGCCGGGCTGCGCAGGGAAGAGGTCGCCCAGCTCACCGGGATGTCGGCGGACTACTACACCCGTCTTGAGCAGGCCCGCGGCTCGCGCCCGTCCCGGCAGATGCTGACCGCGCTGGCGCGGGCGCTGCGGCTCAGCCGGGACGGGCGCGATCACCTCTTCCACCTGGCGGGCGAGGAGCCGCCGCGCGAGCGGCACGGCTCGGTCCACGTACGCCCGGGCCTGATGCTGATCCTCGACCGGCTGCACGACGCGCCCGCGCAGGTGATGAGCGACTGGGGCGAGGTGCTCGCCCAGAACGCGATGGCGGCCGCCCTGGTCGGCGAGGCCGCGCCCGGCCGGAACATCATCCGCGGCTACTTCACCGAGCCGTCCCTGCGCGCCCTCTTCCCGCCCGAGGACCGGGCCGGGCATGCCCGCAGCCATGTGGCCCAGCTGCGGGCGGTGCTCGCGGCCCGGCCAGCCGACCCGGAGCCGGCGGCGCTGGTGGCCGAACTGCGGGGGTGCAGCGAGGAGTTCGCCGCGCTGTGGGACGAGCACGAGGTGGAGACCCGGCACGCCAGGGCGAAGCGGTTCCTCCACCCGGTGGTGGGCCTGCTGGAGCTGGACTGCGAGATCCTGCTCAGCTCCGGCGAGGGCCAGTTCCTGGTGGTGCACTCGGCCCGCCCGGGCACCGAGGCCCACCAGCGGCTGGAGCTGCTGCGGGTGGTGGGCCTCCAGGACCTGACGGTCGGCGGCTGAGGGGCCGGGGTGTCCCGGGGCGGGGTCACGCGTCCTCGACGCCCTGTGCGATCTCGCGCTTGACGCGCCGCCAGCCCAGGGCGCAGCCCACCGGGACGGCGACGGCCGCGCCGATCAGCGCCGGGTACATCACCAGATCGCCTCCGTAGTGCACCGCGGCGGCGCTGGCCGTGCCCGAGACGACCGCGGCGGCGAGCATCTGCTTGAGCTTGCCCCGGTAGGTGGTGCTCAGCAGGAGCTTCCTGGCGGGCGGCGCCACCAGCTCGTCGAGCCCGGCCGCCGGGCCGGCGCTGGCCGCCTTGGGGCGCTTGAGGTACATGTACAGCAGCCAGTGCCCACACGGCTCCCAGCCGTCGGGGGCGAGCCGGGCCGTGACCGCCTCGCGCTCGGCGGCGTTGCCGGCGTTCTCGCGGCGGTACTCCCACCGCATCGCCGCCGCCGGGTCGCGCCGGCAGACGAACCGGCCGAGCCGGTCCAGGCCCTCGACCTCCCAGCCCTGGTCGCCGTAGTGGTTGAGGTGCTTGCGGTCGGTGTAGATGTCGGTGGCCCACTTCCAGGTCTCCGCCTCCGCCGCCGGCTCCTGGGCGGCCCGGCCGCCGGTGAGCCGGGCCGCGAAGTCCTCCGGGGCGCCGAACTCCTCGTACGGATCGGTGGACCCGGACTCCGCCAGATAGCCGGTGAGCTCCGCGACGGTCGCCGTCACCTCGCTCCGCGGCATCCCGGCCGCCCGCAGCCTCCCGGCGAGGGCCCCGAAGTAGTCGCTCTGCTCGCTCATGACGGTCGTCCCCCTGGTGTCGCGCTGGTCAGCATGGTCTTCACGGCGGTGTGGAACTCCAGCCAGGACGCGCCCTGCTCGGCGAGGGCCCGCCGGCCCTCCTCGGTCAGCCGGTAGTAGCGGCGGCCCGGCCCGCGCTCGGCGGCGCGGAACTCCCCGACGGCGAGCCCGGCCTCTTCGAGCCGGTTCAGGACGGGGTAGAGCGTTCCGCCCTTGATCTCCCCGAGCCCGGCCGCGGCCAGGGTCTTGGAGATCTCGTACCCGTAGCTCTCCCCTCCGGTGAGGCAGGTGAGGACGAGGAGGTCGAGGACGCCCTTGAGCCAACTGGATCTGCGGTCTGCGGCCATGGCTGTATTCCAGCACCACCTAGGTAGGAATGCAAACTAGATGGCACTGCCTGGCCCTGCCTGAACGGACGGCTGTGGAGGCAGCCGTCTCAGATAGTAGGAAGTCCGAGTAATCGTGGAGACAGAAGCGGAGTCCTCCCTTAGCTTGGGAGGAGCCGAACGTCTCGCTAGATCCAGCGAATGGCGGTCGCGAGCGCGGTGCCCCCAGGCAGGCAACCCCTGCGGCAGCGCTCCCCGCCCCTTCCGGCGCCTCGATATCCCCGTGATCTCAAGGAGTCGATCCTCATGTCCGAGACGACGACCGTCCGCCGTGTCCGCCATGTCGCCCGTACCAGCGACGCCGACCGCAAGAACGCCGCCGCGGCCCTCCAGCGCGCGCTCGACCGCAGGGACAACGGGGGCGCCACCGGGCACTAGCCCCCGGCCGCGTGCCGTGCGCGGCCGTCAGCCCCGGCGGATCTCGAAGTGGTCGATCCGCGCGCCCGACTCGGCCAGCGCCGAGACCGTCATCGACGGGTGGAGCCCCGCCCGCACCCGCACGGCGAGGAACGAGTAGCCCGTGTAGCGCACCCGGGACCACTCCACGGTCTCGGGTGCCTTCGCGCGGCCCTTGAGCCAGTGGTAGCTCGCCACGCTCTCCCGGTCCTCGACGTGGCCCTCGTAGCTGTCGGGGGCCGGGAAGCCGTAGAGCGCCCGGCCCGCGCCCCCGGCCGTGACGTAGACGATGCCGTCCCGTGTCGGGTCGGTGCGCTCACCGATCGCCACCCTGCGGCCCACGGCGCCGCGCAGGATTGCGTCGGTGCGCTCGTACACATGGTTGTGGCCGTTGATGACCAGGTCCACCCGGTGCTTCTCGAAGAGCGGCACCCAGGTGTCGCGCACCCCGCCGTCCGAGGCGTGGGCGCCGGTGGTCGAGAAGGCGCAGTGGTGGAAGAAGACCACGACGAAGTCGACGCGGCGGTCGGCGCGCAGTTCGCCCAGCCGCCGCTCCAGCCACCGCGTCTGCCCGCCGCCGCTGATCCCGAAGTTGGCGGGGATCTCGTACGAGACGTCGTTGGCGTCCAGCGCGACCACGCCCACGTTGCCGTGCACGAACGAGTACGCCCCGGGCAGCCGGACCGGGTCCGGGCCGTTGCACGGCAGCGACCAGCGGGCGTTCTGCCCGCCGTAGCCGTCCGGCGAGTACCAGGCCTCCATGTCGTGGTTGCCGGTGGTCACCATCCACGGCACGGTCTTGGCGACCGACTCGGTCTGGGCGAGGAACTGGTCCCAGACGCGCGCGTCGTAGGTGTCGCCGCTGGTGCCCGAGCCGGACGGGTCGGCGTAGCAGAGGTCGCCCGCGTGCAGGTGGAACGCCGGGTTCTGACCGAGGATCACCTGGTTGTTGCCGAGCGCGTGGTAGCTGACGCCCTGGTCGCCGAAGGCCGTGAAGGTGAACGCCTCGGCGCGCTCGGGCGCGGTGGTGAAGGTGCCCAGCGTGGCGAGGTTGCGCGGATCGGCCGGGTCGAAGCCGTCGTGGCCGACGCCGTAGTAGTACGTGGTGCCGGGCCGCAGCCGCTCCAGGCGCGCGTGCACGTAGTACTGCTCGGCCGCCGCGATCCTGCCCCCGTTGAGCACCGGCGTGGCGAGGTGGCGCACCTCGGCGCCGATCCGGTGGCCGAGCGCCCACGGCTCGAACCCGATCCGGATGAACGGCCGCCGCACCGCGAACGGCACCTGCCAGGCGACCGCCATCTGCGTCCTCGGGTCGGCGCCGTAGGCCAGATGCCGTCCGAACGGCGCCACCAGTGAACCGTCCACCTCGCAGGCCGAGCCCCGGGGGGCGAGGACGGCGGGCGCGGCGTGGGCGGGCGCGGCCGCGGTGCCGATACCGGCGCCGACGGCCGCGGCGGTCGCCACGGAGGTGCGCAGCACACCCCGCCGGGTCAGCCGCGTACGCAGGTACGCGTGCTGCTCGGCCATGTCCATACGGCCGGCGAGCTTGTCGGGGATGCCGAAACGAGGGATGTCCACGGCCGGAAACGTCCTCTCCTCACACGACGCGCGGCTCACCGACGGGTGAGCGGGGCGCGTACAGCTCCTCATGCAACTCCCCTCGATTCCCCGGCGCCTCACCCCCGCCAGCCATTCGGCGGCCCGCCCGAGGGGGGAGGCACCCCGGCGCGCCCTGTCCGTATCGTGGACTCGACATGTCAATGCATGGGACGCGGAGTACGGTGCCTTCATGTCTCGCAGCATCGATCTCGCAGTGATCCCCGGTGACGGCATCGGCCGGGAAGTGGTGGCCCAGGGCCTCAAGGTCCTGAGCGCCGTCCTTCCAGCGGATGTGAAGCTGGAGACCAAGGAGTACGACCTCGGCGCCCGGCGCTGGCACCGCACCGGCGAGACCCTGCCGGACACGGAGCTGGAGGCGCTGGCGACCCACGACGCGATCCTGCTCGGCGCCATCGGCGACCCGAGCGTGCCGTCCGGCGTCCTGGAGCGCGGGCTGCTGCTGAAGCTGCGCTTCGCCTTCGACCACTTCATCAACCTGCGGCCGTCGAAGCTGTTCCCGAACACGGCGACCCCGCTGGCCGGCCGCCCCGAGATCGACTTCGTGGTGGTCCGCGAGGGCACCGAGGGCCCCTACACGGGCAACGGCGGCTCGCTGCGCACCGGTACCCCGGCCGAGGTCGCCACCGAGGTCAGCGTGAACACGGCGTACGGCGTGGAGCGCGTGGTGCGCGACGCGTTCGCCCGCGCCCAGGCGCGCCCCCGCAAGAAGCTGACGCTGGTTCACAAGAACAACGTCCTGGTCTTCGCCGGGCACCTGTGGAAGAACATCTTCGACACGGTGGCGAAGGAGTACCCGGACGTCACCACGGACTATCTGCACGTCGACGCCGCGACGATCTTCTTCGTCACCCAGCCCGAGCGGTTCGACGTGATCGTCACCGACAACCTCTTCGGCGACATCCTCACCGACCTCGCCGCGGCCGTGACCGGCGGCATCGGCCTGGCCGCGTCCGGCAACATCAACCCGACCGGCGCGTTCCCCTCGATGTTCGAGCCGGTCCACGGCTCCGCGCCCGACATCGCGGGCCAGGGCAAGGCCGACCCCACGGCCACGGTCCTCTCCGTCGCCCTGCTCCTGCGCCACCTCGGTCACGAGTCCGAGGCCGCCAGGATCGAGGACGCCGTCCAGGCCGACCTGGCCGCGCGGGACGGCTCGGCCCGTACCACCGACGAGATCGGCGACGCGCTCGCCGTACGAGTATCGGGCTGACCCGAGCGCTCTCTCCCAGACAAGCCGCCGGGTCGCACCAGCACCCGGCGGCTTTTCCTGTACGGCCCCGGGGTGCCACCATCAGTCCCTGGGCCGCACTCACACCGTTTCAGTCATGGTCCCGCACGAGCGATAATCGAACGTGGGACCGCGGCATGCGGAAAAGCTCGGACGTCCTAGCAGCAGCGAAGACGGCGTGAGCGCGGTCCGACCCACACAACCGGTGAAGGACACGCAACCATGACGACGCCCACGATCGAGCTCAAGCCCTCCGCGAACCCGCTGTCGGACGCGGAGCGTGACGCGATCCTGGCAAGCCCCGGATTCGGCCGCCACTTCACCGACCACATGGTGACGGTCAAGTGGACCGAGGGCCGGGGCTGGCACGACGCGGAGCTCACCCCGTACGCGCCGCTGTCGATGGACCCCGCCAACATGACGCTGCACTACGCGCAGACGATCTTCGAGGGTCTGAAGGCCTACCGTCAGCCCGACGGCACGGTGGCGACCTTCCGCCCCGAGGCCAACGCGGAGCGCTTCCGCGCGTCGGCCCGCCGGATGGCGATGCCCGAGCTGCCGGACGAGCTGTTCATCGCCGCCTGCGACGCGCTGATCCAGCAGGACCGGGCGTGGGTCCCGTCCTCCGGCGAGGCCTCGCTCTACCTGCGGCCGTTCATGATCGCGAGCGAGGTGGGGCTGGGGGTGCGCCCGGCCAACGAGTACCTGTTCATCGTGATCGCGTCGCCGGCCGGGGCCTACTTCCCCGGGGGCGTGAAGCCGGTGTCGGTCTGGCTCTCCGAGGAGTACGTGCGCGCGGTCAAGGGGGGCACGGGCGCGGCCAAGACCGGCGGCAACTACGCCGCGTCCCTGGTCGCCCAGGCCGAGGCGGCGGGGCACGGGTGCGACCAGGTGGTCTGGCTGGACGCGGTGGAGCACCGGTGGATCGAGGAGATGGGGGGAATGAACCTGTACTTCGTGTACGGCGACCGCATCGTCACCCCGTCGCTGACCGGCTCGCTGCTGCCGGGCATCACCCGGGACTCGCTGCTGAAGATCGCGCGGGACCTGGGCTACACGGCCGAGGAGGGGCGGATCTCCACGGAGGACTGGAAGCGGGACACGGAGGCGGGGACGCTGACGGAGGTGTTCGCGTGCGGGACGGCGGCGGTGATCACGCCGGTGGGGTCGGTGAAGTCGGCTCGGGCTGGCTGGACGCAGGGGGATGGGGAGCCGGGGGAGGTCACGATGAGGCTGCGGAAGGCCCTCCTCGACCTCCAGACGGGGGCGACGCCGGACACGCACGGCTGGATGCACCGTCTGGGCTGAACGGTTTTGCCCCACCCCGCCCCTTCCCCAAACCCTCCGGGGGCGGCACAGCTCCCGGGCGGAGCCCCCGCCCCCTGCACCCCTGAAGGCACGGGGCCTGCGGCCCTCGCACCCCGCTGCGCGTCAACCTGCGGCCGGGTGGGGGCTGGTCGCGCAGTTCCCCGCGCCCCCAAGGGGCTCCGCCCCTCGGGCGCCGGAGGAGCCGGAGCACCCAGGGGCGCGGGGAACTGCGCGGGTGACCCTCCACCGGGCGGTAGACGAATCCCGGGCCGTTGAGGGGCGCGGGGAACTGCGCGGGCAACCCACCACCGGCCGGTAGATGAACTCCGGGCGGAACAGGGGCGCGGGGAACTGCGCGGGTAACCCTCCACCGGCCGGTGGACGAACTCCGGGCCGTTGAGGGGCGCGGGGAACTGCGCGGGTGATCCTCCACCGGGCGGTGGATGAACTCCGGGCCGATCAAGGGAGCGGGTGACCCTCCGCCGGGTCGTAGGCGAAGGGGTGTGGGCAACCCCCGCTCGTCCGCAGACGGACACCGGGGCCGGGGGGCCGGGGGCGCAGCCCCGGGGGGTAGGGCGAGGGGACCTCAGGCCGTCTCCGCCCCCGGAGGGTTCAGGGAAGGGGCGGGGTGGGGGAGAACCCCGCGGCTCAGCGTCGCGTACACCGCACCCCCCACCACCCCCGAAAGCAAAAAGCTGCAATCCACCCCACCGGTGAACCGCAGCAGCGGCCCCGCGTACCCGGGAAGCGACACCGCCAGCACCCCCACCCCCGCCCCCAGCCCCCACGCCACCGCGGCCCGCCAGTTCCAGCCGCCCCGGTACCAGTACGCCCCGCCCCGCGACCGCCGGTTGAAGACCTGGAGGGCGTCCGCGTCGTACACACCCCGGCAGCGGACGAAGCCGATGAGGGTGATGACCGCCCACGGCGTGCCGACCGCCGTCAGCAGCAGGACGAACGACGTCATCGCCGCCTGCGCGTCCCACGCGTAGTGCCCCGCGAACACGCACACCGTCGCCACCCCGGCCACCGCGAACGTCGCCCGCGTACGCGAGGCGCGCGGCAGGATCGCGTCGAGGTCGAGCCCCATCGAGTACAGCATCAGCCCCGCGTTGCCCACCGACCCCGCCGACGCCGCGAGGAGCAGCGGCGCCAGGTACCAGCCGGGCGCGGCCGCCACCAGCGGGCCCGCGTAGTCCGCCGCCGCCCCCGCCGCGTACGCCGTGAACGTGCCGAACAGCTGCGGCACCAGCAGTCCGGCGACCAGGCCGAGCCAGGTCGCGTGCAGCACCCGGCGCGGGGCGTGGCGGGTGGGGGAGATGTAGCGCGTGTAGTCGCCGAGCAGCGTGATGAACGCGATCGGGCCGCTCAGCCCCGCCGCCACCAGCGCCAGCAGCCACGTGGGCCAGAACGAGCCGAGCAGATAGCCGCCCGCGTCGGGGAGGGCGGCCGTGGTGAAGTGCGGGGCGTAGGCCGCGATCCCCAGGACCAGCAGCGCGGTCATGCCGAACGCCAGGACCCGGGACAGGCGCAGCAGCACCCGGTACCCGTACACCGCGCCGACCACCGTCGCCCCCGCGAGCACCGCGTACACGACCCCGTACGAGACACCGCCCGTGGGCAGGCCGACGAGCCGGTGCAGGACGCCCGCCATCGCGTCGCCGCCGATCCAGACCGTGAGGGCGGTGTAGCCGAGGGAGAGCAGCAGGCCGACCACCGAGCCGACCAGCCGGCCCCGCACCCCGAACTGCGCGCCCGACGACGTGGACAGGTTGGTCGCCGTGCGCAGGGACACCAGCGCCAGCGGGGCCGTCAGCACCGTGCCCACCAGCGTGCCCGCGACGACCGCGCTCACCGAGGCCCACCAGCCGAGGCCGAAGGAGACCGGGAGCCAGCCGAAGACGATCACGCCCAGGCAGAGGTTGGAGCCGAGCAGGATCGACACCAGGTCGCGTGGGCCGCTGGTGCGTTCCTCCTCCGGGATCGTGTCGACTCCGCGCTGTTCGATCTGCATGGGCTGCCCCTGACGCTCGATGGCCTTGACGCGCTGGCCTGATTTCGACGTTCCGGTTGTTTGAGTGGCGTTCAATGTGGGGGCTCCCACCTGTTCTCGTCAACCCCTTGTTCCTTCCTCTGTGGCGATTAGTGGGGTTAGAGTGGTGCTCTAAATCGGAGGTGTGGTGCGTGCGACTTACCCCTACAGAACGTGACCGGCTGCTGCTCTTCGGCGCCGCCGAGCTCGCCCGGGCCCGCCGGGCGCGCGGACTGCGGCTGAACGTCCCCGAGGCCACCGCGCTCATCGCGGACACCGTCTGCGAGGCGGCCCGCGACGGGCGCCGGCTCACCGACGCCATCGCCGCCGCCCGGAGCGTCCTCGGCCCCGACGACGTCCTGCCGGGCGTCGCGGACGTGGTCACCGAGGTGCACGTCGAAGCCGTCTTCGACGACGGCTCGCGGCTCGCCGTGGTCCCCGCACCCCTCGGCGGCGCCGCCGGACTCGGCGCGGACGCCCCCGGCGCCGTGCTGCCCGGCCCGCAGGGCCCGGACCCCGAGCCCGCCCTCCGGCTCACCGTGCGCAACACCGCGCCCGTCCCGGTCAGCGTCACCTCGCACTTCCACTTCTTCGAGGCCAACCCGCGCCTCGAATTCGACCGCGCCGCCGCGTACGGGATGCGCCTGTGCGTACCGGCCGGGTCCTCGGTCCGGTTCGACCCGGGCGGCGAGGCCGAGGTCGGGCTCGTCCCGATCGGCGGCGCCCGGATCGCCATCGGGTTCGCCGGACTGGTCGACGGGCCGCTGGACGCGCCCGGCGCCCGCCACGAGGCCCTGCGCCGGGCGGCCGCCTGCGGCTATCTGGGCGCGCGCCCGGAAGGAGCGGTTTCATGAGCAGGCCCAGCCGCCACAGCGACCACTGCGCGCCCGGCAGCCGCCACATCGACCCCGACGAGTACGCGGCGGTCTTCGGGCCCCGGGCCGGGGACCGGATCCGGCTCGGGGACAGCGGGCTCACCGTGCGGGTGGAGTCGGACTCCCAGCGGCCGGGCGAGGAGTTCCTCGCCGGGTTCGGCAAGACCGCCCGCGACGGACTGCATCTGAAGGCCGCCGCGGTCCGCGACACCTGCGACGTCGTGATCAGCAACGTCGTCGTCATCGACGCGGTGCTGGGCATCCGCAAGGTCTCCATCGGCATCCGCGAGGGCCGCATCCACGCCATCGGGCGCGCCGGGAACCCGGACACCCTCGACGGGGTGGACGTCGTCGTCGGCACCGGGACCAGCATCGTCTCCGGCGAGGGGCTGATCGCCACCGCCGGCGCGGTGGACACCCATGTCCATCTGCTCTCGCCGCGCATCATGGAGGCCTCCCTCTCCTCCGGTGTCACCACGCTCATCGGCCAGGAGTTCGGCCCCGTCTGGGGGGTCGGCGTCAACTCGCCCTGGGCGCTGCGGAACGCCTTCGCGGCCTTCGACGCCTGGCCCGTCAACATCGGCTTCCTGGGCCGGGGTTCGTCCTCCGACGGTGCCCCGCTGGTGGAGGCGCTCGCCGAGGGCGGTGCCTGCGGCTTCAAGGTCCACGAGGACATGGGCGCGCACACCCGCGCCCTGGACACGGCGCTGCGGGTGGCCGAGGAGCACGACGTGCAGGTCGCCCTGCACAGCGACGGCCTGAACGAGTGCCTGTCGGTGGAGGACACCCTCAAGGTCCTGGAGGGACGGACCATCCACGCCTTCCACATCGAGGGCTGCGGCGGCGGCCACGTCCCCAACGTGCTGAAGATGGCGGGCGTGCCCAATGTCATCGGCTCGTCCACCAATCCGACCCTGCCGTTCGGCCGGGACGCGGTCGCCGAGCACTACGGGATGATCGTCTCCGTCCACGGCCTCAAGCCGGACCTGCCCGGTGACGCGGCCATGGCCCGCGACCGCATCCGGGCCGGGACCATGGGCGCCGAGGACGTGCTGCACGATCTGGGCGCGATCGGCATCACCTCCTCCGACGCCCAGGGCATGGGCCGCGCGGGCGAGACCGTACGCCGCACCTTCGCCATGGCCGCGAAGATGAAGGCCGAACTCGGCCCCCTGGAGGGCGACGGCGAGGGCGACGACAACGCGCGCGTGCTGCGCTACATCGCCAAGCTCACCATCAACCCGGCGCTCGCCCACGGCCTCGCGCACGAGATCGGCTCCATCGAGGTCGGCAAGCTGGCCGACCTCGTGCTGTGGCGGCCCGCCTACTTCGGCGCCAAGCCGCAGATGGTGCTCAAGTCCGGCTTCCCCGCCTGGGGCGTCACGGGTGATCCGAACGCGGCGACCGAGACCTGCGAGCCGCTGGTCCTCGGCCCGCTCTTCGGCGCCCACGGCGCCACCCCCGCCGAGCTCTCCGTCGCCTTCGTGGCCCGCGCCGCCCTCGACCAGGGAGGCGATCTGATGCCGACCCGCCGGCGCCGGGTCGCCGTGCGCGGCACCCGGGGCATCGGCCCCGCCGACCTCGTCCTCAACTCCCGTACCGGAGCGGTGGACGTGGACGGACGCACCGGACTGGTCACCCTCGACGGCGACCCGCTGCGCTCGGAGCCCGCCGACTCCGTCTCCCTCAACCGCCTCTACTTCCTCTAAGGACCCGACGATGACCGCTGCCGCCGACGGCTTCCGCATGCCCGCCGAGTGGGCTCCGCACGAGCGCACCTGGATGGCGTGGCCCGGCCCCAACGTGACCTTCGCCAACCAGGACGAGCTCGCCGAAGCCCGCGCGGCCTGGGCGGCCGTGGCCCGGACCGTGCGCCGCTTCGAGCCCGTCACCGTCGTCTGCGGCCCCGGCCAGAGCGCCGATGCCGGCGCCCTGCTCGGCCCCGGCATCGATCTCGTGGAGCGCGAGCTCGACGACGCCTGGATGCGCGACATCGGCCCGACCTTCCTGACCAACGGCTCCGAACTCGCCGCCGTGGACTGGACGTTCAACGGCTGGGGCGCCCAGGGCTGGGCCCGCTGGGAGCACGACGCCAAGATCGGCGCGTACGTCGCGGACCTGGCCGGGGCGCGGACGTACACCTCGCGCCTGGTCAACGAGGGCGGCGCGATCCACGTCGACGGCGAGGGCACGGTCCTGCTCACCGAGTCCGTGCAGCTCGGCCCCGAGCGCAACCCCGGCTGGACGCGCGAGCAGGTCGAGGCGGAGATCCACGGCATGCTCGGCACCCGCAAGGCGATCTGGCTGCCGCGCGGCCTGACCGCCGACTACCCGCCGCACGGCTACGGCACCCTGGGCCACGTCGACATCGTCGCCGCGTTCGCCCGCCCCGGCGTGGTCGTCGCCCACACCCAGCCCGACCCGGCCCACCCCGACCACGAGGTGTGCAGGGAGAACGTGGCGCTGCTGCGGAGCCAGACCGACGCGCGGGGCCGGAGCATCGAGGTGGTGGAGGTCCCCGCCCCGACCGTCCTCACCGACGACCACGGCTGGGTCGACCACTCCTACATCAACCACTACCTCTGCAACGGCGGCGTCGTCCTGTGCGGCTTCGACGACCCGAGGGACGAGAACGCGGCGGGCGTCTTCCGCCGGCTCTTCCCCGATCGGACCGTGACCCTCGTCGACGCACGTACGATCTTCGCCGGGGGTGGTGGCATCCACTGCATCACCCAGCAGCAGCCCAGGGTGTGATCCCGGAGGAACCAGGAGGAGGGGCATGGCCGGTCCGGCCCGCGCGCGGAAGAACGCGCCGCCGCGCGAGGAGGTGCTGGCCGCCGCCATGGCCACCATCGCCGAGCGCGGTCTCGACGGCCTGACCATGGCCGGTCTCGGCCGCGAGGTCGGCATGTCCAGCGGCCATCTCCTCTACTACTTCCACAGCAAGGACGAACTGCTGCTCCAGACCCTGGAGTGGAGCGAGGGCCGGCTCGGCGCCGAGCGCCGGGCCCTGCTCTCCCGGCCGGGCGCGGTCCGCGAACGCCTCGACGCCTACGTCGACCTGTATGTGCCCGACGGCGTCCGCGACCCGCACTGGATCCTGTGGCTGGAGGTCTGGAACCGCTCGCAGAACGCCGCCACCGACGCCGCCGCCCGCGCCCGCCAGGCCGCCATCGAGGGCGCCTGGCACCGCGACCTGGTCGCGATCATCGCGGAGGGCGTCTCGCGCGGCGAGTTCCGCCCGGTCGACGCCGACCGCTTCGCGGCCCGGCTGCGGGCGCTGCTCGACGGCTTCAGCGTCCATGTGGCGGTCGGCATACCCGGCACCGGACGCCCCCAAGTCCTCGTCCACGTACGGGAGTTCGTGGACGAGTCACTCGTGCGACCCCCGACCGGGGGCTGAACACAACGTACGCAAGTACGCCTTATCGTTGCGTGCGTCACCCTTGTCGGCCGCACCGGGCTGGGCCACCGTGATCTTCCATGGGACGAGAGCAGTGGAAGAAGATCTGGGTCGGTTCGGCCGGCAACATGGTCGAGTGGTTCGACTGGTTCGTGTACGCCACCTTCGCGGTGTACTTCGCGGACGCGTTCTTCCCCAAGGGGAACGAGACCGCCAACCTCATGAACACCATGGGGATCTTCGCCGTCGGCTTCTTCATGCGGCCGGTGGGCGGCTGGCTGCTCGGCCGCATCGGCGACCGCCGGGGCCGCAAGGCCGCGCTGACCCTGACCGTCACCCTGATGTCCGCCTCCGCGATCCTGATCGCGGTGGCGCCGACGTACGGGGTGGCCGGATACGGGGGAGTGGCGGTCCTGCTGGTCGCGAGGCTGTTGCAGGGACTCTCGGTCGGCGGTGAGTACGCGGCGAGCGCGACCTACCTCACCGAGGCGTCCGACCCCCGCCGCCGGGGCTTCGCCTCCAGCTTCCAGTACGTGTCGATGACCGCGGGCCAGCTCGTCGGCCTCGGCCTGCAGATCGTCATGCAGCGCACCCTCTCCGAGGACGCGCTGCACAGCTGGGGCTGGCGCGTGCCCTTCATCGTGGGCGCGCTGGGCGCGGCCGTCGTCTTCTATCTGCGGCGCAACATGCTGGAGACCGAGGTCTACGAGGAGTCCGGCGCGGCCCGCGACGAGGAGCGGGGCACCCTGAAGGCGCTGTGGCGCCACCGCAGGGAGGCGTTCCTGGTCATGGCGCTGACGATGGGCGGCACGGTCGCCTACTACACGTACACGACCTATCTGACGAAGTTCCTCTCCAAGAGCGCGGGCATGCCCAAGCCCACGGCGTCACTGGTGTCGTTCTGCGCGCTGTTCGTCTTCATGTGCCTCCAGCCGCTCGCGGGCATGCTCTCGGACCGGATCGGCCGCCGTCCCCTGCTGATCACCTTCGCGGTCGGCTCGACGTTCCTGACCGTGCCGGTCATGACGATGCTCAAGCACGCGGGCACGTTCTGGCCGGCCTTCGGCCTGGCGCTGCTCGCCCTGGTGGTGGTGACGGGCTACACGTCCATCAACGCCTGCGTGAAGGCGGAGCTGTTCCCGACCGGCATCCGCGCCCTGGGCGTCGCGCTGCCGTACGCCATCGCCAACGCCCTGTTCGGCGGTACGGCGGAGTACGTGGCGCTGTGGTTCAAGCGGGGCGGGATCGAGTCCGGCTTCTACTGGTACGTGGCGGGGTGCGCCACGGTGAGCCTGGTGGTGTACCTGACGATGAGGGAGACGCGGGACATCGACCTGCACCGGGTCGCGCCCGCCCCCGCCACCGCCCCCCTGGCCGCGGGCACGGACGGGGTGCCCGCATCCTGAGACCCCGGTCCACGGCGTGGCGGCCGTGTGGCAGACTGCGACCGTGCTCGCTTTCCGGATGATTATGGACAGCAGCGCGCCGGTCCGCAGTGACCGCTGAACCCGCGGCACAACCCCCGCGGCAGCGGACATCGTGCCCCAGACCCGCGCGCAGACCCTTCGCACCCGCGAGGGGTCTTTTCGTTTCCCGGCCCCACCTCGGCCGGACGCGAACCGCACGCGATGATGGGGGCAGTGGAGCCAGCCAGTCCGGAGCCACTCACCCGACAGGAGTCACCCCAGCATGACGGCCAACGAGGCACCTGAAGACAGTCATCGCGCCGACCGTGTCGACCGCGTCGGCCGCGTCGAGGATGGATTCCACGTCTTCGACACCACGCTGCGCGACGGTGCCCAGCGCGAGGGCATCAACCTCACCGTCGCGGACAAGCTGACGATCGCCCGGCACCTGGACGACTTCGGGGTGGGCTTCATCGAGGGCGGCTGGCCCGGCGCGAACCCCCGCGACACGGAGTTCTTCGCCCGCGCCCAGCAGGAGATCACCTTCAGGAACGCCCAGCTGGTGGCGTTCGGCGCGACCCGCCGCCCCGGCGGCAGCGCGGCCACGGACCCGCAGGTCAAGGCGCTGCTGGCGTCCGGAGCCCCGGTGATCACGCTGGTCGCCAAGTCCCACGACCGCCATGTCGAGCTCGCCCTGCGCACCACGCTGGAGGAGAACCTGGAGATGGTCCGGGACACCGTCTCCCATCTGCGCGAACAGGGCCGGCGCGTCTTCGTCGACTGCGAGCACTTCTTCGACGGGTACCGGGCCAACCCCGAGTACGCCAAGTCGGTCGTCCGGGCCGCGAGCGAGTCCGGCGCGGACGTCGTCATCCTCTGCGACACCAACGGCGGCATGCTGCCCGCCCAGATCCAGGCCGTGGTCGCCACCGTCCTCGCCGACACCGGCGCCCGGCTCGGCATCCACGCCCAGGACGACACCGGCTGCGCCGTCGCCAACACCCTCGCGGCGGTCGACGCCGGCGCCACGCACGTGCAGTGCACGGCGAACGGCTACGGCGAGCGGGTCGGCAACGCCAACCTCTTCCCGGTGGTGGCGGCGCTGGAGCTCAAGTACGGCATGAAGGTCCTGCCCGAGGGCGCGCTCGCCGAGATGACGCGTATCTCGCACGCGATCGCCGAGGTGGTCAATCTGACCCCCTCCACGCACCAGCCGTACGTGGGCGTCTCCGCCTTCGCCCACAAGGCGGGCCTGCACGCCTCGGCGATCAAGGTCGACCCCGACCTCTACCAGCACATCGACCCCGGTCTGGTCGGCAACCGCATCCGGATGCTGGTCTCCGACATGGCCGGCCGCGCCTCCATCGAGCTCAAGGGCAAGGAGCTCGGCGTCGAGCTCGGGGACGACCGCGAGCTGGTCGGCCGGGTCGTGGCACGGGTGAAGGAGCGCGAGCTCAAGGGCTACACGTACGAGGCCGCCGACGCCTCCTTCGAACTGCTGCTGCGCGCCGAGGCCGAGGGCCGGGCCCGCAAGTACTTCCGCGTGGAGTCCTGGCGCGCCATCGTCGAGGACCGCCCCGATGGCACCCACGCCAACGAGGCGACGGTCAAGCTGTGGGCCAAGGGTGAGCGGATCGTGGCGACGGCGGAGGGCAACGGCCCCGTCAACGCCCTCGACCGCGCCCTGCGGGTGGGCCTGGAGCGCATCTACCCCCAGCTCGCCAAGCTGGAACTGGTCGACTACAAGGTCCGCATCCTGGAGGGCCGCCACGGCACGGACTCCACGACCCGGGTCCTGATCACGACCACGGACGGGGCGGGGGAGTGGGCCACGGTGGGAGTGGCGACGAACATCATCGGGGCGTCCTGGGGGGCGCTGGAGGACGCGTACACCTACGGGCTGCTCCGGGCGGGCGTGGAGCCGCCGGAGTAGCGGACCCCGCCCGGGCCCTTCGCGGACCCGCGGCCCCGCTCCGCGCCGGAGGTTTTGTCCGTTTCGAAAGCGACTCCGGTAGCGTCGGAAGCATGAGGCTCCGCGTTCTGCTCGCGTCCACCGCCGCCGCACTCCTCGCGCTGGCCCCCGTGGCCACGGCGACCGCCACCGCCGCGCCCGCCGCGTCCGGGGTCGGCGAGGTCGCCGCCGCGCTGAGGAAGGCGCCGGTCTACGTCGACCCGGGCGCCGCCGCGCAGCTCCCGGCCGCGCAGGCCGACGCCCTGGCCAAGAAGATCAAGGACGCCGACAAGCCGCTCTTCGTGGCCGTACTCCCGGCGACCTCCGCGTTCCCCAGGGACACGCTCCTGCGGAACCTCCGTACGGACACCGGCGTCACCGGCCTGTACGCGGTCCGTCTGGGCGACGCCTTCAACGCGGGCGCCGACCGGAAGGTCATGTCACCGCAGGCCGTGGAGAACCTGAAGACGGCGGTACGGGCCCCGGGCACCGCCTCGGACGCCGCCACCCAGCTGAACGCCTTCGTGGACCAGGCCCTGCCCACCCTGCGCGGGCACGCCCCCGCCTCCTGGGGCGGCGGCGCGGGGTCCGGCGACGACGGCGGCGGCTCCGCGACCGGGCTGATCGCCCTGGGCGCGGTCGCCGTGGCGGGCGGCGCCGGCGCGTACGCCCTGGTGCGGCGCAACCGGAAGAGGAAGGCCGAGGAGGAGCGGGCGGCGCTCCGGCGGCTCCAGGTGGTCGTGGACGAGGACATCACCGCGTTCGGCGAGGAGCTGGACCGGCTCGACTTCCATCCGGCCGAAGCGGGCGCCGACGACGCCATGCGCGCCGACTACGAGCGCGCCCTCGACGCGTACGAGACCGCGAAGACCCTGATGGCGGCGGCCCGGCACCCCGCCGACGTGCGCGGGGTCACCCAGGCCCTGGAGGACGGGCGGTTCTCCCTCGCCACCCTGGCCGCCCGCCGTGAGCGCCGGCCGCTGCCCGAGCGCCGCGCCCCCTGCTTCTTCGACCCGCGCCACGGCCCCTCGGTCGAGGACGCCACCTGGTCCCCGGCGGGCAGCGCCCCGCGCCAGGTCCCGGTCTGCCTCGCCGACGCGACGCGCCTGCGGGACGGGCAGGACCCGCTGGTACGGCAGGTCGACACGGACGGGGGACGCCGTCCGTACTACGACGCGGGTCCGGCGTACGGGCCCTGGGCGGGCGGGTACTTCGGCGGGGGCATGCTGCCCGGACTGCTGATGGGCACGATGCTCGGCTCCATGCTGGCCACCCCGGCGTACGCGGTGGACTACGGCGGCGCGGACTTCGCGGGGCCGGGGCAGGGCTTCGACGGGGGTGACGTCTCCGGGGCGGACTTCGACGCGTCCGACTTCGGCGGCGGGTGGGGCGACGGGGGCGGCGGGGACGGCGGTGGCGGCGGCTTCGACGGCGGCGGTGGCTGGTAGGGCCCGGCTCAGACCGACTTGATCGCCGAGATGTCGAAGGTCAGCCGGACCTTGTCGCTGACCACGACGCCACCGGTCTCCAGCGCGGCGTTCCAGGTCAGGCCCCAGTCGGAGCGCAGGATGTCGGCGCTGCCCTCGAAGCCGACGCGCTGGTTGCCGTAGGGGTCGGTGGCCGAGCCGTTGAACTCCAGGTCGATGGCGAGCGGCCGGGTGACGTCCTTGATGGTGAGGTCGCCGACGACGCGGTACTTGTCGCCGCCGAGCTGCTGGGCCTCGGTGGAGCGGAAGGTCATCAGCGGGAACCGCTCGGCGTCGAAGAAGTCGGCGCTGCGCAGATGGGCGTCGCGGTCGGCGATGCCGGTGTCCACGGACGCGATCCTCACCTCGATGACGGCGGAGGAGGCGGCGGGGTCGGTGCCGTCGAGGACGAGGGTGCCCTCGTGCTCGGCGAACGAGCCGCGGACGTTGGTGACCATGGCGTGGCGGACGGTGAATCCGATGCTGCTGTGGGCCGGGTCGATGGTGTAGGTGCCGGTGAGGGCGGCGAGGGCGGGGTCGACGGGGGCGGGGGCGGTGAGGGTGGTGGTGCCGGTGTTCTTGCGGGTGAAGATTCCCATGATGCTCGTGCTCCTTCGGCTGTTGGTTGAAGGTTCAACGAGATTGACTGTAGGCCTATTCCGTTCAAGTTTCAACAACTCTGCCGGCATGCCGCGCCGGGGCGGTGTCCGAGGGCGCCCGGAGGGCGCGGGGAGAGGGCTGGGCGGGGCCTAGTACCTGGGTGGCGCCGGCGCCGGCCCCAGCGTGGTGGTCCCCGGTGCGGCCCGGTGTCCCAGTCCCGTCCGGTACGCGTCGAGCGCCGCCTCCGTGCGCCCGGTCCGCCGCAGCAGATCGCCGAGGAGGCGGCACAGGTCCGCCAGGTCGCCCGAGGCCCCGCTGCGCTCCAGGAGGCCGAGGGCGGTGACGTAGTGCTCCTCGGCCGTGTCGAGCTCGCCGCGCTCCTCGTGGATCAGCCCGAGCAGGCGGTGCGCGCCGCCCGCGTGGACCGCGCCGTGCCGGTCGCCCAGCTCGGGCGCGGGGTCCACGAGCGGGGTGAGCAGCGAGGCCGCCTCCTCGTGGCGGCCCAGACGGCGCAGTACGTCGGCGAGTTCGACCTCGACCTGGCAGGTGAAGAGCGCGGCCCGCTTCGCGGCCAGCATGTCGCGTGCCGTCCGCAGCTCCCGCTCGGCCGCGTCCAGCTCGCCGCCCTGGGCGTGGACGTACCCCCGCATCCAGTGGCAGTGCGCGAGATCGGTGCGCAGCCGCAGCTGGCGGTAGACCGCCTGGGCCTTGGCGAGGGAGGCGTCGGCGTCGGCGGTACGGCCCTCGGCCAGGAAGGTGCGGGCGACCTGGCGGTGCATGCCCGCCACCAGCGCCGGATCGGAGACCTGCGGGGCGAGGGCGAGGGCCAGCTCGGCGGCGTGCGCGGCGCGGGCCTGGGCGCCCATGTCCAGATAGGGGCCGATGACCGCCGAGTAGAGGAGGACCAGGGACTCCGGGTCGTTGAGGCCCGAGGTGCCCAGCTCGTCGATGGTGGACTCCAGCAGGTAGCAGGCGTAGCGCAGCTCCCCGGCCAGGACGTGCGCGATGGCCCGGCCCCGGATCGCGCGCGCCCGGCGCGGCAGCGGCTCGTCCGCCTGATGGCGTTCGGCGGCCTCGAAATGGCGTATCGCGTCGGGCAGTTCGCCGGTCTCCAGGGCGCACTCGCCCAGGCCCAGGAGCGCTTCGGCCTGTTCGGGGAGCAGGTCGTGCAGCTCGGCCTCGGTCAGCAGCCGGCGGTAGCGCACGGCGGCCTCGTCCGCGTCCCCGGTGGCCAGGAGCCGCTGGGCGTCGGTGAGTTCCAGGCGCAGCGCGGTGGCGAGGTGCGCGGGGCGGCCGGTGGCGAGCTCCTCGTAGGTGGTGCCCAGGCGGTCGGCGAGGTGGCGCAGCGCGGCCTCGGACGGCCTGACCTTGCCGGATTCCAGGGTGGACACATAGGCCGGGGTGTAGGCGGGCTCGGCCAACTGCCGCTGGGTGAGTCCCCGTTCGGCACGCAGTCGCTGCACCCGGCGGCCGATCACGGCAGGTTCGTCCATCGCGTCTCCCTCGTCCCAGGGCATTGCGCATGCCCCGCGCGCCCCCTAACTTAAGCGGACCGTTCAACAGATTTATCCGACCGCTTAACTTCCGTCACCGGGGGAGGATTTCATGCGCCCAGCCTTTCTGCGCAGAACCATAGCGGCGACCGGGCTCACCGGATCCGTCGTGGCCGCGCTCCTGTCCGTGCCCACCGAGGCCGCCGAGGCCGCCGACACGCCCGCGCCCCGGCCGCGCGTGGAGGTGGAGATACCCGGGCCGGAGGACGGCGCGGTCGCCGGGTCCGGGCATGTGCGCGTTCCCGCGGCCGGTGGTGTGCGTTCCGGCGGCCGGCTCTCCGCGCGGGCCGCGGACGCCGACGGGCAGGTCGACGAGATCGTCGACAACGGGCCCGGTGCGGACCGGCTCGACGTGGTCATCGTGGGCGACGGCTACACCGTCGACCAGCAGGAGCAGTTCCACGCCGACGCCAAGGAGAAGTGGGGCGAGGTCACCGGCGTCGAGCCGTACACCACGTACCGGAACCTCTTCAACGTGTGGACCGTGGACGCCGTCTCCGCGCAGTCCGGTGTCTCCGGCGACCCCGCCAAGGGCGACGTGAAGAACACGGCGCTGGGCTCGTACTTCTGGTGCGACGGCATCGAGCGGCTGCTCTGCGTCGACCAGGACAAGGTGGACGCCTACGTCGCCAAGGCGCCGCAGGCCGACCTGGTGATCGTGCTCGCCAACAGCACGAAGTACGGCGGCGCCGGGTACAACGAGCCCAGCCAGAAGCTCGGTTACGAGGGCATCTCCACCGCGTCCGCCGGCAACGCCAAGTCCGGCCAGGTCGCCATCCACGAGACCGGGCACTCGCTGGGCAAGCTCGCCGACGAGTACTTCTACCCGGGCACGCCCGGCTATGAGCACTACTCCGGGCCCGAGGTCGCCGAGTCCAACATCTCCGTGCTCAGCGCCGAGCAGATGGCCGCGCAGCGGACCAAGTGGTACCGCTGGCTGGGCGAGACCTCGCCGGACGGCGGGACCGTGGGCACCTACGAGGGCGGCGGCTACTACGTCACCGGCCTCTCCCGGCCCACCGACAACTCGATCATGCGCATCCTCGGCAAGCCCTTCAGCCTGCCCGGCCGCGAGGCGATGATCGCCGGGTTCTACCGGCACGCCTCGATCGCCACGGCCGCGGTGCCGACCACACGGACCCTTCGCGTCCACGACAAGGCGCGGGTGACCGTGCCCCGGCTGGTGGGCGCCGCGCAGCCGAGGATCCGCTGGTACCTGGACGGGCGGGAGCTCACCCGGTTCGAGGGGCGCACCTGGCTCGGGGTCGCCCAGGCCGTCCTCTCCCCGTGGGACCGGCGCACCCACCAGCTGAAGGTGACCGTCACCGACGGGACCGCGTCGGTGCGCGATCCCCAGGTGCGTGCCGGGCTGAGCGACTCCGTGGTGTGGAACGTACGGCGGTAAGCGCTTTCCGATTGGTGCGTCCGGGGCATTGAGGCCCCGGGCGCACCGTGCTACACCAACGGCAGCGGTCTCCACCCCACCCCCCTCCGGGAGCCCCCGTGCCCTTGCTGCCGTCCCGACGCGCCTTCCTGACCGTGGTGGGCGCAAGCGCTCTCACCCTGGCCGCCGTCCCCGAGGCGTCCGCCACCGAGGCGTCCGCCGCCGACGAGTTCGCCGTCCTGCGCGGGCGCTGGCGCGACCTCTCGCTCGGCACCGGCTTCGACGCGGGCGCCGAGCCGTACGCCTCCCGGCTCAGGGAGACTGGCGACCGCGCCCGCGCCTTCCGGGCCTCGATGGCCCCGGGCGACCACGGGCTCTGGCCGGACAGCCCCTTCGACCCGCCCGCCGGGATCACCCGCAGCTACAGCCGGCTGTGGACCATGGCCGAGGCCTTCCTCCAGCCCGCCACCGGCCTGACCGGCGACCCCGCCCTGCTCGCCGACATCCTCGCCGGACTCGACCACGTGGGGGCGACGGTCTACAACCCGTCCACCACGCGGTACGGCAACTGGTGGGAGTGGCAGATCGGCAGCCCCCGGCTGCTCACCGACCTCGTCAACGCGCTCTACGCGCACGTGGGCGAGGCACGCGTCCAGGCCGCCTGCGCCGCCGTCGACCACTTCGTGCCCGACTCGGTGTTCGCCGACTACTCGGGCACCTCCACCGGCGCCAACCGCGTCGACCTCTGCCGCTCGGTCGCCGTGCGCGGGGCGGTCGGCCGGGCCCCCGCCAAGCTCGCGCTGGCCCGCGACGCCCTCTCGCCGGTCTTCCCGTACGTCACCCGGGGCGACGGCCTGTACGCCGACGGATCGTTCGTCCAGCACACCTCGATCGCCTACTCGGGTACATACGGACAGGTGATGCTCGACGGGCTCGGCCGGCTCTTCACGCTGCTCGCCGGGACGAGCTGGGCCGTCACCGACCCCGCACGCCAGATCATCCTCGACAGCGTGGAGCACGCCTACGCGCCGCTCATCCACAACGGGCTGGTCATGGACAGCGTCAGCGGGCGGGCCGTGAGCCGGGGGTATCTGCGCGCGGACGACACCCAGGTGATGCGGAGCGACCACTTCCACGGGGAGGGGCTCATGGCCGCCGTCGCCGTTCTCGCCCAGGGCGCCTCGCCGGCGGAACGGGCCCGGTGGCACGGGCTGATCAAGGGGTGGGCCGAGCGGGACCCCACGCACCCGGTGCTCGCCGCGCGGCAGTTCGGGGTCGCCGACCTCGCCCGGCTCCAGGCGGTGGTGGAGGGGCCCGTGGCCGCGGCCCCCGAACCGGTCGGGCACACCCTCTTCGCCGCCATGGACCGGGCCGTCCACCGGCGGCCCGGCTGGACCGCGAACATCGCGATGGCCTCGGACCGGATCTCGTACTACGAGTGCGGCAACGGCGAGAACCCGCGCGGCTGGCACACCGGTGCCGGAATGCTCTACTGGTGGCCCGGTGAGCAGGGCAACGACCAGTACACGGACTGGTTCTGGCCGACCGTGGACCCCTACCGGCTGCCGGGGACCACCGTGTCCACCCGGCGGCTCGCGGACCGCGAGGGCGGCGAGTGGGGCGCGTCCCGGCCCGGCGTGCGCTGGGTGGGCGGGGCGAACGACGGGGAGTTCGGGGCCGTCGGACAGCACCTGAAGGGCCTCGGCTCCACGCTCCAGGCGCGCAAGTCCTGGTTCTGCACGGCCGGGACGGTCATCTGCCTCGGCGCCGGGATCACCGCCACCGACGGCGTCCGGGTGGAGACGGTGGTCGACAACCGGAACCTGGGGGAGGGCGGGAGCGCCGTCTTCTCCCGGGACGGGGCCGCCCGGACCCGCTGGGCGCATCTGGAGGGGCACGGCGGCTGGGTCTTCCCCGGCGGCACCACCGCCCTGCACACCCTGCGCGAGGCCAGGACCGGGGCGTGGAGCGACATCAACACCACCAGCTCCACCGAGCGGCGCACCCGGACCTATCAGACGCTGTGGCTGGACCACGGGGTCGACCCGGCGGGCGCCTCCTACAACTACCAGCTGATGCCGGGCGCCTCACGGCAGACCGTGGCCGCCCGCGCCGCCGACACCGGCTGGTTCACCGTCCTGGCCAACACCGCCGCCTGCCAGGCCGTCTCCGTCCCCTCCCTCGGTCTCGGGTGCGCCAACTTCTGGCAGGCCGGGAGCGCGGGCCCGCTGTCGGCCACCGCCCCGGCGAGCGTGCTCGTACGGACCAGGGGGGCTGCGGCCACGCTCCGGGTCAGCGAGCCGCCGCGCACCGGAGAGCCCTTCGAGGTGGTGTGGAGGCATGCCGTACGAGGGGTGTCCGGTGCCGATCCCTCGGTCGAGGTCCTGGCCGCCGGGCAGGAGCTGCGGCTGCGGATCACCCCGGGCACGGCGGGCGCCTGCCATCGCTGTGATGTGACTCTCATCTGATCCGGTTGTTGGACCCCTACAACGCGGCACGGGTCTGAGCTGGCACTTCGCCTGCATCGCGGGATTGTTCTGTTCAGGGGTACCAGGAAAACGGTCCGGAGACTGTACAGAGTCGACGGCGGGAAATTCTTGGTCGGGTTCGTAGGGTCGATGCATGACCGTTGTGGACGAAACCCCGGGCGAGCCCAGTGACGCGCGTGGCCGTGTGGCCGAGCTGCTGGCCCTGCGCGAGCAGGCCCGGCGCGGGCCGAGCGAGCGCGCCACCGAGGCGCAGCACGCCAAGGGCAAGCTGACCGCGCGCGAGCGGATCGAGCTGCTGCTCGACCCGGGGTCGTTCAAGGAGGTCGAGCAGCTGCGCCGGCACCGGGCGACCGGCTTCGGCCTGGAGGCCAAGAAGCCGTACACGGACGGTGTCATCACCGGCTGGGGCACGGTCGAGGGCCGTACGGTCTTCGTCTACGCGCACGACTTCCGGATCTTCGGCGGCGCCCTCGGCGAGGCCCACGCCACCAAGATCCACAAGATCATGGACATGGCCATCGCGGCCGGTGCGCCCCTGGTCTCCCTCAACGACGGCGCCGGCGCCCGGATCCAGGAGGGCGTCTCGGCGCTCGCGGGCTACGGCGGCATCTTCCAGCGCAACACCCGGGCCTCGGGCGTCATCCCGCAGATCTCCGTGATGCTCGGCCCGTGCGCGGGCGGCGCCGCCTACAGCCCGGCCCTGACCGACTTCGTCTTCATGGTCCGCGAGACCTCGCAGATGTTCATCACCGGCCCGGACGTGGTCCGCGCGGTGACCGGCGAGGAGATCACCCAGAACGGCCTCGGCGGCGCGGACGTGCACGCCGAGACCTCGGGCGTGGCCCACTTCGCGTACGACGACGAGGAGACCTGCCTCGCCGAGGTCCGCTACCTGCTGTCGATGCTCCCGTCCAACAACCGGGAGAACCCGCCGTCGCACCCCAGCGAGGACCCGGCCGACCGGCGCGGCGACGTGCTGCTCGACCTGGTGCCCGCCGACGGCAACCGCCCGTACGACATGCACAAGGTGATCGAGGAGCTCGTCGACGACGGCGACTACCTGGAGATCCACGAGTGGTGGGCACGCAACATCATCTGCGCCCTGGCCCGGCTCGACGGCCAGGTCGTGGGCATCGTGGCCAACCAGCCGCAGACGCTCGCGGGCGTCCTGGACATCGAGGCCTCGGAGAAGGCCGCCCGTTTCGTTCAGATGTGCGATGCTTTCAATATCCCGATCGTCACCCTTCTGGACGTTCCCGGCTTCCTGCCGGGCGTCGACCAGGAGCACGGTGGAATCATCCGGCACGGTGCCAAGCTGCTGTACGCGTACTGCAACGCCACCGTGCCCCGGATCTCGCTGATCCTGCGCAAGGCCTATGGAGGGGCGTACATCGTGATGGACTCCCAGTCCATCGGTGCCGACCTCACCTACGCCTGGCCCACCAACGAGATCGCGGTGATGGGCGCCGAAGGCGCCGCCAACGTCATCTTCCGCAAGCAGATCGCGGAGGCCGAGGACCCCGAGGCGATGCGCGTACGCATGGTCAAGGAGTACAAGGCCGAGCTGATGCACCCGTACTACGCGGCCGAGCGCGGGCTGGTCGACGACGTCATCGACCCCGCCGAGACCCGCGAGGTGCTGATCGCCTCCCTGGCGATGCTGCGCACCAAGCACGCCGACCTGCCGTCCCGCAAGCACGGCAACCCGCCTCAGTAACGAGGAGCCCGAGTGAACACCCCGACTTCTTCCCCTTCCGTCCTCCGTGTGGAGAAGGGCGAGGCGGCGCCGGAGGAGCTGGCGGCCATCACGGCCGTCCTGCTCGCCCGCGCCGCCGCCCAGCCCGCCCCGGCCCCGTCCCGCGGCCGCGACACGGCCGGCTGGCGCCGCCTGGAGCGCACCCCGGGCTTCCGGACCGCGCACTCCTGGCAGGGATAGCGCTTCGCTGGGGGCGGTGACTTCGTCTGCGGGCCGGTGGGGGGCCGGTCGCGCAGTTCCCCGCGCCCCTCAAAAGCGAAAGGCCCCGGCCGCTCCTTACGGAGCGACCGGGGCCTTTCGCGCATGGCCGTGCGGTACGGGGCGACCACCAGGGGCGCGGGGAACTGCGCGACCAGCCCCCACCGGCCCGCAGACGAACGACTGCGCTTCCAGCGCGAAAGGCCCCGCCGCTCCTCTCGGAGTGGGGGGCCTTCCGCGTCGTACAGGGGCAGGGCCTACCGCAGGCGTGCCATCAGCGCGTGCTCGACCAGGGTGATCAGCGCGCTCTTCGCGTCCGCGCGGTGGCGGGCGTCGGTGGTGATGATCGGGGTGTCCGGGCCGATCTGGAGGGCCTCGCGGACCTCGTCGGGGGTGTACGGCTGGTGGCCGTCGAAGCCGTTGAGGGCGATGACGAACGGCAGGCCGCTGTTCTCGAAGTAGTCGACGGCCGGGAAGCAGTCGGCGAGACGGCGGGTGTCCACCAGCACCACGGCGCCGATGGCGCCGCGGACCAGGTCGTCCCACATGAACCAGAAGCGGTCCTGGCCCGGCGTACCGAACAGGTACAGGATCAGGTCCTGGTCGAGCGTGATGCGGCCGAAGTCCATCGCGACCGTGGTGGTCGTCTTGTCGCCCGTGTGCGTGAGGTCGTCGATGCCCGCGGAAGCGGACGTCATGACGGCCTCGGTACGCAGGGGGTTGATCTCCGAGACCGCGCCGACGAACGTGGTCTTGCCCACGCCGAAGCCGCCCGCCACCACGATCTTCGCGGACGTGGTGGAGCGGGCAGCACCGCCGCTAGAGCTTGCGAAGTCCACTGAGCACCCTTTCGAGCAGTGTCACATCTGGCTGGCCGCCGGCGGACTCGTCGCCGCCGGGCTGGTGGATGGCGACAAGTCCGGCCTCCGCCAGGTCGGCGACGAGGATTCGGGCAACGCCGAGGGGGATGGAGAGGAGTGCCGAGATCTCGGCGACCGACTTGATCTCACGGCACAGTTGGCAGATCCGCTGGTGCTCGGGCAACTGCCCTTGCAGCCGGGCGGGTTCCGCCGTGGTGTGCACCAGCGCCTCGATGGCGAGCTGGTAGCGCGGCCGGGTGCGGCCGCCGGTCATGGCGTACGGACGCACCAGGGGGTTGTGCGTGCCGCCCGCCGGGGAAGGCTGGGGGGTCTTCTGCCGCGGCTGCACCGGCTCGATGCGGGGCTGCGGCGGCTGGTCGTACGGGCCCGGCCGGCGGTGGGGCTGCTGGTACGTGTGCTGGCCCTGGCCGCTTCTGCTGGGGGCGGAGGGAAAGTTGAACCGGTTCTGCCCGTGCTCACCCTGAGACTGCTGTCCACCGTTGTATGGGTGTCCGCCTGGGGGTGTTGTCACGTTTCCTCCTCCGACTGCCGGTCGCCCGTTCCTGTGGGACCGCGCCACCGCACCTTATGGCGCGGTGGCGAGAAACGCACTGCCTGACTGGTAGTTGAGAACGGGAAGTTCACAACTAATTAAGGAGACTGCCCTGGAGTTCCGCGCGCAGGTCCGGGGTGAGGACGGTGCCCGCGCGGTCGACAAGGAGAGCCATCTCATAGCCCACGAGACCGATGTCGGCCTCGGGATGGGCGAGTACGGCGAGCGAGGACCCGTCCGAGATGGACATGATGAAGAGGAAGCCGCGTTCCATCTCCACGACCGTCTGGTTGACGGCGCCGCCCTCGAAGATCCGGGAGGCGCCCGCGGTCAGGGACGTCAGCCCGGAGGCGACAGCCGCCAGCTGATCGGCCCGGTCCCGGGGGAAGCCTTCGGACATCGCCAGCAGGAGTCCGTCGGCGGAGACCACCACCGTGTGGGACACCCCGGGGGTGTTGTCCACGAAGTTGGTGATCAACCAGTTCAGATTCTGCGCCGCCTGGCTCATCGGGCTCACACTAACGCTCCTGGTTGTAGGTGTTACTGGTGTCCGACCCCGCGCTGCGGCCCTGTTGGACACCGCGGCGCAGGTTGCTCAACCTGCCGCGGACGTCCTCCGGAGCGCGGGAGACCTGTGGGCCGCCCTGCGGGGTCTGCTCGGCCGCGCCCTCGACCAGATTGGCCTTGGGTACCCGCCGGGGAAGCCCGGAGGGGGTGACCCCGCCGGCCTTCGGCTCACGCAGCTTCTCGGCCCGCGTCCAGCGCTCGTCGTTGGTCGAACGCCAGTCGCCGGTGGGCTCGTCGGCGGTGGACGCGACGCCGTTCGCGGTTCCGGAACCGGTGCCGTTCACGGCCGCGTTCGCGGATCCGTTCACGGACGCGGGCCCGGTGCCGCTGTGGGCGTCGCCGCCGTCGGGACGCCGCTGCTCGGGCCGCTGCGGTTCGGACGTGTGCTGCGGCTCCTGGGCGGCGGGCTGCCAGTTCTGCTGGCCGCTGCCGCGCCTGGGCAGACCGGCGCCGGTCAGCTCGTGGGCGGAGGCCGGGGTGGGGCCCGGCCGGTCGAAGCCTACGCGGTCGCGGCCGTCGCCGGGAACGTCCGGAGCGGATTCCGCTTCCTCGTTCCCCTGCGGGTAGTCGGCCGTGTAGGAGTCCTGGTACGAGCCGTTCCGCTGCCACTCGCCCTGGTGGGGGGTGTCGCCGTAACCGCCGTCGTACTGCGGACCGTCGGCTGCGGGCGCCTGGTAGGCGGCCTCCGCATAGCCCTGGTCCCGGTAGTCGTTCCGCTGCTGTCCGTAGGACTCCTGCGGGTAGGCGCCGGGGTAGTCCTGCGCGTAACCCTGCTGTCCCTCGAACTGGTCGTCGTACGAGGTCTGCTGTCCGTTGTAGGACTCCTCGTACGGGGCCTCGTAGGACTGCCCGCCGCCGTAGTTCTCGTCGTACGCGGCGCCCTGCTGCACACCGTCGACCTCGTCGCGGTAGAGCGGACGGTCGCCGCCCTGCGCCTGGGCCTCCAGGGCCGCGCGGCGCTCCTCGCGCATCAGCGAGCGGTTGACCGGGTCGAGCTGGAGGCCCTCGCCCTGCTCGCCCGTCTCGTAGCGCGAGTCGTCGAAGCCGAGCTCGGCGGCGGTGCGCATGGCCGGGGCCGGGGCCTGGTACTCCTGCTGCTCCGGGATGATCTGCGAGACCGTGAAGTCGTCGCCGGGCGCCGTCTCGCCACCGCCACCGTGGGTGATCGCGTCCGGGAGCATGACCAGCGAGGTGGTGCCCGCCTGCTCGCCGGAGGGGCGCAGCTGGACGCGGATGCCGTGGCGGTCGGCGAGTCGGCCGACCACGAACAGGCCCATGCGCTGGGAGACGGCGGCGTCCACGGTCGGCGGGTTGGCCAGCTTGTGGTTGATGTCCGCGAAGTCCTCGGCGGTGAGGCCGATTCCCTTGTCGTGGATCTCGACCATGACGCGGCCGTCGGGGAGCCGGGTCGCGGTGACGCGGACCTTGGTCTGCGGCGAGGAGAACGTGGTGGCGTTCTCCAGGAGCTCGGCGAGCAGGTGCACGAGGTCGGTCACGGCCTGGCCGTGGATCTCGCTCTCCGGCACACCGGACAGCTCGATGCGCTCGTACGACTCCACCTCGGAGGAGGCGGCGCGCAGCACGTCGACCAGCGGGACCGGCTGGTTCCAGCGGCGGCCCGGCTCCTCGCCGGCGAGGACCAGGAGGTTCTCGCCGTTGCGGCGCATACGGGTCGCGAGGTGGTCCAGCTTGAAGAGGCTCTCCAGCTGGTCCGGGTCGGCCTCGTTGTTCTCCAGGTCCGTGATGAGGGTCAGCTGGCCCTCGATCAGGGACTGGTTGCGGCGCGACAGGTTGGTGAAGATCGCGTTGACGTTGCCCCGCAGGAGGGCCTGCTCGGCGGCGAGCCGGACGGCCTCGCGGTGGACCTGGTCGAAGGCGCGGGCGACCTCTCCGATCTCGTCCGTGGAGGTGATCGGGATGGGCTCGACGCGGGTGTCGACCCGGCCGGGCTCGGTCCGCGAGAGCTGGTCGACGAGCATCGGCAGTCGGGTTTCGGCCACCTCGAAGGCGGCGGAGCGCAGCCGGCGCATCGAGCGGCTCATCTGGCGGGCCACCATGCCGGCCAGGATGAAGGCGGCGAGCAGCGAGACCACGACGATCGCGCCGTTGAGGTACGCGGAGGTCTTGGCGTCGTCGGCGATCTGGCCGGCCTCGTCCACCGCCTTGGTGACCAGGTCCTGCTCGATCTCGGTGTAGCCGTCGAACTTGGCGGTGGAGGCGGCCATCCAGGCCTCGGCGTTGATGCCCTGGGCCTTGAGCTGCTTGGCGCTCTGGCCCTCGCCGATCGCGGCGGCCATGCTGTTGAAGGGCGAGCCGTCGCGGGCCGGGGCGGCGCCGATGCGCGGGCCGTCGTCGGCCTGCTGGCGCACCGCGGGAAGGTCCTTGGCGGCCTGGGCGGCCTTGGCGTCCATGACCTGCTTCAGGTGCGCGCTGTCCGCGTCCGTACCACCGGCGTCGAACTCGCCGAGGG
The DNA here is from genome assembly GCF_040629815.1 of Streptomyces sp. NPDC005878. Taxonomy (NCBI): domain Bacteria; kingdom Bacillati; phylum Actinomycetota; class Actinomycetes; order Kitasatosporales; family Streptomycetaceae; genus Streptomyces; species Streptomyces sp. NPDC005878. The sequence continues at coordinate 449,315 of NZ_JBEXWK010000003.1, forward strand.
CGATGAACTCCAGGTAGTTGTACGAGTTGAACGCCTTGACCTGCATCTGGAAGGTCTTGGTGTCCTCGCTCGGCCGGAGGATGAGGTGCAGACCGATGGAGCGCTGGAGCGACTCCGCGGCCTTGGCGAGGTCGACCGCGTAGACCATGCGGCCGTAGCTGGTGATGTTGCCGGTGCCCAGACCGAGCTCGTTGGAGAACGTGCTCAGGTAGTGGGGGATCTGGGTGTAGCCCTCTTCGGTCAGCACCGGGTTCTTCGCCTCGACGCCCTTGGCGTAGGCGGTCTTGCGCAGCGCGTCGAGGTTCTTCTCGGCGTCGCGGACCTTGGCCAGGCGGCGCTTGAGGCTCGCCGTGTCCGGCATGCCCTGCACTTCCTGGTCGAACTTGGCGCGGGCCGCGTCCGAGGTCGCGATGGCCTTGGCGATGACCTCGCTGTCGCGCTTGTTCTGGAGCAGGGGCTGCGCGGTGAGGTCACGCTCGTTGAGCAGGGCCTGGCCGTACTCCGAGGCGGCGCGCACGATCTGCGCCGTCTTCTCGGCGTCCCGCGCGTCGCGCCAGGTGGATATGGAGTTCTTGACCTCGAAGCCGCCCATGACGAGGCCGACGAGGGCGGGGATGAGGAGGATGGCGTTCAGTCGGGCGGCCACCCGCCAGTTGCGCGGCGAGAACTTGCTCCGGCTCCCCGTGTCGGGTCCGGCGGCCTGTCCCGCGCCCGTGCCCCCGGAGGGGGTCGGGCGCTCGTCCGGCGTCGCCGCACTGCGCTGCGGCGGGGTGAAGTTGCCCCGCGCCTGCTGCGTCGCGGAGCTCGTCGTGCTTCGCCTCACTCGACCAACAACCTCTCGGCGCCGGCACCTCTCGCGGTGTGCCTTTAAATGTTCTGAGCCGTACTACTCGGGAGTTCGTCGAATTCCAGCACGCCAGAGGGGTCCGTTCCAAACAGCTGGAATCCGGGGTTCCGAGTGGCACACGCCTCAGATAAAACGGGCATAAAGAGCGAGCCCCGCCAAAAGGCGGGGCCGATGTGAGCACAGTGACACCACGCGAACGCGGCGGGTGGCCGTGCCCGGGGAATTCTCTGTCGAAATGTTATGAACACAGGGGCGGATCGTGTCAAAGGACACAGTCCGCCCCCGTTCTCCTACGACAACTGCCGTATACGACTTCCTACTTGAGTCGTGCCATCAGTGCGTGCTCGACCAGCGTGATCAGCGCGCTCTTCGCGTCGCCGCGGTGGCGGGCGTCGGTGGTGATGATCGGGGTGTCCGGGCCGATCTGGAGGGCCTCGCGGACCTCGTCGGGGGTGTACGGCTGGTGGCCGTCGAAGCCGTTGAGGGCGATGACGAACGGCAGGCCGCTGTTCTCGAAGTAGTCGACGGCCGGGAAGCAGTCGGCGAGACGGCGGGTGTCGACGAGGACGACGGCGCCGATGGCGCCGCGGACCAGGTCGTCCCACATGAACCAGAAGCGGTCCTGGCCGGGCGTACCGAACAGGTACAGGATCAGGTCCTGGTCGAGCGTGATGCGGCCGAAGTCCATGGCCACCGTAGTGGTGGTCTTGTCCCCGGTGTGGGTCAGGTCGTCGATGCCCGCGGAAGCGGACGTCATGACGGCCTCGGTGCGCAGCGGGTTGATCTCCGAGACGGCCCCGACGAACGTGGTCTTGCCCACGCCGAAGCCGCCCGCCACCACGATCTTCGCGGACGTGGTGGAGCGGGCGGCACCGCCGCTAGAGCTTGCGAAGTCCACTGAGCACCCTTTCGAGCAGCGTCACATCCGGCGTGCCGCCGGCCTCTCCATTGCCCGGCTGGTGGATGGCCACCATGCCGGCCTCCGCCAGGTCGGCGACAAGAATCCGGGCCACACCGAGCGGCATCTGCAGCAGCGCCGAGACCTCCGCCACCGACTTGACCTCGCGGCACAGGTGGCAGATCCGCTGGTGCTCCGGCAGGAGCGTGGCCAGGTGGGCCGGGTCCGCGGTCGTGCTGACCAGCGCCTCGATGGCCAGCTGGTAGCGCGGCCGGGTCCGGCCGCCCGTCATGGCGTACGGGCGGACCAGCGGCTGGTCGCCTTCACTGTCGTAGTGCGCGTCGTGCAGAGCGCCGTACGAATCGTGTGAGGCGGGTGGCGGGGTCATTGATCCTCCGGGCGGGACAGCAGGGACAGCGAGTGTCTTCGAGCCGTCTGATGTGGCCGGTGGGGGGCGGGGCGCGGCCGGACGGTGGTTTCTGACTGAGTGGGGGGCCTCAGTGGAGCAGGCTCCCCTGGAGCTCCGCTCGCAGGTCCGGGGTGAGAACGGAGCCGGCGCGGTCGACCAGGAGGGCCATCTCGTAACCGACCAGGCCGATGTCGCACTCGGGGTGGGCGAGCACGGCCAGCGAGGAGCCGTCGGAGACGGACATGAGGAAGAGGAAGCCGCGCTCCATCTCCACCACGGTCTGGGCGACGGTGCCGCCCTCGAAGATCCGGGACGCACCCGCGGTCAGCGAGGTGAGGCCGGACGCCACGGCCGCGAGCTGGTCGGCCCGGTCCCGCGGGAATCCTTCGGACATGGCAAGCAGCAGGCCGTCGGCGGAGACCACCACCGTGTGGGACACCCCGGGGGTGTTGTCCACGAAGTTGGTGATCAACCAGTTCAGATTCTGCGCCGCCTGGCTCATCTGACTCAACTATCGCTCCTGCTGGTGAGTGGGGTCCATCGAGAAACTGCCGGTCGACGGGCCGTTGCCGGCCTGCCGCCCCTGCTGGATACCCCGGCGGAGATTGGTCAGCCGACCGCGCACATCGTCGGGCGCGCGCGAGACCTGGGGGCCTGCCTGGTTCTGCTGCTGCTGTGCGGTACCCGCGACCAGGTTGGCACGCGGTACCCGCTTGGGCAGACCGGAAGTGGTGACACCGCCGGCGGCGGGCTTGCGGGCCCGCTCGGCCTGGCGGACGAGTTCGTCGTTGGGCGAGGGCCGCCAGCTGCCGTTTCCGGCCGCGCCGCCCGCGTCCCGCTGCCCGGGCGCCGGACGGCGCTCGGGGTTCTGCGGTGCCGCGGCCGGGGGCTGCGCCGGACGCAGGCCCTGGGGCCCGCCCTGACCGGCCTGGCCCGGGTGACCCTGGCCCTGCTGGGGCGCGGGCTGACCCGGCTGCTGACCGTCCTGACCGCCCTGGCCGTGGAACCAGTTGGTCTCCAGGGTGTCATACAGCGGCGTACGTCCGTCACCGGCGTGGGGCGCCGGCGGCAGGGCCTCGGGCTGCGACGGCTGCGGCGGGGACCCGGCACCCGGACGCCGGTTGCCCTGGGGCTGCTGCGGCGCCTGGTACTGCTGGGGCTGCGGCTGCTGGGGACGGGGCGCGTCGAAGTCCGGCCGGGCGAACTCCGAGGTGGCCGCGGGCCCCTGGCGGTCGTCCATCGCCGGGCGGGCGTACTGGCCGGTGTTCTGGCCGGCGCCGGGAGCGCCGCCCTGACCCTGACCCTGGCCAGGGTTCTGGCCGTACGCGCCGGGGCGCTCGAACTGGCCGGTCGCCTGCGGCGGCAGGGACGCGGGGTCCTGGGAGCCCTGCGGGGCGCCGAAGACGTCCGGGCGCACGAACTGGCCGGTGGACTGCGGCGACGGGGGCCCGTCCTGGCGGCCGGGCGGCGGCCCGTCGAAGTCGGGGCGGGCGAACTCGGCCGTGGAGCCGGGGCCCTGGCGCTCGTCGAGCTGCGGCCGGGAGTACTGGCCGGTGTGCTGCTCGCTCTCCTCGTGGCCGCGCGGTCCGTCCTGCGCCGGCTGCTCGTTGCCCCAGCTCGCGGCCTGCGGGCGCTGCGGGGCGCCGCCGCCGGGCAGCTCGGCGCGCGGGGCGCCGCCCTGCGGGGGCTGCGGGCGGTCGCCGCGGCGCGGGGCCGGCGGCTGCTGGGCCGGGATGCCGGTGCCGAAGGCGCCGACCTGGCCGAAGCCGCCCTGGTTCTGGCCCTGGCGGGGCTGCGGGGCGCCGCCGTCGCGCGGGGGCAGAGCGGCACGGGGACCCGCGCCGCCGCCCACCGCGCCGCGCGGGGCGCCCGTGCCGAGCCGTCCGCCGCCACCGGGGCCGCCGGCCGGGCCGCTGCCGAGCGCACCGGCCAGACCCGCGCGGGCACCGGGGCCCGGGGTCACGCCGGGGCGGCCGGCACCGGGGCCCGAGGGCGCCTGGCCCTGGGGGCCGCCGGGCTTGCCGGGAGCCTTCTTGCCGCCCTGGGCGACGTCGACGGGCAGCATGACGAGCGCCGTCGTACCGCCGGAGTCGGAGGGGCGCAGCTGGATGCGGATGCCGTGACGCAGGGAGAGGCGGCCGACCACGAACAGACCCATGCGGCGCGAGACCGAGACGTCCACGGTGGGCGGCGAGGCGAGCCGCTCGTTGATCGCGGCGAGGTCCTCGGGGGAGAGGCCGATGCCGGTGTCGTGGATCTCGACGAGCACCCGGCCGTCGGGCAGGGCGTGACCGGTGACGCGGACCTTGGTCTGCGGCGAGGAGAACGAGGTGGCGTTCTCCAGCAGCTCGGCGAGCAGGTGCACGAGGTCGTTGACCACGCGGCCGGCGACGTCGGTCGCGGGCACGGCGGCCAGTTCGATGCGCTCGTACTGCTCCACCTCGGAGGCGGCGGCGCGGAGCACGTCGACCAGCGGGACCGGGCGGGTCCAGCGGCGGCCGGGCTCCTCACCGGCGAGGACGAGGAGGTTCTCGCCGTTCCGGCGCATACGGGTCGCGAGGTGGTCGAGCTTGAAGAGCGAGGAGAGCTGGTCCGGGTCCGCCTCGCGGGACTCCAGCTCGGAGATGAGCGAGAGCTGGCGCTGGATGAGGCCCTGGGAGCGGCGCGAGAGGTTGGTGAACATCGCGTTGACGTTGCCTCGCAGCAGCGCCTGCTCGGCGGCGAGGCGGACGGCCTCGCGGTGCACGTCGTCGAAGGCCGCGGCCACCTGGCCGATCTCGTCCCGGGAGTGCACGCCGACCGACTCCACGGACGTGTCGACGTCCTGCGGGTCGGACTCGGAGAGCTGCTTGACGAGCTCGGGCAGCCGGTCCTGGGCGACCCGGGTGGCGGTGTCCTGGAGCCGCCGCAGCGAGCGGATCATGGACCGGGCCACGACGAACGCGCCGACCAGCGAGACGCCGAGGACGATGAGGATCAGGGCACCGTTGAGGATCGCGTCCCGCTGCGACTGGTCGCGCAGCTCGCGGGCCTTCTGCTCCATCTCGCCGAGCAGGGTCTGCTCGATCGTCTTCATCTGGTTGATCTTGTTGGAGTCCTGGTCGTACCAGTCGAGGTACGAGCGCCTGGTCTCCGTGGCGAGGCCGCCCTTGAGGACGCGCTGGGAGTACGCGTTGGCCGCGGTGATCTCCGTGTTGCCCTTGTCGAGCGGAGCCATCAGCTCTTCGGGGTTGCCGTGGTTGCTCTCGTAGACGATCGAGAACGACGACAGCTCCTGGCGCTCGCCGTCCGCCGCGGACTTGGCGTAGAGGCGGTCGGACTCGGCGAGGGTGCCGGTCTTGTCCTTGGTCGCGGGGAGCGCGGCGGCGATGATCGCGCGCTGGATGGAGGCGTACTCCTTGGCGGAGGAGAACGCGGCCAGCGCACGGGTGCGCTTGATCATCTCCGGGTTGGAGGTGGCCTGGGCCATGTCCTGGGAGAGGCTGAGCAGACCGCGGATGAGGCGGCTGTAGCCCTCGACGGTCTGGGAGTCCGAGACGTCGCCGCGGTAGGCGCTCTTGCGGATGTTGTCGAGGTCCTGGAGCTGGATCGCGATGGCCGTGACGTTACGGCGGATCGACTCCAGGGCGTCGTCGTTGTCCGGGTTGTCGACGTCCTGGGTGGCCGTCATGAACGACTGCTTGACCCGGTCGGTGGTGGACTTGGCCGTCTGGACCATGTCCGCGCCGGTGCCGGTGGCCAGCGGGCCCGCCGACTTGTCGCGCTCCTCCTGGAGCGCGGCGGCCAGCTCGGTGGCCTGCTTGGTCATGTCGGTGAGCAGCTGCATGTGGTCCAGCTGCTTCATGTCGTTCATCGACTCGTTGATGCGCAGCCCGCCGAGGGTGGTCGCGGCGACCACGGGCAGGGTCAGCAGCGCGACCAGTCGGGTGGAGATGCGCCAGTTGCGCAGGGCTATTCGCGACCCGGTGTCCACGGCCGGCTTCGGCTTGGGCGCGGCCGAGGGCTTCTCGCCGCCCGCGGCGGAGCGGCCCGTGGGGCCGGAGGGGCCGGCCTTGTCGTCACCGCCCGGCGAAGGAGCCGACGGATTCTGGGTGGCCCGGGGGTTCTGGGCGTGCTGGGGCGAGGAACTGACTGATGTGGGGCCAGTCCCGCCGTGCGGCTCCTGCTCCGCCGCAGCGCTGCCATCCCTCTTGAAACGTCCCTGCACTAGCGTCGCAACCTCTGGACCAGGCGTCCCCCGCTCTGAACGGAAGGGACGGTGTCGGCGTCGTGGGGCAAGTGTGCGCCCCATGTGTTGGTCGTGAGTGACCGGCGCTTGTTGGTCTCCCCCTCCCCGCCGCCACTCGGCGCTGCGTTGCGCCCCTGCGCGCCGGTCAGTGACCCGCGGCGGTGCGTGGAATTCCAGCACAGTGCCGGATCTCCAACAAGGCCCGTGTACCGGGCTGTGACCTGAGTGACACATTGTGATGAACGAGTCACGAGCCGTAGAAACTGGGCACGGATGAATCGGACTTTTGCCCACGAGTCGCTTACGTGGGAGGTGCTACCCAGTCGCCATGATCAAGAGCGGAATGGAGGGTTCAGTGGTGCAATGTCCGATTGGTCGGGCCGAGTTGACGGGGCGTATTGTCCGGAATGGTTACCCACTCGTGAGCAAACTCACACGATGATCGTCGCCTCTACAGCCGTTTGCCGGGAATTCGAATGTTTAGCCTGACGCTTTACAGGGATGGCCAATCCGACAACCGGCGCCGCGCGCGCCCCGCAACCGACAGGGTCCGAACGGCAGATGAAGACGACGATGATGATCCGCACCATAGCCAACCCCCGCCGCACCACCCTCGCGCACCTCGCGGACGCCGAGGAGATGACGGCGGAGCTCCTGCCCGAGCACCCGGTCGACCTGCCCGCCCAGACGGCCAACCCGCGCCGCACCACCCTGATGGACGCCCCGGTCGTCGCCGCCGCCCCGTGAGCCGAGGGGGCACTCCCCCCTTCCCGTACGCCACCGGGCGCTCCCACCGGCCCGGACGGCGTCCTCGGGGCGCGGGTCGCCCCCTCACCCGCGTTAGCCTGGAGCGTCAGTCTCCAGCCAGCGACCAAGTGAGGGGCGACAGCATCCCGTGCGCATCGCCAGATTCTCCATCGACGGCAATGTCGCCTTCGGCGCGGTCGAGGACACCCCGCAGGGGCCCGTGCTCGACATCATCAAGGGCATTCCGTACGCCGACTTCGAGCTCTCGGGGACCAAGGTCCCGCTGAGCAAGGTCCGGCTGCTGCCGCCGGTGCTGCCGAACAAGGTCGTGGCCATCGGCCGCAACTACGCGGAGCACGTCAAGGAGCTCGGCAACGCCCTCGTCGACGATCAGGGGCGCCCCGAGGCGCCCGTCGCCTTCTTCAAGCCCACCACCTCGGTGATCGGCTCCGGCGACGCGATCGAGTACCCCTCCTTCTCCGACGAGCTGCACCACGAGGCCGAGCTGGCCGTGGTGATCGGCCGGATGTGCCGCGAGGTCCCGCGCGAGCGCGTCAAGGACGTCATCTTCGGCTACACCTGCGCCAACGACGTCACCGCCCGCGACGTCCAGCGGCGCGAGAAGCAGTGGGCCCGCGCCAAGGGCTTCGACACCTCGTGCCCCCTCGGCCCCTGGGTGGAGACCGACCTCGACCCCACCGATCTCACGATCCAGGCGACGGTCAACGGCGAACAGCGCCAGCTGGGCCGCACCAGCGACATGATCCGCTCCATCGAGGACCTGGTCGTCCACATCACCGAGGCCATGACGTTGCTCCCCGGCGACGTCATCCTCACCGGCACCCCCGCCGGGGTCGGCCCCCTCAACGCCGGCGACGAGGTCGCCGTCACCATCGAAGGCATCGGCACTCTCACCAACAAGGTGATCAAGCGTGGCTAACGCGACGAACGTCCGCGTACGTTTCTGTCCCTCCCCGACCGGCAACCCCCACGTGGGCCTGGTCAGGACCGCCCTGTTCAACTGGGCGTACGCCCGGCACGTGGGCGGCACCATCGTCTTCCGCATCGAGGACACCGACGCGGCGCGCGACTCCGAGGAGTCGTACCAGCAGCTCCTGGACTCCTTCCGCTGGCTCGGCCTGGACTGGGACGAGAGCCCGGAGCTGGGCGGCCCGCACGCCCCCTACCGCCAGTCCCAGCGGATGGACATCTACCGGGACGTGGCCGGCAAGCTGCTCGCGGGCGGCTACGCGTACCACTGCTACTGCACCACCGAGGAGCTCGACCAGCGCCGCGAGGCGGCCCGCGCCGCCGGGAAGCCCTCGGGCTACGACGGCCACTGCCGCGAGCTGAGCGCGGAGCAGAAGGCGGCGTACGAGGCGGAGGGCCGCACGGCCATCGTCCGCTTCCGGATGCCCGACGAGCCGATCACCTTCACGGACCTGGTCCGCGGCGAGCTGACCTTCACCCCGGACAACGTGCCGGACTACGGCATCGTCCGCGCCAACGGCGCCCCGCTGTACACGCTGGTCAACCCGGTCGACGACGCCCTGATGGAGATCACCCACGTCCTGCGCGGCGAGGACCTGCTCTCCTCCACCCCCCGCCAGATCGCGCTCTACAAGGCGCTCATCGAGCTGGGCGTGGCCAAGGAGACCCCGGTCTTCGGCCATCTGCCGTACGTCATGGGCGAGGGCAACAAGAAGCTCTCCAAGCGCGACCCGCAGGCGTCCCTGAACGTCTACCGCGAGCGCGGCTTCCTCCCCGAGGGCCTCCTCAACTACCTCTCGCTCCTCGGCTGGTCCTTCTCGGCCGACCAGGACGTCTTCTCGCTCTCCGACATGGTCGCGCGGTTCGACGTGGCGGACGTCAACGCCAACCCGGCGCGCTTCGACCTCAAGAAGGCCGAGTCGATCAACGCCGACCACATCCGCATGCTGGACGTGAAGGCCTTCACGGACGCCTGCGAGCCGTGGCTGAACGCCCCGCACGCCCCCTGGGCGCCCGAGGACTTCGACCGCGCCGCCTGGGAGGCCATCGCGCCGCACGCCCAGACGCGTCTGACCGTCCTGTCGGAGATCACGGCCAACGTCGACTTCCTCTTCCTGAAGGAGCCGGCCGAGGACGAGGCGTCCTGGGCCAAGGCGATGAAGGAGGGCTCGGACGCGCTGATGCGCACGGCCCGGGAGAAGCTGGAGACGGCCGACTGGTCCTCCCCGGAGTCCCTCAAGGAGGCCGTCCTGGCCGCCGGCGAGGCGCACGGCCTCAAGCTCGGCAAGGCGCAGGCCCCGGTCCGCGTCGCCGTCACCGGCCGCACGATCGGGCTGCCGCTCTTCGAGTCCCTGGAGATCCTGGGCAAGGAGAGGACGCTGGCCCGCATCGACGCGGCGCTGGCGAAGCTGGCGGCATAGTCGCTTGACGTATGTCCCGAAGGGGCGTGGGCCGGTCCGGCCGACGCCCCTTCGGCGTACCGTCGTGGCATGACCGTCCGCGCCGTCCTCTGGGACATCGACGACACCATCTTCGACTACGCCTCGGCCGCCCGCGGCGGCATGAACGCCCATCTGGAGGTCGAGGGGCTGCCCGGTGCCTACACGTCGACCGAGCAGGCGCTCGCGGCCTGGGACGAGCTCACCGCGTATCACTGGGCGCGGTTCGCGGCGGGGGAGACCGACTGGGAGGGCCAGCGGCGCGACCGGGTGCGCGCCTTCCTCGGCGCCGAGCTGAGCGACCCCGAGGCCGAGACCTGGTTCGAGCGCCATCTGGCCCACTACGAGGCCGCCTGGTCGCTCTTCCCGGACACCGTGCCCGTCCTGGACCTGCTCGCCGGCGGCTACCGCCACGCGGTCCTGTCCAACTCCTCCCTCCACCACCAGGAGCGCAAGCTCCGGGTCCTGGGCGTCCGCGACCGCTTCGAGGCGGTGGTGTGCGCGGTCGAGCTGGGGATCTCCAAGCCCGAGGCGGCGGCCTTCCACGCGGCCTGCGAGGCGCTGGGGCTGGCCCCCGAGGAGGTCGCGTACGTGGGCGACCAGCCGGACATCGACGCGCGCGGCGCCGTGGAGGCCGGGCTCCTGGGGATCTGGCTGGACCGCAACGGACTGGGCGGCAGGCCCGAACTGGTCCGGATCACGGGCCTGGAGGAGCTCCCCGGCCTGCTGCGCCGGGATACCCGTTTTGGAGCGCCGGACACCTTCGGGTAATGTTCTTCCTGCGCCGAGGGGAGCGGGAAGAAAAGCCCGGAACCGACAGCGCGAGCGGAGCAGGATCCCCGGTGGGGATGGTGTTCCGATGGCCTATGGTGTAATTGGCAGCACGACGGTTTCTGGTTCCGTTAGTCTAGGTTCGAGTCCTGGTAGGCCAGCTCGCAGAGCTTATCTGCACCGCGGATTCCAGATCCGCAAAGCCCCCGTTGTGTAGCGGCCTAGCACGCTGCCCTCTCAAGGCAGTAGCGCCGGTTCGAATCCGGTCGGGGGTACAGATCCTTCCCAGGGGGACAGTCCGGGTCGCACCCGCTGACTCTCATGCAGGATCGCTAGGGCCCCCGTTGTGTAGCGGCCTAGCACGCCGCCCTCTCAAGGCGGTAGCGCCGGTTCGAATCCGGTCGGGGGTACTGGTCTAAACCACCATGGGCTATGGTGTAATTGGCAACACTACGGTTTCTGGTACCGTCATTCTAGGTTCGAGTCCTGGTAGCCCAGCGGATCGCATGATCGAAAGACAGGCGATTCACCGATCTCTCGGGATCGACAACACGCCCCCGTTGTGTAGCGGCCTAGCACGCCGCCCTCTCAAGGCGGTAGCGCCGGTTCGAATCCGGTCGGGGGTACGTGAGGAAGGGGCCCGGCACACACAGTGTGCCGGGCCCCTTTCGTCGCGTCCGGCCCCTTCGTCCGTCCCGCGAGCGGGCCGGCCCCGGGGGCGCGCGTCACGGTCGGACGAAGCGCCGCGCCGACTCCTGCGCCTGGGCCAGCCGCCGCAGACTCAGCAGCACCGGCTCGTAGAGCACCGTCAACGCCACGGCCGCCTCGACCTGTTCGGCGGGGGTGCGTCCGCGCTCCACCAAGTCCAGGTCGGTGACCGCCAGTTGCGCCGCCGCGGCCGCGTACGGCGCCAACTCCTCGGGGCCGCAGGGATATCCGAGCCGGGCGAGCGCGGTCACCGCGGTGAGCAGCGTCCGGTACGCACCCGAGCTTCCGGCCGGGTCCGAGCCGCCGTACTGCCAGCCCAGCTCCTCGATCAGCGCGTCCACCGACGCGCGCGCGGCCCGCGCGTGCGGGTCGTCGGGGCCGGGCTCCGGCGCGTTCGGCAGGGCCTCCACGGCGACGCCCAGGCGGGTGTGGTGGTCCAGGGCGTCGTCCTCCAGGGCGGCCAGGACCTCCTTGGCGGCGGCCACCGGCACCCGTCCCACCTGGATCAGCGCACGGACCAGCTTGAGCCGCCGCAGGTGCGAGGCGTCGTAGTCGGCCTGGGTGGCGGTGATCCGCTCGCCCGGCGGCAGCAGGCCCTCGCGCAGGTAGTACTTGATCGTCGCCGCGGAGACCCCGCTCCGCTCGCTCAGCTCGGCCAGTCGCATACCCCTTGCGCCCTTCTTTGGAGAGTGCCACTATCTAACCACTGGATAGCGCCGCTATCCAACGCACGGCCCAAGCACATTGCCACGTCATGGGGGACTGTCATGAGCGCGAAGCTGATCGAGGGACGGATGACCGCGGGCGCCGAGGGGGACGTGGTGGTCTTCCTCATCGGAATGCGCATCAACCGCTTCCGCGCGCTGCGCAGTTGGCTGCCGGTGACCTCGGCGATGCCCCGGATGCTCAAGGAGCTCGTCAAGGAGGAGGGCAGCGGGCTGCTCGGCTTCCAGCCGGTCCTCGCCGGGCCGCGCACCCTGGCGGTCGTGCAGTACTGGGAGTCCAAGGAGAAGCTCCTGGCCTACGCCTCCGCGCAGGACAAGGAGCACCGCCCGGCCTGGGCCGCCTTCAACCGCCGGGCGCGGGGGGCGAAGGGCGCGGTGGGCATCTGGCACGAGACGTACGTGGTCCCGGCCGGGTCGTACGAGTCGGTGTACGTCGGGATGCCGTCCTTCGGGCTGGGCAAGGCGACGGGGGTGGTGCCGGTGGGGCGGCGGGGGGACCGGGCGGCGGACCGCCTGAAGCGCGTAAGGCGCCCCGGCCGGCCCGCGGCGGGCTACGCCCGCTTCCCCGCACCCCGCCGGAGTACCTGAGACTCCTCGTTCGTCTGCGGCTGGGTGGTGGGTTGCTCGCGCAGTTCCCCGCGCCCCTGGGGGTGCGATTCCTCGGGCCCCTCGTTCGTCTGCGGCTGGGTAGTGGGTTGCTCGCGCAGTTCCCCGCGCCCCTGGGGGTGCCGCCGCTCGGGGTGGTGTTTGCGCTGCCAGGGGTCTTTGTTCGTCTGCCGCTCGGTGGACGGTTGCTCGCGCAGTTCCCCGCGCCCCTGAAGGGTTGTGGCCGAGCTGGGTTCTCCGGCTGCGGGCAACCTCCCAGGGGCGCGGGGAACTGCGCGAGCAACCCACCACCGGGCCGCAGGCGGACGTGCGAGCAAACCGACCACCGGGCCGAAGGCCGAGCCGTCGGCAACCCGCCACCGGGCCGAAGGCCGAGCCGTCGGCCACCCGCCGCCGGGCCGCAGGCAGGGGCCGGGGCACCCCGCCCGGTCCCGGGCAGCGGCGTGAGCAGCCCCCACCGGGCCGCAGACAGAGTCCGGGCACAAGAAACGCCCACCGCTGCGGCGCTGGAGCGGTGGGCCGGAGATGGACGGACGGAGGAGCGGCTAGCCGTTGCGGCGCAGGGCTTCGGACAGGCGCGCGGCGGCGTCGATGACCGCCTGCGCGTGCATCCGGCCCGGGTGCCGGGTCAGGCGCTCGATCGGCCCGGAGACCGAGACCGCGGCCACCACACGGTTGGACGGACCCCGCACCGGCGCCGAGACCGACGCCACGCCCGGCTCGCGCTCGCCGATCGACTGGGCCCAGCCCCGGCGCCGTACGCCCGACAGGGCCGTCGCCGTGAAGCGGGCGCCCTGGAGACCCCGGTGCAGGCGCTCCGGCTCCTCCCAGGCCATCAGGATCTGGGCGGAGGAGCCCGCCTTCATCGTCAGGGTCGAGCCGACCGGCACGGTGTCCCGCAGACCGGACAGCCGCTCGGCCGCCGCCACGCAGATCCGCATGTCGCCCTGACGGCGGTAGAGCTGCGCGCTCTCGCCCGTCACGTCGCGCAGATGTGTGAGCACGGGGCCGGCCGTGGCCAGCAGGCGGTCCTCGCCGGCCGCGGCCGCGAGCTCCGCGAGGCGCGGGCCGAGGATGAACCGGCCCTGCATGTCCCGCGCCACCATCCGGTGGTGTTCCAGTGCCACGGCAAGGCGGTGTGCCGTGGGTCGTGCGAGTCCGGTGGCCGCGACCAACCCCGCGAGGGTGGCCGGACCGGACTCCAGGGCGCTCAGGACGAGAGCCGCCTTGTCGAGAACGCCGACGCCGCTAGAGTTGTCCATGAAACGATACTCGCGTCTCACTCTGTGAAACGCAAGTTCAATTTTCTCCGGAACTTGCGAACCTGTACTGGCGGTCCGCACAACGGCCGCAGCCACCGTCCGGTCCCGGGGGCCCGGCGGTACACCCGGTCTCTAGTTGGGCCGGCGACGACGCCGGCCGGAGGTAAAGCGATGGGTAGGACACTCGCGGAGAAGGTCTGGGACGACCATGTCGTCCGGCGCGCCGAGGGCGAGCCCGACCTCCTCTTCATCGATCTGCACCTGCTGCACGAGGTGACCAGCCCGCAGGCCTTCGACGGGCTGCGCAAGAGCGGCCGCCCGGTGCGGCGCCTCGACCTCACCATCGCCACCGAGGATCACAACACCCCGACCCTCGACATCGACAAGCCCATCGCCGACCCGGTCTCCCGGGCCCAGCTGGAGACGCTGCGCAAGAACTGTGCCGAGTTCGGCGTACGGCTGCACCCGCTCGGCGACGTCGAGCAGGGCGTGGTCCACGTGGTGGGACCGCAGCTGGGTCTGACCCAGCCCGGCACCACCGTGGTCTGCGGCGACTCGCACACCTCCACGCACGGCGCCTTCGGGGCCCTGGCGTTCGGGATCGGCACCTCACAGGTCGAGCATGTGCTCGCCACCCAGACCCTGCCACTGGCCCCGTTCAAGACCATGGCGATCACCGTCGAGGGCGAGCTGCCCGACGGCGTCACCGCCAAGGACCTGATCCTGGCCATCATCGCCAGGATCGGCACCGGCGGCGGCCAGGGATACGTCCTGGAATACCGCGGCTCCGCCATCGAGAAGCTCTCGATGGAGGCCCGGATGACCATCTGCAACATGTCGATCGAGGCCGGCGCCCGGGCGGGCATGATCGCCCCCGACCGCACCACGTTCGACTACCTCCAGGGCCGCGCGCACGCCCCGAAGGGCGCCGACTGGGACGAGGCCGTCGCGTACTGGCAGACCCTGAAGACGGACGAGGACGCGGTCTTCGACGCCGAGGTCGTCATCGACGCCACCGCGCTCTCGCCGTTCGTCACCTGGGGCACCAACCCCGGCCAGGGAGCACCGCTTTCGGCGTCCGTCCCCGACCCGGCTTCGTACGAAGACGCTTCGGAGCGCCTGGCCGCCGAAAAGGCGCTGGAGTACATGGGGTTGACCGCGGGGCAGCCGCTGCGCACCATCGACGTCGACACCGTCTTCGTGGGCTCCTGCACCAACGGCCGTATCGAGGACCTGCGCGCGGCGGCCTCGATCCTCGAGGGCCGCAGTGTCGCCGAGGGTGTCCGCATGCTCGTCGTGCCGGGTTCGGTGCGGGTCGCCCTCCAGGCCGTCGAGGAGGGCCTGGACAAGGTCTTCACCGCCGCCGGCGCCGAATGGCGGCACGCGGGCTGCTCGATGTGCCTGGGTATGAACCCGGACCAGCTGGCCCCGGGCGAGCGCTCCGCCTCCACCTCCAACCGCAACTTCGAGGGCAGGCAGGGCAAGGGCGGCCGCACCCATCTGGTGTCGCCGCAGGTCGCCGCCGCAACAGCGGTTCTCGGCCACCTGGCGTCCCCTGCCGACCTGTCCGACGCCCGTACGCCCGCTGGAGTCTGATCAGCCATGGAAGCTTTCACCACGCACACCGGCCGGGCCGTCCCGCTGCGCCGCTCCAATGTCGACACCGACCAGATCATCCCGGCCCACTGGCTGAAGAAGGTCACCCGGGACGGCTTCGAGGACGGACTGTTCGAGGCCTGGCGCAAGGACCCGGAGTTCGTCCTGAACAGGCCGGAGCGCCAAGACGCCTCGGTGCTGGTCGCGGGCCCCGACTTCGGTACGGGTTCGTCGCGCGAGCACGCCGTGTGGGCGCTCCAGAACTACGGCTTCAAAACCGTGATCTCGTCCCGGTTCGCCGATATCTTCCGGGGCAACTCGCTGAAGAACGGCCTGCTCACCGTGGTCCTGGACCAGAAAGTCGTGGACCAGCTCTGGGAGCTGACGGAGCGCGACCCGAACGCCGAGATCACGGTGGACCTCCAGGACCGCCAGGTCCGCGCGGAGGGCGTCACGGCCGCCTTCGAACTCGACGAGAACGCCCGCTGGCGGCTGCTGAACGGCCTGGACGACATCAGCATCACGCTCCAGAACGAGCCCGACATCGCCGCGTACGAGGCGAAGCGGCCCTCGCACAAGCCCAGCACTTCGCTCGTCTGACCCGCCGGAACCGCCTCTTGGGCGGGCCCCGGGCAGTCTTTCGGCCCAACACGCCCCCTGTCTTTCGGGACAGGGGGCGTGTTGCGTTGCGGGGTGTCAGGGTGACGTCAACTAGCCTAGGCTGCACAGCAGATGGCCGGATTGAGTCTTGCGCGATCGGGGGTTGTTGGGGAGCCGGAAGCCACCCGGAATCCCTCAGTTGCCCCCGCCGGAGGCGACAACTCGCCCCAGATGGCACAATCGGCGCATGGAACGCGACAGCCAACTCGAGCTCTACCGGCTCGTCGCGGACCGGCTGAAAGAAGCGCACACAGTGGTGCGCGAACTGCAAGTCCCGGAGGGCGTACGGATGGCGCTGTCCCGGAAGCTGCTGGTCATCACAGCGGCTGCCAAACACGATCTCGCCGATGCGGCAAGGCGTCTGGAGCGGTTGATGAAGGACCTCGAAGAGGGCCGATTCCCCGAAGGCGACTGAGTCACAAGGAGTTCGGTGAAGCCGACTTCGTTGCGGCACTAGGGTGATTAGCCCGTTTCGTGTTTGATTTGCGGTATATATCTGCCTAACGTGCGAAAAAGCCAGAACAGATTCGTTCCGGCAATGTCTCCGAAGGGGAAGACGTGAACAAGGCGCAGCTCGTAGAAGCGATTGCCGACAAGCTCGGCGGCCGTCAGCAGGCCGCGGACGCCGTGGACGCCGTTCTGGACGCGGTCGTCCGGGCCGTCGTCGCGGGCGACCGGGTCTCGGTCACCGGTTTCGGTTCGTTCGAGAAGGTCGACCGTCCGGCCCGTTACGCCCGCAACCCGCAGACGGGTGAGCGCGTGCGGGTCAAGAAGACCTCGGTTCCGCGCTTCCGCGCGGGTCAGGGCTTCAAGGACCTGGTCAGCGGCTCGAAGAAGCTCCCCAAGGGCGACGAGGTCGCCGTGAAGAAGGCGCCCAAGGGCAGCCTCTCGGGTGGCACCTCCACCCGCAGCACGGTGAAGAAGGCCGCGGCCAAGAAGGCCACCGCCGCCAAGAAGACGACCGCCGCGAAGAAGACCACGACGGCCAAGAAGACCACCGCCAAGAAGGCCACGCCGGCCGTGAAGAAGACGACGGCGGCCAAGAAGGCCACCACGTCCGGCGCCGCCAAGAAGACCACGGCGACGGCGAAGAAGGCGACCCCGGCCAAGAAGGCCACCACCGCCAAGAAGGCCACGGCCAAGAAGACCGCGCCCGCGAAGAAGACCGTCGCGAAGAAGGCGCCCGCCAAGAAGGTCACCGCGCGCAAGACCACCACCGCCAAGAAGACGACCGCCCGCAAGAAGTAGGCACCGCCGGACGGCTCACGCGCCGGGCCGGGCTCCCCTCGGGGAGCCCGGCCCGCGGCGTGTCGGCCCCGCTCCGCCCCGCCCCGGCCGTGGCGGGGCGCGGCTCAGAAGGTCTGGAGCGTCACCAGGGTGATCCGCAGGGACGCGCCCTCGCCCTCCGTCTCGATACGGACCCGCTGGCCCACCCGCAGCAGCCGCAGCCCGCCCGCGTCGAAGGCCTCGGCCCCGAAGTCCACCGGGGTGCCGTCGTCGAGCAGCACACTGCCGCTGCGGGTCTCGGAGTCGTATGTGTACGCGGTCGCCTGCATGGCTGGCAGCCTAGTACCCGGGCACGACCTCCACCGCGCCCCGCAGCGCCCCCGTCGCCGGACCCGCCCCCAGCGCCAGCGCGATCCGCAGATCCGCCCCGGTGTCCACGTCCCGGCGCACCGAGTCCACCCCGGTCAACGCGATTTCCGCCGCCCCCGACGCCGAATGCGCGGCCCGGGAGAGGCCGCCGAATGCGGGGGCCAAATCCACCCCGGGCGCGGCCGAAAGAAATGTCGTCCCGATTCCGGCGGCGTCGGCCAGAAATGCGCGCGGAAATACGGAGGCGGCATCCAGTACCCGCCCCAATTCCGCCGGCCGCAGCGCGGGGAGATCCGCGTTCAGGGCCGCCACCGCCGCCCCGGGGCGTCCCCGCCGTACCGTGTACGCCCCGTGCGCGAGGGCGGCGTTGAGGCCCGCGCGCGGGCGGTCGGCGACGATACGGGCGCCCAGCGCGGCCAGCTCCGCGCCCGCCAGCGGATCATCCGTGACGACCGCCACATCCCGTACCGCCGGGCAGGCGAGGGCCGCCCCCACGGTGTCCAGGGCGAACGCCAGAGCGAGCCGGGGTCGCAGGGCCGCGCCGACGGCGGCCGTGAGCCTGCTCTTCGCCAGCGCCAACGGCTTCAACGGCACGACCAGGGACCAGCGGCCCGGTGCTGCGGTGTTCGTGGCGTCCCCCTCGCTCTCGTCGCTCCCGCCCGGTCGAACGGACAGCCGCTGGACAGGACGGGGGCCATTGTCACCCGGCCAGGAGCGGGCCCCGCACGGTCGGGGCGTACGGTGTTCTCGACAGACCGGAGGGCCGGGGCGACACTTGCTCCCTGCGCGAGTCGCGTGGTGGCCGACAGTGGTCTGTCCTAGAGGAAGGTGCTCCGAGTGTCCCGCCGCAGAATCGGCTTCTGGTACCGCCTGGCGGCGGTCATCGCCAAACCTCCACTGGTGGTGCTTTTCAAGCGGGACTGGCACGGAATGGAGAACATTCCGGCGGACGGCGGTTTCATCACCGCGGTCAACCACAACTCGTATCTCGACATGTTCTCCTACGGGCACTTCCAGTACAACACCGGACGGGTGCCCCGGTTCCTCGCCAAGGCCGGACTGTTCAAGGTGCCCGTGGTCGGGCCGCTGCTGCGCGGCACGGGCCAGATCCCCGTCTACCGCGAGTCCTCCAACGCCTTCGGCGCCTTCCGGGCCGCCGTCGAGGCCATCGAGCGGGGCGAATGCGTCGTCTTCTACCCCGAGGGCACCCTCACCCGCGACCCCGACATGTGGCCGATGACCGCCAAGACCGGGGTCGCGCGCGCCGCCATGCAGACGAAGGCGCCCGTCATCCCGGTCGCCCAGTGGGGCGCCAACCTGGCGATGCCGCCCTACGCCAAGGAGAAGAAGGTCCGCTTCTTCCCCCGCAAGACCCTCCAGGTGAAGGCCGGTCCGCCGGTCGACCTCGCGCGCTTCTACGACAAGGAGCCCACCCCCGAGGTGCTGCGCGAGGCGACCGAGGCCATCATGGCCGCGGTCACCCGCCAGCTGGAGGAGATTCGGGGCGAGAGCGCCCCCGCCAAGCCGTACGATCCGCGCGAAGTCCGCGCACAGCTGCGCCGCAAGGCCGCCGGGGAGGGCACCAAGTGACGCACGCCGCCACCAAGGCAGCAGTATTCGGCACCGGCTCCTGGGGTACGGCGTTCGCCATGGTCCTCGCCGACGCGGGCTGCGAGGTGACCCTGTGGGGCCGCCGCCCCGAACTCGCCGAGGCGATCAACACCACCCGCACCAACCCCGACTACCTGCCGGGCATCGAACTGCCCGCCGCGGTACGGGCCACCACCGACCCCGCCGAGGCCGCCGCCGGCGCCGACTTCACCGTCCTCGCCGTGCCCTCGCAGACCCTGCGCGGCAACCTCGCCGCCTGGACGCCGCTGCTCGCCCCGGAGACCGTCCTCGTCTCCCTGATGAAGGGCGTCGAACTCGGCACCGCCAAGCGGATGAGCGAGGTGATCGAGGAGGTCGCCAAGGTCCCCGCCGACCGCGTCGCCGTCATCACCGGCCCCAACCTCGCCAAGGAGATCGCCCAGCGCCGGCCCGCCGCCGCCGTGGTGGCCTGCCGCGACGAGGCCGTGGCCCAGCGCCTCCAGGCCGCCTGCCACACCCCGTACTTCCGCCCGTACACCAACACCGACGTCGTCGGCTGCGAACTCGGCGGCGCGGTCAAGAACGTCATCGGCCTCGCCGTCGGCATCGCGGACGGCATGGGCCTGGGCGACAACGCCAAGGGCTCGCTCATCACCCGGGGACTGGCCGAGACCACCCGGCTCGGCCTCGCCATGGGCGCCGACCCGCTCACCTTCTCCGGCCTCGCGGGCCTCGGCGACCTCGTCGCCACCTGCTCCTCGCCGCTCTCGCGCAACCACACCTTCGGCACCAACCTCGGCCGGGGCATGACGCTCCAGGAGACCATCGCGGTCACCCGGCAGACCGCCGAGGGCGTCAAGTCCTGCGAGTCCGTGCTGGATCTGGCGCGCCGCCACGGCGTGGACATGCCCATCACCGAGACCGTCGTCGGGATCGTCCACGAGGGCAAGCCGCCGGTGGTCGCGCTCAAGGAGCTGATGTCGCGCAGCGCCAAGCCCGAGCGGCGCTGAAACCACCGGGTCGAACGGGTACGCTCATCGCGATATGAGCAGCGAGAACCTCCCCCAGAGCCCTGAATCGAGCACCCAGCAGCCGCGCAAGCCGCGGGTGGCCGTCGTGTTCGGCGGCCGCAGCTCCGAGCACGGCATCTCGGTCGTCACCGCCGGTGCCGTGCTGCGCGCCATCGACCGTACGAAGTACGACGTGCTGCCCATCGGCATCACGACGGACGGCCGCTGGGCGCTCACCGCCGACGAGCCGGAGCGGATGGCCATCGCCGACCGCAAGGTGCCCAGCGTCGCCGAACTCGCCGAGTCCGCCGAGGGAGCCGTCGTGCTCCCCGTGGACCCGAACAACCGCGAGGTCGTCTTCAGCGAGCCCGGCGCGGTCCCCAAGGCGCTCGGCGAGGTCGACGTCGTCTTCCCGGTGCTGCACGGCCCGTACGGCGAGGACGGCACCCTCCAGGGCCTGCTCGAACTCTCCGGCGTCCCCTACGTCGGCTCGGGCGTGCTCGCCTCGGCCGTCGGCCAGGACAAGGACTACATGAAGCGGGTGTTCACCTCCTTCGGGCTGGCCGTCGGCCCCTACCTGGTGATCCGGCCGCGCGAGTGGGAGCAGGACGAGCAGGGCGCCCGCAAGCGGATCGCCGCGTTCGCGGGCGAGCACGGCTGGCCGCTGTTCATCAAGCCGGCCCGGGCGGGCTCCTCCTTCGGCATCACCAAGGTCGACTCCTTCGACGGTCTGGACGAGGCCATCGAGGAGGCGCGGCGCCACGACCCCAAGTTCCTGGTCGAGTCGCTGCTGCGGGGCCGGGAGATCGAGTGCGGCGTCCTGGAGTTCGAGGACGGGCCGCGCGCGAGCGTGCCGGCCGAGATCCC
Source organism: Streptomyces sp. NPDC005878 (assembly GCF_040629815.1). Taxonomy (NCBI): domain Bacteria; kingdom Bacillati; phylum Actinomycetota; class Actinomycetes; order Kitasatosporales; family Streptomycetaceae; genus Streptomyces; species Streptomyces sp. NPDC005878. The sequence goes on from NZ_JBEXWK010000003.1 coordinate 470,264, forward strand.
GCCGGTGAGCGACCACGCCTTCTACGACTTCGAGGCGAAGTACATCGACTCGGCCGACGGGATCGTGCCCGCGCCGATCGGCGCCGAGGCCACCGCCGAGGTGCGCCGGCTCGCCGTGGAGGCCTTCGAGGCCGCGTCCTGCGAAGGGCTGGTCCGGGCCGACTTCTTCCTCCAGGAGAACGGCGAGTTCGTCATCAACGAGATCAACACGATGCCGGGGTTCACGCCGATCTCCATGTACCCGCGGATGTGGGAGGCGACGGGCGTGGACTACGCGGAGCTGGTGGACCGCCTGATCGAGGCCGCGCTGCGGCGCCCGACGGGCCTGCGGTAGCCGTCGCCGGCCGTCCGGCCGCGGCTGCCCGCGCCCGGCGGGGGCCTACAGGCTCGCCGGAACCGTCTTCTTGACGGGTCCGGCGAGCTGGGTGAGCCACCCGATGTCGCCGGCGGCCTTGCCGGACGCCGTGCGCAGGGTGACCTCCACGTACGCCTTGCGGTAGGTCGTGGTGAAGCGGAAGCCGCCCGCCGACTGCTCCAGGAGCCAGTTGACGCCGTCCACGGTCACCCCGTCCGCCTCGGGATCGTTCATCTTCTCCGGCCGGTCGATCCCGCAGCGCAGTACGATCCCGTCATCGCCCCACCCGGCGGTCAGCTCCGACGCCGGGCTGGGATCGTTCCGCCCGAGCCCGTCGAGCTTCTGGGGCAGCGCCTTGTGCAGCGCGCCGCAGAGCGCGGCGGTCTCCCGGGGCGGGCTGGGAACCGTGATCGTCGCCTTCGCGTCCGTGGAGGAGCAGCCCGCGGCGGCCAGCAGGGCGAGGGCGGCTGCGGGCACGAGGAGGGACCGGCGGCGAGAGGAAGTCACCGGCCAAGGGTAAGCGGGGGCTACAGATGAACCACCGGGCAGGTCAGGGTGCGGGTGATCCCGTCCACCTGCTGGACCTTGGCGACCACCATGCGGCCCAGCTCGTCGACCGTGTCCGCCTGGGCGCGCACGATCACGTCGTACGGCCCGGTGACGTCCTCGGCCTGGATCACCCCCGGGATCTTCGCGATGGTCTCGGCGACGGTCGACGCCTTGCCCACCTCGGTCTGGATGAGGATGTACGCCTGTACCACGGAACCTCCAGGGCGGCCACGAGGATCATGTCCCCTCCCTACGGCGGGGAGGCCCGAGGGGGGAGGAAAGAGACGCCACGGTATCGCGTCGCCGTGCGCCCGCGGGAGTACCGCGCAGGCGCGGGCGCTCGCACATCCGCGTGCGCGCGGCAGAAGTTGACGTATGTGTTGACGGTACCCACCGAGGTGACGGCTCGCGACCGCGAGCGCGCCGGGTCCCAAGGGGTACGAGGATGAGAGGTGGCACGGTGAGAGGCACTGTGGGCGAGTTGGGGGAGTTCGGGCTCATCAGGGAGCTGACCTCCCGGCTCACCTCGACCCCCGCGGTACGGATCGGCCCCGGCGACGACGCCGCGGTCGTGACCGCACCCGACCGCAGGGTGGTGGCGAGCACGGACATCCTCCTGGAGGGCCGCCACTTCCGGCGCGACTGGTCGACCGCGTACGACGTGGGGCGCAAGGCCGCCGCGCAGAATCTGGCCGATATCGCGGCCATGGGCGCGGTGCCCACCGCGCTGCTGCTCGGGCTGGTCGTCCCGGCCGAGCTCCCGGCCACCTGGCCGGTCGAGCTGATGGACGGGATCCGGGACGAGTGCCAGGTCGCGGGGGCGGCCGTGGTCGGCGGCGACGTGGTGCGCGGCGACACCATCACCGTCGCCATCACCGCCCTCGGGGACCTGCGCAACCACGAGCCGGTGACCCGCGGCGGCGCGCAGCCCGGCGACGTGGTCGCCGTCACCGGCTGGCTGGGCTGGTCGGCGGCGGGCTACGCGGTCCTCTCGCGCGGCTTCCGCTCGCCGCGCGCCTTCGTGGAGGCCCACCGCCGCCCGGAGCCGCCCTACCACGCGGGCCCCGCCGCCGCCGGTCTCGGCGCGACCGCCATGACGGACGTCAGCGACGGCCTGGTGGCGGACCTCGGGCACATCGCGGAGGCCAGCAAGGTCCGTATCGACCTGCGCTCGGGCCTGATCGACATCCCGACGCAGATGAGCGACATCGGGCAGGCGGTCGGCGTCGACCCGCTCCAGTGGGTGCTGACCGGGGGAGAGGACCACGCGATCGTCGCGACCTTCCCGCCGGACGTGAAGCTCCCCGCCCGCTGGAAGGTCATCGGGGAGGTCCTCAACCCCTCGGCGCTGCCGCAGGTGACGGTCGACGGCGCCCCCTGGACCGCCAAGGGCGGCTGGGACCACTTCGGGGACGCGGAGTGAACACCGCGCCGCCCCGGGTGCTGACCGTCGCCGGATCCGACTCCGGCGGCGGCGCCGGAGTCCAGGCCGACCTCAAGACGATGCTGGCCCTGGGCGTCCACGGGATGAGCGTGATCACCGCGGTGACCGCGCAGAACTCGCTGGGCGTCCGGGGCGCCTGGGAGCTGCCCGCCGAGGCGGTCCGGGCGCAGTACCGCGCGGTCGTCGACGACATCGGCGTCCAGGCCGTGAAGACGGGGATGCTCTCCTCGGCCGTCCTGGTGGAGACCGTGGCGGACCTCCTGGCGGATACGGACGCGCCGGTGGTCGTGGACCCCGTGGGCGTCTCCAAGCACGGAGACGCGCTGCTGGCCGCCGAGGCGCTGGAGTCGGTACGCCTGCGGCTCCTGCCGGCGGCGACGGTGGCCACGCCCAACCTGGACGAAGTGGCGCAGCTCACGGGCGTACGGGTGGAGGACGAGGACGGAATGCGGCGGGCGGCGGAGGCGGTCCTCGCGTTCGGCCCGCGCTGGGCCCTGATCAAGGGCGGCCATCTCGCGGGCTCGGCGTCACCGGAAGCGGTGGACCTGCTCACGGACGGGAGCGAGGAGCACTGGCTCCGGGCGCCCCGCCGGGACAACCGCCACACCCACGGCACCGGCTGCACCCTGGCCTCGGCTCTGGCATCGTCCCTGGCCAAGGGCATGCCGGTACCGGAGGCGGCGAGGGCGGCCAAGCATTACGTGACGGGGGCGATTCAGGCGGGCTTCGCCCTGGGGGCGGGCATCGGCCCGGTGGACCACGGCTGGCGCTTCCGCGCTCCCTGAAGAGCACAACAGAAAGCCGGTCCACCGAGGTGGACCGGCTTTCTGGGCAACCGGAAAGGCTGCGCTACGACGAAACGTCGGCGTTAGCGCGAGACCTTGCCGGCCTTGATGCACGAGGTGCAGACGTTGAGCCGCTTCGGCGTCCGACCGACCACGGCACGCACACGCTGGATGTTCGGGTTCCAGCGACGAGACGTACGGCGGTGCGAGTGCGAAATGTTGTTGCCGAAGCCCGGCCCCTTGCCGCAGACGTCGCAGTTGGCAGCCACGGGTCACTCCAAAGACTTCAGATGCACTTACAGTGAAATCCGGCGCACCGGATCAGAGATCTGAGGTGGCTTGCCGGGGGAATGGCCCGACTCTCGCCGGGCAACCGAAGCAGCATACAACGGCTGCTCCCGAGATACGAAACTACCATGACCGCCGCCTCCCCCCGCCCCGGGCCGGAGCCGCCCGCCGGGTCTACCCTGCTGCTGGCCCGCAGCTCACCGGCCGCTCTAGGAGGACACCAGGTGCCGCAGACTCTCGACGCCGTCGCGGTACGCACCTGGTGCTCGCTGGCCCTGGACGGGCTCGGCCGGGACCGCGAGGAGATCGACGCGGTCAACGTCTACCCCGTCGCGGACGGGGACACCGGCACCAACCTCTATCTGACCGTCGAGTCCGCCCACCAGGCGGTCGAGGCGGTCTTCGCCGCGTACACCGAGGTGCCGGAGACGGCCGACGTCATACGGGCCATGGCCCACGGCGCCCTGCTCGGCGCCCGCGGCAACTCCGGCACGATCCTCTCCCAGCTGCTGCGCGGCATGGCCGAGGTCCTCGCCGAGCACGGCACCGACCTGGCCGGGGCCCTGCGCCGGGCGGCCGAGTCGGCGTACGAGGCGGTCGCGCACCCCGTCGAGGGCACGGTCCTGACGGTGGCGACGGCCGCCGCCGAGGCCGCCCGGGACACCGGCGGCGGCGCGGCGGCCGTGGCGAGCGCCGCCTACGCCGGCGCCCGGCGGGCCCTGGAGAAGACGCCCGGCCAGCTCGCGGTGCTGGGCCGCGCCGGGGTCGTGGACGCGGGCGGCTGGGGTCTGGTGACGGTCCTGGGGGCGCTGGCGCAGGCCCTCTCCGGCGAGGTGCCGGCCGTACGGCACGAGACGCGTACACCGCTCGACGGGCCCGCCTGCCCGGCCGAGGACGGCCCGGACGCGGAGAGCGCCGGGCCCGCCTTCGAGGTGATCTACCTCCTGGAGGCGGACGACGAGGCGGTCGCCCGGCTGCGCGGCCGGCTGGACGCCGTCGGGGACTCCCTGGTGGTGGTCGGCGGCGACGGCCTGTGGAACGTCCACGTCCACGTGGACGACGCGGGCGCGGCCGTCGAGGCGGGCGTGGAGGCGGGCCGCCCGTACCGGATCCGCATCACCCACTTCGGCGCCCACCCCGAGCCGCGCGAACAGGTCCAGCGGGCCGTCGTCGCGGTGGTGCCCGGCGAGGGCCTGGCCGGGCTGTGCGCCGAGGCCGGGGCGACCGCCGTGCTGGCCCGGCCCGGCGAGCCCCCGGCCAGCGGCGAACTCGTCGACGCGATCCGCCGCGCCCACGCGCGCGAGGTCGTGCTCCTGCCCAACGACGCCGAGCTGCGCCACACCGCCGCGGTCGCCGTGGAGCAGGCGCGCGCCGAGGGCGTACGGGTCGCGCTCATCCCCACCCGGGCCGCCGTCCAGGGCCTCGCCGCGCTCGCGGTGCACGCCCCCGACCGCCGCTTCGACGAGGACGTGGTGGCGATGACCGCGGCGGCTGGGGCGACCCGGTACGCGGAACTCGCCGTCGCCGAGCGGCAGTCGTGGACCACGGCGGGCATCTGCCAGGCCGGGGACGTGCTGGGCCTCATCGACGGCGACGTGGCCGTGATCGGACAGGACCTCGGCCGGACGGCCCAGGCCGTCCTCGACCGGATGCTGGCCGCGGGCGGCGAACTGGTCACGCTGGTGCGGGCCGCCGACACCCCGGCGGAGCTGGCCCCCGGTATCGAGGCCCATGTGCGCGAAACCCATCTGGCGGTCGACACGGTCGTCTACGAGGGCGGCCACCAGAGCTCCCCGCTGCTGATCGGCGTCGAGTGACGCGCCGAGCCGCCCCCGGGGTGCCGGGGCCTCCTGCGGGATGTCAGTGGCGTGGTGTGCAATGGATCGCGTGCCCGCGCTCGAAGAACCCCTGAAGAAGCTGCTCGGCGGTCCCACCGCGAAGGTGATGGCCGAGCAGCTCGGCCTGCACACGGTCGGCGACCTCCTGCACCACTACCCGCGGCGGTACGAGGAGCGCGGCCAGCTCACCAGGCTGGCCGAGCTGCCCCTCGACGAGGACGTCACGGTGGTGGCGCAGGTGGCCGACGCGCGTGTGCACACGTTCAACGGCGGGCGCGGCCAGCGCCTGGAGATCACGATCACCGACGGCAGCGGCCGGCTCCAGCTGGTCTTCTTCGGCCGGGGCATCCACAAGCCGCACAAGGAGCTGCTGCCCGGCAGCCGCGCCATGTTCGCGGGCAAGGTGTCGATGTTCAACCGCCGCCTCCAGCTCGCCCACCCCACGTACGCGAAGCTGGCCGCCGACGGCGACGAGGACGGCGACACCGCCGAGGTGGTCGACTCCTGGGCGGGCGCGCTCATCCCGATCTACCCCGCCTGCAAGGGCCTGGAGTCCTGGAAGATCGCCAAGGCGGTCGACGCGGTGCTGCCCAGCGCCCGGGAGGCCGTCGACCCGCTGCCCGAGTCCCTGCGCGCGGGCCGCGGCTTCGTCCCGCTGCCCGAGGCGCTGCTCAAGGTCCACCGCCCGCACACCAAGGACGACGTGGAGCAGGCCCGGCAGCGGCTGAAGTGGGACGAGGCGTTCGTCCTCCAGGTCGCCCTGGCCCGGCGCAGGCACGCGGACGCCCAACTGCCCGCCGTGGCGCGCAGACCCGTCCCCGGCGGCCTGCTCGACGCCTTCGACGCCAAGCTGCCCTTCACCCTCACCGACGGCCAGCGGACCGTTTCGAAGGAGATCTTCGACGATTTGGCGACCGAGCACCCGATGCACCGCCTGCTCCAGGGCGAGGTCGGCTCGGGCAAGACGATGGTCGCCCTGCGCGCGATGCTCGCCGTCGTCGACTCCGGCGGCCAGGCCGCCATGCTCGCCCCCACCGAGGTCCTCGCCCAGCAGCACCACCGGTCCATCACGGAGATGATGGGCGAGCTCGCCGAGGGCGGCATGCTGGGCGGCTCCGCCCTCGGGACGAAGGTGGTGCTGCTCACCGGCTCGATGGGCGCGGCCGCCCGCCGCCAGGCACTCCTCGACCTGGTCACCGGCGAGGCCGGGATCGTCATCGGCACGCACGCGCTGATCGAGGACAAGGTGCGCTTCCACGACCTCGGCCTGGTCGTGGTCGACGAGCAGCACCGCTTCGGCGTCGAGCAGCGCGACGCCCTGCGCGGCAAGGGCAAGCAGCCGCCGCACCTGCTGGTGATGACGGCCACGCCCATTCCGCGCACGGTCGCCATGACCGTCTTCGGCGACCTGGAGACCTCGGTCCTGGACCAGCTCCCGGCCGGGCGCTCGCCCATCGCCAGCCACGTCGTGCCCGCCCAGGACAAGCCGCACTTCCTCGCCCGCGCCTGGGAGCGGGTCCGCGAGGAGGTCGCCAAGGGCCACCAGGGGTACGTGGTGTGTCCGCGCATCGGGGACGACGAGGACCAGACGAAGGCGGCCCGGAAGAAGTCCGCCGAGGACGACGCCGAGAAGCGGCCGCCGCTGGCCGTGCTCGACCTCGCGGACCAGCTCGCCCAGGGCGCGCTCCAGGGCCTGCGCGTCGAGGTGCTGCACGGCCGGATGCAGCCCGACGACAAGGACGACGTGATGCGCCGGTTCGCGGCCGGCGAGGTCGACGTGCTGGTCGCCACCACGGTCATCGAGGTCGGGGTGAACGTGCCGAACGCCACCGCGATGGTGATCATGGACGCGGACCGGTTCGGCGTCTCGCAGCTGCACCAGCTGCGCGGCCGCGTGGGCCGGGGCTCCGCCCCGGGCCTGTGCCTGCTGGTCACCGAGATGCCGGAGGCGAGCGCGGCCAGGGCCCGGCTGAACGCGGTCGCGGCGACCCTGGACGGCTTCGAGCTCTCCCGGATCGACCTGGAGCAGCGCCGCGAGGGCGATGTGCTGGGCCAGGCCCAGTCGGGCGTGCGCTCCTCGCTGCGGATGCTCGCGGTCATCGAGGACGAGGAGGTGATCGCGGCGGCCCGCGAGGAGGCGGTGGCGGTGGTGAGCGGGGATCCGGACTTGGAGGGGCTGCCCGCGCTGCGGACGGCCCTGGACGCGCTGCTGGACAAGGACCGCGAGCAGTACCTCGACAAGGGCTGAGCGGCTGAGCGGCCCTTGGGCAGAGGCGGCCGGCGGGGCGCGCGGGCGGCGTCCGCGCCGGGTTCTGAGAAACTGGGGGCACCAGTGACACCCGTACACCGACAAGGACTCAGATGACCCGCGTGATCGCCGGCCGGGCCGGCGGACGCCGCCTGGCCGTTCCGCCGGGCAACGGCACCCGCCCCACCTCCGACCGCGCGCGCGAGGGCCTCTTCTCCACCTGGGAGGCCCTGCTCGGCACGCTGGAGGGCATCCGGGTCGCGGATCTGTACGCGGGGTCGGGCGCGGTCGGCCTGGAGGCGCTCTCCCGGGGCGCCGCGCACGCGCTGCTGGTGGAGGCCGACGCGCGGGCCGTGAAGACCGTCCGCGACAACGTGCGCGTACTGGGCCTTCCGGGCGCGGAGGTACGTAACGGAAAAGCGGAACAGATCGTTGCGGGCCCCGCTCCCGAAACCCCCTTTGACGTGGTGTTCCTCGATCCGCCGTACGCGGTGACCGATGACGATCTTCGGGAGATCCTCCTCACACTCCGCACTCAGGGGTGGCTCGCCGAGGCGTGCCTGGTCACCGTGGAGCGCAGCACCAGGGGCGGGGAATTCGGCTGGCCGCGGGGGTTCGAGCCGCTGCGGGCCCGCCGTTACGGCGAGGGCACGCTTTGGTACGGTCGCGCCGCCTCTACGTGCGAAGACGCACCATGACCGGGAGCGAGGGACTTCAGTTGCGCCGTGCCGTCTGTCCGGGGTCGTTCGACCCCATCACCAATGGACACCTCGACATCATCGCCCGGGCCTCGAAGCTGTACGACGTCGTGCACGTCGCGGTGATGATCAACCAGTCGAAGAAGGGCCTGTTCACCATCGACGAGCGGATCGACCTGATCCGCGAGGTGACCGCCGACTTCGGCAACGTGGAGGTCGAGTCCTTCCACGGCCTGCTGGTCGACTTCTGCAAGCAGCGCGACATCCCGGCCATCGTGAAGGGCCTGCGCGCGGTCAGCGACTTCGACTACGAGCTCCAGATGGCCCAGATGAACAACGGCCTCTCGGGCGTCGAAACCCTCTTCGTCCCCACCAACCCGACCTACAGCTTCCTGTCGTCGTCGCTGGTCAAGGAGGTCGCGGCGTGGGGCGGGGACGTCTCCCACCTGCTGCCCGCCACCGTCCACGACGCACTCGTGGCGCGGATCGCCGAACAGCGCTGAGCTGACTGCCCGTCAGCTGGTGTCGGGCGGGCCCCGACTGGCCTTACAGTCGTCCCGTCCGTCTCCCAACCAGTCGTAGAGAGTGGCGAGCCCACGGTGGACGTGCAGAAGAAGCTGGACGAGATCGTCGACGTCGTCGCCGGCGCCCGTTCCATGCCCATGTCGGCCTCGTGCGTGGTCAACCGCGCCGAGCTGCTCGCGCTCCTGGAGGAGGTGCGCCAGGCGCTGCCCGGCTCCCTCGCCCAGGCCCAGGAGCTGATCGGCGGCCGCGAGCAGCTGGTCGAGCAGGCCCGCCAGGAGGCCGAGCGGATCATCGAGTCCGCGCACGCCCAGCGCGGCACGCTGATCTCCGACACGGCCGTCGCCCGGCAGTCCCAGGACGAGGCCGACCGCATCCTGGCGGACGCCAAGCGCGAGGCCGAGGAGATCCGGGCCGAGGCCGACGACTACGTCGACTCCAAGCTGGCCAACTTCGAGGTCGTCCTCACCAAGACCATCGGCTCGGTCGACCGCGGCCGCGAGAAGCTCCTCGGCCGGGGCCCCGGCCTCGACGAGCAGGGGCAGTCGGACGCGGACGCCCCCGAGTACAGCGCGGACCCCCAGACGCTCATCCAGCGGGCCGACCAGTACGTCGACGCCAAGCTCGGCGCCTTCGAGGCCGTCCTCGCCAAGACCCTGGAGGCCGTCGGCCGGGGCCGCGAGAAGCTGCACGGCCGGATCGCCTCGGACGAGCTGGGCGCCCACATGGCCGCCCAGGACGCCGCCGGGGCCCTCGGCGGCCACACCAGCGACGCGGACTACCTGGCGGGCCTGGCCGAGCTGGCCGACCCCCAGCCGCAGTCCGCCGCGCAGCCCCAGCAGCCCCAGCAGCCCGCGGTCCCCGCCCAGGTCTACGACCCGTACGGCTACGGACAGGCCCAGGCCCAGCAGCAGGCCCAGCAGGACCCGTACGCCTACCAGCAGCCCCAGCAGCAGTACGCCCAGTACGGATACGACCAGCAGCAGCAGGACCCGTACGCCTACGACCCGCAGGCCTACGCCCATCAGCAGGTCCACCAGGACCAGGGGCAGGACCAGGGCCAGAGCCACGGTCAGAGCCAGGGCCAGCCGCACGGGCAGCACGACCACGACTACGGCCGGCAGACCGCGCACCCGCAGCAGCCCGCGCTCGACGAGACCAGCCTCTTCGACACGAGCATGATCGACCTCGAACAGCTGCGGCAGTACGAGCAGGGCCGCTGAGCGCGGCGCGGAAGCGCGGCCCGCGGCCGCGGTTCCCCGCCCCCTCCGGAGCCGGGCGGTGGGCCCGGATTGGGTCAAACGCGGCCCGTCCAGTATCCTGGCTCTTCGGTCGCGCGTACGTCCGCGATCAACGCTGCCCCGGCGTCGCCGCACCCACGGCGACGCATGGTGGCCAACCCTCCACGATCCGAAAGCGGGAAGAACCCTGAGTACGCACCTCGACCACCGCAACCCCCTCGTGTTCGACACACACGAGCTGGGTCGGCGTCCCGGTGCCCTCCAGCGGATCTCCCGCACGGTCGAGGCGCCCGCCGATCTCGGGATCGACGGCGTCATCGGCGTGCCCCAGGGCGCGCCCGTGGAGATCAAGCTCCGCCTGGAGTCGGTCATGGAAGGGGTGCTTGTCACAGGCACCGCCCGTGCATCGGCCGAGGGGGAGTGCGTAAGGTGTCTGGAGCCGCTGGAGCTCGCGCTCGATGCGGACTTCCAGGAGTTGTTCTCGTACCCTGACGCCGACGACCGGGGCCGCAGCAAGAAGGCGGAGCCGGTCGACGACGCCGAGGACGAGGACGACACCATCCCGCTTGAGGACGGTCTTTTCGACCTCGAGCCGGTGCTGCGTGATGCGGTGGTGCTCGCACTGCCGATGCAGCCGGTGTGCCGGGAGACCTGCCTCGGCCTGTGTTCCACCTGTGGATTCAGGCTCGAGGACGACCCCGACCACCACCACGACGCCGTCGACATCCGTTGGGCGGCACTGCAAGGACTCGCCGGGACCATCCAGGACGGCGAGAAGGACAACATGAGCGGCACTGCCTCTGACGTGCAGCGCGCCGCCGAGAAGCAGGAGAAGTAGCCGTGGCTGTTCCGAAGCGGAAGATGTCGCGCAGCAACACGCGCCACCGCCGGTCGCAGTGGAAGGCTGCGGTCCCCACCCTGGTTTCGTGTGAGCGTTGCCAGGAGCCGAAGCAGCAGCACATCGCGTGCCCGAGCTGCGGCACCTACAACAAGCGCCAGGTCCTCGAGGTCTGAGCGGCTGGTGAGAGGCCCGATGTCTGATCTGTCGAATGCCGGCGCCAAGAAGGCGGGCAGTAGCGACAACAACTCGGCCTCGTCCCACACGCTTCTGGAAGGGCGGCTCGGGTATCACCTTGAGTCCGCCCTTCTGGTGCGTGCGCTGACCCATCGCTCCTACGCGTACGAGAACGGCGGTCTGCCGACCAACGAACGGCTCGAGTTCCTCGGGGACTCGGTGCTCGGTCTGGTCGTCACCGACACGCTGTACCGCACCCACCCGGACCTCCCGGAGGGCCAGCTGGCCAAGCTCCGGGCCGCGGTGGTCAACTCTCGTGCGCTGGCGCAGGTGGGCCGCGGGCTCGACCTCGGCTCCTTCATCCGGCTCGGCCGGGGCGAAGAGGGCACGGGCGGCCGGGACAAGGCATCCATCCTCGCCGACACCCTGGAAGCGGTGATCGGCGCGGTCTATCTGGACCAGGGTCTTGGGGCGGCTTCCGAGCTCGTCCACCGGCTCTTCGACCCCCTGATCGAGAAGTCCTCGAACCTCGGGGCCGGCCTGGACTGGAAGACCAGTCTCCAGGAGCTCACCGCGGCCGAAGGCCTCGGCGTTCCGGAGTACCTGGTCTCCGAGACGGGTCCCGACCACGAGAAGACCTTCACTGCTGCCGCCCGCGTCGGTGGTGTCTCGTACGGCACCGGCACCGGCCGTAGCAAGAAGGAAGCGGAGCAGCAGGCCGCGGAGTCCGCGTGGCGCGCGATCAGCGCGTCGGCGGACGAGCGGATCGCCCGGGCGAAGGCGGAGGCCGAGGCCCCCGCGACCGAGCCGGACGGCGGGACGCCGACCCCCGCCGCCGACCCGGCAGCCTGACCGTTTCCTGGACCCCTGCCCGCACGGATTCCGTGCGGGCAGGGGTTTTTCGTGCTCGCGCCGCACCGCCGCGTCCGGCCGCCGCCCCGGTCGCCGCCTCCCCGCGCGGCGGATCACGGAGGGGTCCTGGACGCGGGACCGGGGGAGGCGCGGGATACCCTCCAAGCATCCCGTCGTCCCGCGACCTCACCGGAGGAGCCCGTGCCAGAACTCCCCGAGGTGGAAGTGGTGCGCCGCGGACTGGAGCGCTGGGTGGCCGGGCGGACCGTGGACGCCGTCGAGGTCCTGCACCCCCGGGCGGTGCGCCGCCACCCGGCCGGCGCGGCCGACTTCGCGGCCCGGCTCGCGGGGCACCGCATCGGGGTCCCCCGGCGGCGCGGGAAGTACCTCTGGCTCCCGCTCGCCGACACGGGGCAGTCCGTGCTCGGGCACCTCGGCATGAGCGGGCAACTGCTCGTCCAGCCGGAGAGCGCGCCCGACGAGAAGCACCTGCGGATCCGGCTGCGCTTCCAGGACACGGCCGGTACCGAGCTGCGCTTCGTCGACCAGCGGACCTTCGGCGGACTCTCGCTCCACGACAACACTCCCGACGGGCTGCCCGACGTCATCGCGCACATCGCGCGCGACCCGCTCGACGAACTCTTCGACGAGGCCGCCTACTTCACCGCGCTGCGGCTGCGCCGCACCACCGTCAAGCGCGCGCTCCTCGACCAGTCACTCATCAGCGGGGTCGGCAACATCTACGCCGACGAGGCCCTGTGGCGCGCCAAGGTGCACTACGAGCGCCCCACTTCGACCCTCACGCGCCCCAAGTCCGCCGAACTCCTCGGCCACGTACGGCAGGTGATGACCGAGGCGCTCGCCGTCGGCGGCACCAGCTTCGACAGCCTGTACGTGAACGTCAACGGGCAGTCGGGGTACTTCGACCGCTCGCTGGACGCGTACGGGCGTGAGGGCGAGCCCTGCCGCCGGTGCGGCACCGCGATGCGCCGGCGCCCGTGGATGAACCGGTCCAGCTACTTCTGCCCGCGCTGTCAGCGCCCGCCGCGCACCGCGTCGTAGCGCTCGCGCGCCTTCAGGACCGACGGCATCCGGTCCTCCATGAGGTGGATCAGTCCCAGCAGCCGCTCGGCGACCTCGGTGCCCAGCGGGGTCAGGGTGTAGTCGACGCGCGGCGGATTGGTCGGCTGCGCCTCGCGGTGGACGAGCCCGTCGCGCTCCAGCGCCTGGAGGGTCTGGGAGAGCATCTTCTCGCTCACCCCGTCGACCCTGCGCCGTAGCTCGTTGAAGCGGAAGCCGCCCTCGTGGAGCGCGCCCAGGGTGAGGCTGCCCCAGCGGCCGGTGACGTGCTCCAGGGTGCCGCGCGAGGGGCACGCCTTGGAGAAGACGTCGAACGGCAGGTCCGCGGGGGCGGTGGCGGTGGTCTCTTCCCTACCGGTCTCTTCCATACCTCACACCATACGACGAGACAGCGCTAACCAGAAGTTAGCGCTGTCTCGGGTGGGGTACGCGGAACGGGTACGGGCGCGGCCGTCGGGCTGCTCAGACGTCAGCTGTTCCGATGGGTCAGCTGCTCAGAAGCCGAAGTCCTGCGTCCACCACGGGCCGCCCTCGCCCAGGTGCACGCCGACGCCCAGCGTCTTGTAGTCGCAGTTCAGGATGTTCGCCCGGTGGCCGGGGCTGTTCATCCACGCCTCCATGACCGCCTTGGCGTCCGCCTGGCCGCGCGCGATGTTCTCGCCGCCCAGGTTGCCCACGCCCGCCTTGGCGGCCCGGTCCCAGGGGCTCCTGCCGTCCGGGTCGGTGTGGTCGAAGAAGCCGCGCGCCGCCATGTCATCGCTGAACGCGGTGGCAAGCGCCGCGAGCGAGGCGTCGGCCTTCAGGGGGCTGCACCCCGCCTGGGCGCGCTGCTGGTTCACCAGCGAGACGACGGTGGCCGCGGCCGCCTGCTCGGCGGTGGGGGCCTTGACCTGCGGCTGCTCCGGCACGACCGTCCTCACCCTGGACGGGGTCGCGGAGGGCGTGGCCGTCCTGGGCGCGGCCGCCGGGGCGGAGGGCTTCTCCTGCTTGCGGACCGGGGACGGCGCGGCCGAGGAAGGCTTCTGGGAGGGCGTGGCGGAGGGGGAGGTGAGCGGAGCGTGGGTGCTCGGCGAGGTGATCGGCGCCGAAGGAGCGGCGCTGGTCGGCTGCGCGGACTGCCCGCCCTGCTGGCGCAGGTCGGAGGCGCCGCCGCCGGCCTGGACGTGCTCGCCCGTGGATCCGCCGTTGAGCTCGAAGGAGGAGCCGCCCGGCAGCAGGCCGGAGGCTATGGCCACGGCGCCCACCGCCACGGCGGCGGACGCGCCGAGCAGCCCGGTGCGTACGGGCGCGGCGGGCCGCTTCTTGGCGGGCTCGACGGAGCGGCGATGGCGTCCCATCTGCGGGCCTCCCTCAGTGCTTCAGTGCTGCTCTTCGCTCAGTGCTGCGGTCCCTGGGCCCCGGATCCCGCGGGTGACGGACGCTGGTCCGAACGGGTGAGGCTCATTGCGTCGGGACTGTACGCCATGGCGCAAGAGGGCGAAGTGCTCCGTGAGCTATTGGCCGGTTAGCGTGCACCCATGAACGAAGATGCACGGCTGACCGCCTGGGTGCGCGGCCGAGTACAGGGAGTGGGCTTCCGCTGGTTCACCAGGGCAAACGCTTTGGAGATCGGTGGCCTCGTCGGGTTCGCCCTCAACCTCGACGACGGCCGGGTGCAGGTCGTGGCCGAGGGGCCGCGTGATAATTGCCACCGTCTGCTGGAGTGGCTGAGGGGCTCCGACACACCCGGCAGGGTCGACGGCGTCACCGAGATCTGGGCCACACCGCGCGGCGGTTACGACGGCTTCGCCATCCGCTAGGGCCCCCGGGGCGCGGGCAGCGCGGGCCGGGGAGGGCGTGCCGTCGGCCGGTCCGGTTCCGGGGCCCCTGACCTCGTACGACTTCGTTGTTGCCAATCCGGGCCGGGCGTGCAAGGCTGCCGCTAGAAGGAAGATCTCCACGCCCCCAGGGCTCCGAGGAGAGGCCTCGCCGGACGCGTTCCGGCTCGACGGCCCCCGGATTGCCCGCCGATGCGGGGCGTGATCGTGTTGACCGTCAAACTTTTTGGTGAGACGCTGAAAGCCCCGCGCACCTTAGCTGTTTGGCATGAAGAACCGCAGTCGAAGTCCAAACATCGCGGGTGCGATTCCCTCACGACCCACACCGCTTCGGTCGGTCACTCATTGTGGAGGACCATCCATCATGGCAAAGGCGCTTCTCGGTTACGTCGGCGGTTCCGACCCGCGACTCCTCGCCGAGATGCGACGGCTCCAGCAGCGTGTCCAGGACCTTGAGTCCGAGCTCGTACGGATCCAGTCCGAGAAGGACGCACTGTCCGCTGCCGTCGCTTCGCACCGCGGAGACTCGCTGCTCGAAGGCATCGACATCGACGTACCCCAGGCGGAGCCTGCGCTCACCTGATGTTCCGGGCCGCGCCCGAAGGCCCGTAGGTGAGATCCACTCTCCCGAGATAGATATGCAAGGGACGCCCCTGGCGTCCCTTCTTTCTTTCCCGGCCCTCCCGGGCTTTCCCGGTCCTCCCGGTCCGCCGCCACCCCTCGTCCGCCCGTGCGTCCTGCTCCCGTCCTTCCCCCGTCCTTCCCCCGTCCTTCTCCTCGGGGGTGCCCTGCGTGGCCAGAGGTGAAACCGCCGGGGCCGCGGCTTCGCGGGGCGCGGGCGGGGGCGCAGAGTAGAGTCCGACGGCGTGCACCTCAAGGCCCTGACCCTGCGCGGGTTCAAATCCTTCGCTTCCGCGACGACTCTGAAGTTCGAGCCCGGCATCACCTGCGTGGTGGGCCCCAACGGCTCCGGCAAGTCCAACGTCGTGGACGCGCTGTCCTGGGTCATGGGCGAGCAGGGCGCCAAGTCGCTGCGCGGCGGCAAGATGGAGGACGTCATCTTCGCCGGGACGACCGGCCGCCCGCCGCTGGGCCGCGCCGAGGTCTCCCTCACCATCGACAACTCCGACGGCGCCCTGCCGATCGAGTACGCCGAGGTCACCATCACCCGGATCATGTTCCGGGGCGGCAGCAGCGAGTACCAGATCAACGGCGAGACCTGCCGGCTGCTCGACATCCAGGAGCTGCTCTCCGACTCCGGTATCGGGCGCGAGATGCACGTGATCGTCGGGCAGGGCCAGCTCGACTCCGTGCTGCACGCCGACCCGATGGGCCGGCGGGCCTTCATCGAGGAGGCGGCCGGCGTCCTCAAGCACCGCAAGCGCAAGGAGAAGGCGCTGCGCAAGCTGGACGCGATGCGGGCCAACCTCGCGCGCGTGCAGGACCTCACCGACGAGCTGCGGCGCCAGCTCAAGCCGCTGGGCCGGCAGGCCGCCGTCGCGCGCCGGGCCGCCGTCATCCAGGCCGATCTGCGCGACGCCCGGCTGCGGCTGCTCGCCGACGACCTGGTGCGGATGCGCCAGGCTCTGCGCGCCGAGATCGAGGACGAGGCGGCGCTCAAGCAGCGCAAGGACAGCGCCGAGGCCGAGCTGAAGGCCGCCCTCGCGCGCGAGGCGGAGCTGGAGGAGGAGGTCCGCGCGCTCGCGCCCCGGCTCACCCGTGCCCAGCAGACCTGGTACGAGCTGTCGCAGCTGGCCGAGCGGGTGCGGGGCACCGTCTCGCTCGCGGACGCGCGCGTGAACAGCGCCACCGCCCAGCCGCCCGAGGAGCGCCGGGGCCGCGACCCCGAGGACTTGGAGCGCGAGGCGGCCCGGATCCGGGAGCAGGAGGCGGAGCTGGAGGCGGCCCGCGAGGCGGCCGAGCGCGCCCTGGAGGACACCGCCTCCCACCGCGCCGAGCTGGAGCGGGAACTCGCGCTGGAGGAGCGGCGTTTGAAGGATGTGGCCCGGGCCATCGCGGACCGGCGCGAGGGCCTGGCGCGGCTGCACGGCCAGGTCAACGCGGCGCGGAGCAGGGCGAGTTCGGCGCAGGCGGAGATCGACCGGCTCGCGGCGGCGCGGGACGAGGCGGGCGAGCGCGCGGCGCTGGCCCAGGAGGAGTACGAACAGCTGAAGGCCGAGGTCGACGGCCTGGACGCGGACGACCACGAGCTCGGCGAGGCCCATGAGCGCGCCAAGCGGGAGCTGGCCGAGGCCGAGGCGGCCCTGGGCGCCGCCCGTGAGGCGGCCACGGCCGCCGAGCGCAAGCGCGCCGCGGTGTCCGCGCGCCACGACGCGCTCGCCCTGGGCCTGCGCCGCAAGGACGGCACGGGCGCCCTGCTCGCCGCCCAGGACTCCCTCCAGGGACTGCTCGGCCCCGCCGCCGCCCTGCTCACCGTCGCGCCCGGCTACGAGGTGGCGGTGGCCGCGGCCCTGGGCGCCGCCGCCGACGCGCTCGCGGTGTCGGGCCCCGCCACCGCCGCCGAGGCGATCCGGCTGCTGCGCAAGCAGGACGCCGGGCGGGCCGCGCTCCTGGTGGGCGGGCTGCCGGGACCCCAGGAGCCCGAGCCCGTACGGCCGGGCGGTCCTCCGTACGCGGCGGACCTGGTGCGCGGCCCGCAGGAGCTGCTGCCCGCCGTGGGCAGGCTGCTGCGCGGGATCGTCGTCGTGGACACCCTGGAGGACGCCGAGGACCTGGTCCACGCCCGGCCGGAGCTGACCGCCGTCACCGCCGAGGGCGACCTGCTCGGGGCGTACTTCGCGCAGGGAGGCTCCGCCGGGGCGCCCAGCCTCCTGGAGGTGCAGGCCTCCGTCGACGAGGCCGCCGCCGAGCTCGCGGAGCTGGCGGTGCGGTGCGAGGAGCTGGCGGGGGCCCAGCGGACGGCCGGGGAGCTGCGGGCCCGGTGTGCCGAGCGGGCCGAGGAGCTGGGGGAGCGGCGGCGGGCCGCCGACCGGGAGAAGTCGTCCGTCGCCCAGCAGCTCGGACGCCTCGCCGGGCAGGCCCGCGGCGCCGCGGGCGAGGCCGAGCGCACGGCGGCGGCCGCCGCCCGCGCCCAGGAGGCCCTGGAGAAGGCGCTGGAGGAGGCGGAGGAGCTGACCGAGCGGCTCCTGGTCGCCGAGGAGACGCCGGTGCAGGAGGAGCCCGACACCTCCGTACGGGACCGGCTCGCCGCCGACGGGGCCAACGCCCGCCAGACGGAGATGGAGGCCCGCCTCCAGCTGCGTACGCACGAGGAGCGGGTCAAGGGCCTGGCCGGGCGGGCCGACGCGCTCGACCGGGCCGCCCGCGCCGAGCGCGAGGCCCGCGCCCGGGCGGAGGAGCGCCGCGCCCGGCTGCGCCACGAGGCGCGGGTGGCCCGGGCCGTGGCGGCGGGCGCGCGGACCCTGCTCGCCCATGTCGAGGTGTCGGTGGTGCGGGCCGAGCGGGAGCGGGCGGCCGCCGAGGCCGCGAAGGCCGTACGCGAGCTGGAGCTGGCAGCCGCCCGGGCCACCGGCCGCGACCTCAAGGGCGAGCTCGACAAGCTGACGGATTCGGTGCACCGCGGCGAGGTACTCGGCGCCGAGAAGCGGCTGCGGATCGAGCAGCTGGAGACGAAGGCGCTGGAGGAGCTGGGGGTGGAGCCGGCCGGACTGATCGCGGAGTACGGGCCCGACCAGCCGGTGCCGCCGTCCCCGGCCGCCGAGGGCGAGGAGCTTCCCGAGGACCCGGACCACCCGCGCAACCGCCCCCGGAGTTTCGACCGCGCGGATCAGGAAAAACGGTTGAGGTCAGCCGAACGGGCGTACCAGCAGCTGGGAAAGGTCAACCCGCTCGCGCTGGAGGAGTTCGCGGCTCTGGAGGAGCGGCACCAGTTCCTCTCCGAGCAGCTGGAGGACCTGAAGAAGACGCGGGCCGACCTTCTTCAGGTGGTGAAGGAGGTGGACGAGCGGGTCGAGCAGGTGTTCACGGAGGCGTACCGGGACACGGCCAGGGAGTTCGAAGGCGTGTTCTCGCGGCTCTTCCCGGGCGGCGAGGGGCGGCTGATCCTGACCGACCCCACCGACATGCTCGCCACCGGGGTGGACGTGGAGGCGCGCCCGCCGGGCAAGAAGGTCAAGCGGCTCTCGCTGCTCTCCGGCGGTGAGCGGTCGCTGACGGCCGTGGCCCTGCTCGTGTCGATCTTCAAGGCGCGGCCGAGCCCGTTCTATGTGATGGACGAGGTGGAGGCGGCGCTCGACGACACCAACCTCCAGCGGCTCATCCGGATCATGGAGGAGCTCCAGGAGTCCTCGCAGCTGATCGTGATCACGCACCAGAAGCGCACGATGGAGGTCGCGGACGCGCTGTACGGCGTGTCCATGCAGGGTGACGGCGTCTCCAAGGTCATCAGCCAGCGCCTCCGCTAGCCCACCTAACCCATCTTCAAGACTTGAACAAGCACGACACGCCAGGGTCACTCAATTCACATCTCTTGCCCTATTGACTTCGAAACTTGAAGGCATAGTCTCTGCAACGTTGCTTTTTCCTTCAAGTGGTGGGTGACCCGAAGTTGTGCGCCACTTGAAGTGCCCCCAACGCCCGGCGACGCTGCCGGGCGGCCCCAGGAGTTCACGTGACCAGCACTACGCAGCCACCGGCCTCGGGAGCCCGTACGGCGCATCCCGAGCACCTCGCCCACGTCGTCTTCATCGCGGCGGCGGCAGCGATGGGCGGTTTCCTCTTCGGCTACGACAGCGCCGTCATCAACGGCGCCGTCGAAGCGATCAGGGGCCGCTACGACATCGGTTCCGCGGCGCTCGCCCAGGTCATCGCGATCGCTCTGATCGGCTGCGCGATCGGCGCCGCCACCGCGGGCCGGATCGCGGACCGCATCGGCCGCATCCGCTGCATGCAGATCGCCTCCGTGCTCTTCACCATCAGCGCCGTCGGCTCCGCGCTCCCCTTCGCCCTGTGGGACCTGGCCTTCTGGCGCATCATCGGCGGCTTCGCCATCGGCATGGCCTCGGTCATCGGCCCCGCCTACATCGCCGAGGTCGCCCCCGCCGCCTACCGCGGCCGGCTCGGCTCCTTCCAGCAGGCCGCCATCGTCATCGGCATCGCCATCTCGCAGCTGGTCAACTGGGGCATCCTCAACGCCGCGGGCGGCGACCAGCGCGGAAAGCTGATCGGCCTGGAGGCCTGGCAGGTCATGCTCGGCGTGATGGTCATCCCCGCCGTCCTGTACGGCCTGCTCTCCTTCGCCATCCCCGAGTCGCCGCGCTTCCTCATCTCCGCGGGCCGCGACGCGCGCGCCCGTGAGGTGCTCAAGGAGGTCGAGGGCGACATCGACCTGGACGCCCGCGTCGCCGAGATCGAGCACGCCATGCGGAGCGAGGAGAAGTCGAGCTTCAAGGACCTGCTCGGCGGCTCCTTCTTCTTCAAGCCGATCGTCTGGGTCGGCATCGGCCTCTCGGTCTTCCAGCAGTTCGTCGGCATCAACGTCGCGTTCTACTACTCCTCCACGCTGTGGCAGTCGGTCGGCGTCGACCCGACGGACTCGTTCTTCTACTCCTTCACCACGTCGATCATCAACATCATCGGCACCGTGATCGCGATGATCTTCGTCGACCGGATCGGCCGCCGGCCGCTGGCGCTCATCGGCTCGGTCGGCATGGCCCTCGGCCTCGCCCTGGAGGCCTGGGCCTTCAGCTACGACCTCGTGGACGGCAAGCTGCCCGCCACCCAGGGCTGGATCGCCCTGGTCGCCGCCCATGTCTTCGTGCTCTTCTTCGCCCTGTCCTGGGGCGTGGTGGTCTGGGTCTTCCTCGGCGAGATGTTCCCCAACCGGATCCGCGCCGCCGCCCTGGGTGTCGCCGCCGCCGCGCAGTGGATCGCCAACTGGGCCATCACGGCGAGCTTCCCGTCGCTGGCCGACTGGAACCTCTCCGCGACCTACGTGATCTACACGATCTTCGCCGCCCTCTCGATCCCCTTCGTACTGAAGTACGTCAAGGAGACCAAGGGCAAGGCGTTGGAGGAGATGGGCTAAACCCCGCTGCCCTCTCTCCTCGACACACGTACTGCCCCGGCTCACCCATGGAGCCGGGGCAGTACGTCGTCGGTGAACAGGCGCAGACTGCGCCACCCCTCCTCCAGCGGCATCCCGCCGCACAGAGGGTGCAGCACCAGGCTCTCGGCGCCCAGCGCCGCGCACTCCTCGGGCGTCACGATCCGGTAGACGCCCTCCGCGCGCAGCTCCTCGACCGTGGCGGCCGTCGAGCGGACCGCCGAGCGGATGTCCTTGGACTGCCAGGAGGCGTACATCCGCGCCTCGTGCAGGAAGTGCTCCCCGTACAGCGCCCAGGCCCGGTCCGGGTCCTCACTCAGATGGAGCAGCGGCGTGCTCTCGGCGGGCATCATCGTCCAGCCCTCGGTGCCGTGCGCGGCCAGCTGCTCGCGGTAGTACGCCTCCAGCTCCGGCAGGTGCGCGCTGGGGAAGAACGGCAGCCCCAGCCGGGCCGCCCGCCGCGCCGCCGCCTTCGAGGAGCCGCCCACCAGCAGCATCGGGTGCGGCTGGGTGAAGGGGCGCGGGGTGACCCGTACCGCACGCCCCCGGTAGGTGAACGGCTCGCCCGTCCACGCCTTCAGCAGGGTCTCCAGGAGCAGGTCCTGGAGCTTGCCGCGCCTGCCCCACTCGACGCCCGCCCGCTCGTACTCCTCGGGCCGGTAGCCGATCCCGGCGACCGTCACCAGGCGCCCGCCGCTGAGCAGGTCGAGCACCGCGATGTCCTCGGCCAGCCGCAGCGGGTCGTAGAGCGGGCCGATGATCGCGGAGACGGTGACCGCGATCCGGCCGGTGGCCCCGAAGACCGCGCCCGCGAAGGCGAACGGGGAG
Organism: Streptomyces sp. NPDC005878; assembly: GCF_040629815.1. Taxonomy (NCBI): domain Bacteria; kingdom Bacillati; phylum Actinomycetota; class Actinomycetes; order Kitasatosporales; family Streptomycetaceae; genus Streptomyces; species Streptomyces sp. NPDC005878. The sequence continues at coordinate 491,888 of NZ_JBEXWK010000003.1, forward strand.
GGCAGCCAGCCGTTGGCGGCGCCGTGGTGCTCCTCGGTCTGGACGGTGTCGACGCCGTGCGCGTCGGCGTACGCGGCCATCTCCACCGCGGCGCGGTAGCGGGCCGACAGCCTCTCGGGCGGCTCGTGCGGGGCCACCAGGTTCATGCGTACGACGGTGAACGGCATGGCAAAGTCCCCCTCCGCCGGGCCGGGCCGGTCCGGGTGGAACCCGATGGAACCCGATGGAGGGGGACGGTAGCTGACGAGGCGTCAGACAGCCAGGGGTGCGGGCTCCTCGGCCGCCACGTCCTCGGCCGGGGCCGGGACGGCGGGCTTGGGCAGGACCACGTACAGCAGTCCGGAGACCACGATGGTGGCCACCCAGCCCAGGCCGTACTCGCCGACCGGGTTGTTCGCGGCGAGCGGGCCGGTGAACCAGTCCGAGGTGGTGAAGAGCAGACCCGAGCCCAGCCCCACCGCCCAGGCGGCGACGGCGGCGGGGGAGAAGCCGCCGGTGTACCAGTAGGCGCTGGTGGGCGTGGTGTCGAGCAGCGCCTTCGCGTCGTACTCGGTGCGCCGCAGCATGTCCGCGCCGAAGACGCCGACCCAGGCCGAGAAGGCGACGGCCAGCAGCGAGAGGAAGGCGATGAAGGAGCCCATGAAGCTCTTGGCGACCAGCATCAGCACGCCGCCGAAGGCCAGCGAGATCACGGCGTTGACCGAGACCGCCCAGTGGCGCGGGATCTTGAAGCCGAGGGTCTGCGCGGTGAAGCCGGCCGAGTACATCGACATGGAGTTGATCAGCACCATGCCGACCAGCGCGATCAGCAGGTAGGGCACCGCGATCCACAGCGGCAGGATCTCGCCGAGGAAGGAGACCGGGTCGGCGGCCGAGGCGAGGTCCGGGGTGGAGACCGCCATGACCGCGCCCATCAGGACCATCGGCAGCACGACGATCCCGGCGCCGCCGACGGAGCTCGCCACCATCGCCTTCGACGAGGCCGTACGCGGCAGGTAGCGGGTGAAGTCCGGGGCGGACGGGATCCAGCTGACACCGCCCGCGGCGATCAGCCCGGTGCCCGCGACCATCAGCGACATCTTCCCGGCCGGACGGTCGAAGACCTCGCTCCAGTCGGTGTTCAGTGCCAGATAGACCAGCACGAGCACGGAGAACGCGCCGAAGAGGTAGGTCGCGTACTTGTTGCACTTCTGGACGACGTTGATGCCCAGGCCCGAGATCGCGAAGGTCGTCACCACGAAGAGCAGCAGCGTCACGATGATCAGGAAGGTGTTGCTCCTGATGCCGAAGACGATGTCCAGGACGGTCAGCATCGCGTAGGCGCCGGTGACCGCGTTGATCGTCTCCCAGCCCCAGCGGGCGACCCAGATCAGCGAGCCGGGGAGGAGGTTGCCGCGCTGGCCGAAGACCGCGCGCGAGAGCGCCATACCGGGCGCGCCGCCGCGCTTGCCGGCGATGGAGATGAGCCCCACCAGGCCGTAGCTGACGACGGGCGCGGCGACCGCGACGACGATCGCCTGCCAGAAGTTCAGCTTGTACGTCACGACCAGGCTCGCGCCCATCGTGAGCAGCAGCACGCTGATGTTGGCGGCGACCCAGGTCGGGAAGAGCTCGCGGGTTCTGGCGGTGCGCTCGCTGTCGGGGACGGGCTCAAGGCCACGGGTTTCCAGTGCGCCTTCGGACTGGGTGGTGGTGCTCATGGGGGTGCGGTTGCCTCTCGCTCGGCTCCGGGGAGAGCCGGTGGGGGTCATCTCGGGGGACTCTACGCGCGTTGATGCCTCCTCTTCCATCGTAACTTAATACGACGATTGCCCCATAGTTCCCTTTGATCTTCATGGGAAGACACGAGCGGGGCCCCGCGACGGGCCATGACTGATACTGGGGACGTTATGGAATTCGTCATCCTTGCCGTAGTCATCGCCCTGGTCGCGGTCGGCGCGATCAGCGGGCTCGTGGTCAGCAGCCGCAAGAAGAAGCAGCTGCCGCCCACGGCGCCGCCGTCCACGCCGACCATCACTGCCCCGCCCGCCGAGCCGCACGTCGGCGACGACGCCGCGGAGAGCGCCGAGGAGCAACGCCGCGCCATCGAGGAGATCGCCCTCCCCGAGGCGCCGGCGAGCCCCGTCGTGGTCGAGGAGGCGCCCGTCGAGGCGCCCGCCGCACCCGGGATCGAGGTGCCCGAGCCGACGGCCGGCCGCCTCGTCCGGCTGCGCGCCCGCCTCGCCCGCTCGCAGAACTCGCTGGGCAAGGGGCTGCTCACGCTCCTGTCCCGGGACAACCTCGACGAGGACACCTGGGAGGAGATCGAGGACACGCTGCTCACCGCGGACGTGGGCGTCGCCCCGACCCAGGAACTCGTCGAGCGGCTGCGCGAGCGCGTCCGGGTGCTCGGCACCCGCACCCCGGCCGAGCTGCGCGCGCTGCTGCGCGAGGAGCTCGTCGCGATCCTCCGGCCCGACTTCGACCGCACGGTGAACACCGAGGGCAACACCACCGAGGGCGGCGCCGAGGTCCCCGGCGTCGTGATGGTCGTCGGCGTCAACGGCACCGGCAAGACCACCACCACCGGCAAGCTCGCCCGCGTGCTCGTCGCCGACGGCAAGTCGGTCGTCCTGGGCGCGGCGGACACCTTCCGCGCCGCCGCCGCCGACCAGCTCCAGACCTGGGGCGAGCGCGTGGGCGCCCGCACCGTGCGCGGCCCCGAGGGCGGCGACCCGGCGTCGATCGCCTTCGACGCCGTCAAGGAGGGCATCGCGGAGGGCGCGGACGTCGTCCTCATCGACACGGCCGGACGGCTGCACACCAAGACCGGGCTCATGGACGAGCTCGGCAAGGTCAAGCGCGTCGTGGAGAAGCACGGGCCGCTCGACGAGGTCCTGCTCGTCCTCGACGCGACGACCGGGCAGAACGGGCTGGTCCAGGCCCGGGTCTTCGCCGAGGTCGTCGACATCACCGGCATCGTGCTGACCAAGCTCGACGGCACCGCCAAGGGCGGCATCGTCATCGCCGTGCAGCGCGAACTGGGCGTGCCGGTCAAGCTCATCGGGCTCGGCGAGGGCGCGGACGACCTCGCGCCGTTCGAGCCGGGGGCGTTCGTGGACGCGCTGATCGGGGAGTAGCGACCGAGCCGGGCGCGCGGGTTCCCACCCGCGGGCCGCGGCCGCCAGGCGTCCCGGAAGGGGCCCACCGCACGGTGCAGACGCGGTGGGCCCCTTCGTCCGTGCCGGCTCACCCCGCGCCGGGCTCCTCGGGACGTACTCCGGGGGAAGCGCCCCTCAGGAAGGCGCCCGGTGGCAGATGTACGCCAGGGTGCCCAGCAGCAGGCGGGCCTCCGGAGGACGCGTCGCGGTGTCCAGGGACGGGGGGCGCAGCCAGTGGACGTCTCCCGACGGGGGCGCCTGCACGTACTCCCCGGGGCCCGGGCAGACCAGGTCCAGGTCGGCGTCGTCCCAGCCCATCCGGTAGAGCAGGCGCGGCAGTTCGGCCGCCGCCCCCGGGGCCACGTAGAAGTGCGTACGGCCCGCCGGGGTCGTCGAGACGGGGCCCAGCGGCAGCCCCATCCGCTCCAGGCGCACCAGCGCCCGCCGCCCGGCCGGCGCCGCCACGTCCAGGATGTCGAAGGTGCGGCCCACCGGCAGCAGCACCGAGGCGCCGGGGCACTCCGCCCACGCCTTGCCGACCTCGTCCAGCGTCGCGCCCGCCGGCACCTCGGGGACGAACGCCAGCGGGTGCGCCCCGGGCTCCGGGCAGACCGGATCGCCGCAGGAGCACTGGCCGGACAGCTCCCGCGCCCCCGGGGCGACGTCCCACCCCCACAGGCCCGTGTACTCGGCCACCGCCGTGACCTCGGTCGCGCGGCCGCGGCGCCGCGGGCCGGGCCGGATTTCGCGGATCCCCCGGCCGCCGCCGATCGTGAAGCCCATGCCCCCTCCAACGGGTGATTGCCGACGGTGGTTACGTTCCGGAGTTCCCCGATCGCGCACTGCTCACCCAGCGGCTCGCGGCGGAAGGGAAGGTGGTGCGAACCGGTCCGCGCGCCCCCGCGTGCACCGCTCCACCGACTCCTTGTCGACCTGTGTCAAGTGAATCGCGCACGGCGGTGGGGGAGTTCATTCGAAGGGGTGGCGAATGGTGGCGTTTGTGGAATCGCCCTCGCCAGACGGGTGATCGTAGGATTACTTTCAGTACACGAACCCTGGAAACGCACGCGCTCGCGGGTATGCCAAAGGCAAGGAGCTGTACCGTCCGGAGGGTCGCGTCCTGCGGACAGGAAGCATGAACTCGCGGCATTCTGATAGGGGTTCGCGTGGCAGAGAAGACGCGCAGGGCTTTAGCCGAATGGGGGCGTTCCAGTGAGCGGCAGTGGGGCTAGCGGTACGAGCGCCGGCAAGCGCCCCAACGAACAGCTGAGTTCGTGGTTCGTGCGGAGCGGCTGGTCGAAGGGCGAGCTGGCGCGCCAGGTCAACCGGCGGGCGCGCCAGCTCGGCGCGCACCACATCAGCACGGACACCTCCCGGGTCCGCCGCTGGCTCGACGGCGAGATGCCGCGCGAGCCCATTCCGCGCATCCTCTCCGAGCTGTTCTCCGAGCGGTTCGGCAGCGTCGTGGCGGTGGAGGACCTCGGGTTGCGCACCGCACACCAGTCCCCGTCCGTCTCCGGCGTCGACCTGCCCTGGGCCGGCCCCCAGACCGTCTCCCTGCTCAGCGAGTACTCGCGCAGCGACCTGATGCTGGCCCGCCGCGGCTTCCTCGGCACCTCCCTGATGCTGTCGGCCGGCCCCGCCCTCATCGAGCCCATGCAGCGCTGGCTGGTCCCCGCGCCGCCCGGCGAGTCCATCAACGTGGAGACCCCCGCCAACGCCCGGCGCCCCTCCCGGCTCTCCCCGCCCGAGCTCGACCTGCTGGAGACCACCACGGAGATGTTCCGCCAGTGGGACGCCCAGTGCGGCGGCGGACTGCGCCGCAAGGCCGTCGTCGGCCAGCTCCACGAGGTCACCGACCTCCTCCAGGAGCCCCAGCCCGAGGCCACCGCCCGCCGACTCTTCCGGGTCGCGGCCGAACTCGCGGAACTCGCCGGGTGGATGAGCTACGACGTGGGCCTCCAGCCCACCGCCCAGAAGTACTTCGTGCTCGCCCTGCACGCCGCCAAGGAGTGCGGCGACAAGCCCCTCGGGTCGTACATCCTGTCCTCGATGAGCCGCCAGATGATCCACCTCGGCCGCCCCGACGACGCCCTGGAACTCATCCACCTCGCGCAGTACGGCAGCCGTGACTGCGCCACCCCCCGCACCCAGGCGATGCTGTATGCGATGGAGGCGCGCGCGTACGCGAACATGGGCCAGCCCAGCAAGTGCAAGCGGGCCGTCCGGATGTCCGAGGACACCTTCGGCGACGCCGGGCTCGACGGCGAGCCGGAGCCCGACTGGATCCAGTTCTTCTCCGAGGCCGAGCTCAACGGCGAGAACGCCCACTCCTTCCGCGACCTCGCCTACGTGGCCGGCCGCAGCCCCACGTACGCGACGCTCGCCGAGCCCGTCATGGAGCGCGCGGTCGAGCTCTTCGGCAAGGACGAGATCCACCAGCGGTCGTACGCGCTGAACCTCATCGGCATGGCCACCGTCCACCTCCTCAAGCGCGAGCCCGAACAGTCCACCGTGCTGGCCGGAGAGGCATTGAAGATCGCCAAGACGGTCCGCTCCGAGCGGGTCAACACCCGACTGCGCAAGACCGTCGACACCGCCGTGCGGGACTTCGGGGACGTGGCCGAGGTCATCCAGTTCACCGACCTCCTCGGCCAGGAGCTCCCCGAGACCGCGGAGGCCGTCTGACCCCCCCCCGGGGCGCCGCCACGGCGGCATACAGAACGCCGGCCGCGACGCCCACCCCGGCACACTCCGACTCGGCTCCCCCCGCCAGGTCAACCGGGAGACGTCGCGGCCGGTCACCCGTGAGCGTGCACGGGGACGGCGATCGGCCCTCCCGGGGCGATGATCCGGCAGTTCATGCCCGCGTAACACGCCCGACCTCTTCGTCACGGCGGCGAAACATCGAGCGGCATCGGCGGAAACCGCGCTGCGCCAACCTCATGGCGCATAACGGCCCACCCCTTCGCAGCCACTCGTTCGCCCCCGCACGGGCCGCCGTACCGACGACGAGGAGACGCCGATGCCCCCAGGCATCACGCTCGCAGCCGACACGCCTCAGCTGTCCAGCGCCAACACCGGATTCATGCTGATCTGCTCAGCGCTGGTGATGCTCATGACCCCCGGCCTGGCCTTCTTCTACGGAGGCATGGTCCGCGTCAAGAGCACACTCAACATGCTGATGATGAGCTTCATCAGCCTCGGGATCGTCACGATCCTGTGGGTGCTCTACGGCTTCAGCCTCAGCTTCGGCGAGTCCAACGGCTTCATCGGCTGGTCCAAGGACTACCTCGGGCTCAGCGGCATCGGCATCGTCCAGCTGTGGCCCGGCTACACCGTCCCGGTCTACGTCTTCGCGGTCTTCCAGCTGATGTTCGCCGTCATCACCCCGGCGCTGATCAGCGGCGCGCTCGCCGACCGCGTCAAGTTCAGCGCCTGGGCGCTGTTCATCACCCTGTGGGTCACGGCCGTCTACTTCCCGGTCGCGCACTGGGTGTGGGCCTCCGACGGCTGGCTCTTCAAGAAGGGCGTCATCGACTTCGCGGGCGGCACCGCCGTGCACATCAACGCCGGAGCCGCGGCCCTCGGCGTCATCCTCGTCATCGGCAAGCGCGTCGGCTTCAAGAAGGACCCGATGCGGCCGCACAGCCTGCCGCTCGTCATGCTCGGAGCCGGGCTGCTGTGGTTCGGCTGGTTCGGCTTCAACGCCGGCTCCTGGCTCGGCAACGACGACGGCGTGGGCGCCGTGATGTTCGTCAACACCCAGGTCGCCACCGCCGCCGCCATGCTCGCCTGGCTCGGCTACGAGAAGCTCCGCCACGGCTCCTGCACCACCCTCGGCGCCGCCTCCGGCGCGGTCGCGGGCCTCGTCGCCATCACCCCCTCCGGCGGCTGCGTCAGCCCGCTCGGCGCGATCGCGGTCGGCGCCATCGCCGGTGTGCTCTGCGCCATGGCCGTCGGCCTCAAGTACCGCTTCGGCTACGACGACTCCCTCGACGTCGTCGGCGTCCACATGGTCGGCGGCATCGCCGGCTCCCTCCTCGTCGGCCTCTTCGCCACCGGCGGCGTACAGTCCGACGCCAAGGGCCTCTTCTACGGCGGCGGCCTCGACCAGCTCGGCAAGCAGGCCATCGGCGTCGGCGCGGTCCTCGGCTACTCGCTCGTCGTCTCCGCGGCCCTCGCCTTCCTGCTCGACAGGACGATGGGGATGCGGGTCGCCGAGGACGACGAGGTCTCGGGCATCGACCAGGTCGAGCACGCCGAGACGGCGTACGACTTCAGCGGCGCCGGCGGCGGCACCGCCGTCCGCTCGCACGCCCCGGCCCCCGGCGAGAAGGCAGCGCAGAACAAGAAGGTGGACGCATGAAGCTGATCACCGCGGTCGTCAAGCCGCACCGCCTGGACGAGATCAAGGAAGCCCTCCAGGCCTTCGGGGTCCACGGCCTCACGGTCACCGAGGCCAGCGGATACGGACGCCAGCGCGGCCACACCGAGGTCTACCGCGGCGCCGAGTACACCGTCGACCTCGTCCCCAAGATCCGTATCGAGGTGCTGGTCGAGGACGACGACGCCGAGCAGCTGATCGACGTCGTGGTCAAGGCCGCCAGGACCGGGAAGATCGGCGACGGCAAGGTGTGGAGCGTCCCCGTGGAGACGGCGGTCAGGGTCCGCACCGGCGAACGCGGCCCCGACGCCCTCTGACGTGGCCCCCCGATTCGGTACGGACAGGAGCTGCCGGGTGACGAGCACGGACGTCAGCACAGACACAGAGGACTCCGGATCCGGCGGCTACGCGGCGGCCCGGCTGCGCCTCCTCCAGCAGGAGGCGCGGTCCGGGCCGCCGCGCCGTGCCGCCCTGGCCGCGCTCACCGACGACTGGCTGGCCCAGCTCTTCACCGGAGCCGCCCGCGCGGCCGGGGTGCGCGGCGCCGCCCTGGTGGCCGTCGGCGGCTACGGACGCGGCGAGCTGTCGCCCCGAAGCGACCTCGACCTGGTGCTCGTCCACGACGGCAGCGCGAGCGCGAGCGCCGTCTCCGCGCTCGCCGACGGCCTCTGGTACCCGGTGTGGGACCTGGGCCTGGCCCTCGACCACTCCGTGCGCACCCCCGCCGAGGCACGCAGAGCCGCCGGCGCCGACCTCAAGGTGCACCTCGGCCTCCTGGACGCCCGCCACCTGGCCGGTGAGCAGAGCCTCACGGCCTCCCTGCGCACCACCGTCCTCGCCGACTGGCGCAACCTCGCCCCCAAACGGCTCCCCGAACTCGACGCGCTCTGCCGCGAACGGGCCGAACGCCAGGGCGAGTTGCCGTTCCTCCTCGAACCCGACCTCAAGGAGGCGCACGGCGGGCTGCGGGACGCCACCGCCCTGCGCGCGGTCGCCGCGTCCTGGCTCGCGGACGCGCCCCGCGAGGGCCTGGACGAGGCCCGCCGGCGCCTCCTGGACGTCCGCGACGCCCTCCACCTGGTCACCGGCCGCGCCACCGACCGCCTCGCCCTCCAGGAACAGGACGCCGTCGCCGAGGCGCTCGGCGTGCTGGACGCGGACGTACTGCTGCGGCAGGTGTACGAGGCCGCGCGGACCATCGCGTACGCCAGTGACGTCACCTGGCGCGAGGTCGGGCGGGTCCTGCGCGCCCGCTCGGCCCGGCCCCGGCTGCGGAGCCTGCTGGGGGGCCGCCCGGCCGCCCCCGAGCGGACCCCGCTCGCCGAAGGGGTGGTCGAGCAGGACGGCGAGGTGGTGCTCGCGCTCGCCGCGAAACCCGAACGCGACCCGGTCCTGCCACTGCGGGCCGCCGCGGCCGCCGCCCGTTCCGGGCTGCCGCTCTCCCTGCACGCGGTCCGCCGGCTCGCCGCCGCGGTCCGGCCGCTGCCCGTGCCCTGGCCCGCCGAGGCCCGCGAGGAACTGGTGACGCTGCTGGGCGCGGGCGAGTCCACCGTGCCCGTCTGGGAGGCGCTGGAGGCCGAGGGCCTGATCACCCGGCTGCTGCCCGACTGGGAGCGGGTGCGCTGCCGCCCGCAGCGCAACGCCGTGCACACCTGGACCGTCGACCGCCACCTGGTGGAGACGGCCGTACGCGCCTCCTCGCTCACCCGCCGCGTCCACCGCCCCGACCTGCTGCTCGTCGCGGCCCTGCTCCACGACATCGGCAAGGGCTGGCCCGGCGACCACAGCGTGGCGGGCGAGGTCATCGCGCGCGACGTGGCCGCCCGGATCGGCTTCGACAAGGACGACGTGGCCGTGGTCGCCACGCTCGTACGCCACCATCTGCTGCTCGTCGAGACCGCGACCCGGCGCGACCTGGACGACCCCGCGACGGTACGGGCGGTGGCCGAGGCGGTCGGGACGGCCTCCACCCTCGAACTCCTGCACGCGCTCACCGAGGCGGACGCCCTCGCCACGGGCCCCGCGGCCTGGTCCGCCTGGCGCGGGTCGCTGGTGGCGGAGCTGGTGAAGCGGGCGGGGGCGGTGCTGGCGGGCGAGCCGGCGGACCCCGAGCCGCCCCTCGCCACGGCCGAGCAGGAGCGGCTCGCGATGGAGGCGCACCGCACGCGCGGGCCGGTCCTCGCGCTGCGCGCCCACCCGGAGGCGCCGGCCGACGACAGCGCCCGCGAGCCGCTCGGCGTCGAGCTGCTGATCGCCCTCCCGGACCAGCCCGGGGTGCTGCCGGCGGTGGCGGGCGTCCTGGCGATGCACCGGCTGACCGTACGGACGGCGGAGCTGCGGGCGATCGGGCTGCCGGACCCCCTGGCCGGGGAGATCCTCCTCCTGGACTGGCGGGTGGCGGCCGAATACGGCTCGCTCCCGCAGGCGGCCCGGCTCCGCGCCGACCTGGTCCGCGCCCTCGACGGCTCCCTGGACCTCCCGGCCCGCCTCGCCGAACGCGAGGCGGCCCGCCGCCGGGGCCCGGCCGCGCCCCCGCCCCGCGTCACGGTCGCCCCGGCGGCGTCCCGCCTGGCCACGGTGATCGAGGTCCGCGCCCAGGACGCGCCGGGCCTGCTGCACCGGATCGGCCGCGAACTGGACCGGGCGGGGGTACGGGTGCGGAGCGCGCACGTCTCGACGCTGGGGGGGAACGCGGTGGACGCGTTCTATGTGACGGACGGGGGAGGGGAGCCGCTGGGGGCGGGAGTGGCGGCGGGGGTGGCCCGGGGGGTGGAACGCGCCCTGGCCCCCCGGGGGGACTAGCCCCCACCCCGCCCCTTCCCTAAACCCTCCGGGGGCGAGCGGGGGGGGCAAGACCGTCCTCCCCGGGGGCTACGCCCCCCCGAGCGGGGCCTGCGGCCCCTGCACCCCCCCAGGGGCTTGGCCCCGGAACCCCCCAGGGGCTTGGCCCCGGAACCCCCCAACGCGGGGCCTGCGGCCCCTGCACCCCGCCGCGGGCTGCGCCCCCGGACCCGCTACGGAGGTTTCGCCCCGCCCCCGCCACGCGGCTGCGCCCCAGACCCGCTACGGGGCCGCACCCCGGGCCCGAGCGGGGCCTGCGGCCCCTGCACCCCGCCCCGGGGGCTCCGCCCCCGGCCCCGGTGGGGCCCCTGCCGTGGCTGCGCCCCCGCCCCCGTTGCGGGGCTCCGCCCCGGACCCCGCTCCTCAAACGCCGGAGGGGCTGAATCGCTCCCGCCCGAGGTTCCGGACTACAGCGGCCGCAAGTACCCAAGGGGCGCGGGGAACTGCGCGCCCAGCCCAAGACGACCCGCAGACGACAACCGGGCCCTGAGCACCCCAGGGCGTCCCGCAGACGAAGACCGGGCCCTGAAGGGGCGCGGGGAACTGCGCGAGCAACCCAAGACGGCCCGCGGACGAAGACCGGGCCCAAAAGGCGCGCGCCCGCCCGCGGGCAAAAGGCGGCCGCCGCACCCCCACCCCCGGAGGGTTAAGGGAACGGGGCGGGGTGGGGAAAACCTCTCCCGGGATACCCTGGGGGGCGTTCACCCGACCGCCCTACGAGCCGAGGATCCGCGACCACCGTGTTCGACACCCTCTCCGACCGCCTCAGCGCGACATTCAAGAACCTCCGGGGCAAGGGCCGCCTGTCCGAGGCGGACATCGACGCCACGGCTCGCGAGATCCGTATCGCCCTGCTCGAGGCCGACGTCGCCCTGCCCGTCGTCCGCGCCTTCATCAAGCAGGTCAAGGAGCGCGCGTCCGGCGCCGAGGTCTCCCAGGCGCTCAACCCCGCCCAGCAGGTCGTCAAGATCGTCAACGAGGAGCTCATCACCATCCTCGGTGGTGAGACCCGCCGGCTGCGGTTCGCCAAGACCGCCCCGACGGTCATCATGCTCGCCGGCCTCCAGGGCGCCGGTAAGACGACGCTCGCCGGAAAGCTCGGCCACTGGCTGAAGGGCCAGGGCCACGCGCCCCTGCTCGTCGCCTGCGACCTCCAGCGGCCGAACGCCGTCAACCAGCTCTCCGTCGTCGCCGACCGCGCGGGCGTCGCGGTCTACGCGCCGGAGCCCGGCAACGGCGTCGGCGACCCGGTCAAGGTCGCCCAGGACTCCATCGAGTACGCCCGGTCGAAGCAGTACGACGTGGTCGTCGTCGACACCGCCGGCCGCCTCGGCATCGACCAGGAGATGATGCGGCAGGCCGCGGACATCCGCGACGCCGTCAAGCCCGACGAGATCCTCTTCGTCGTCGACGCCATGATCGGCCAGGACGCGGTCAACACCGCAGAGGCCTTCCGCGACGGCGTCGGCTTCGACGGCGTGGTGCTCTCCAAGCTCGACGGCGACGCCCGCGGCGGCGCCGCGCTCTCCATCGCGCACGTCACCGGCAAGCAGATCATGTTCGCCTCCAACGGCGAGAAGCTCGACGACTTCGACGCGTTCCACCCGGACCGCATGGCGTCGCGCATCCTCGACATGGGTGACCTGCTCACCCTGATCGAGCAGGCGGAGAAGACGTTCAGCCAAGAAGAGGCCGAGAAGATGGCCTCCAAGCTGGCGTCGAAGAAGGGCCAGGACTTCACGCTCGACGACTTCCTGGCGCAGATGGAGCAGGTCCGCAAGATGGGCTCCATCTCCAAGCTGCTCGGCATGCTGCCCGGCATGGGGCAGATCAAGGACCAGATCAACAACATCGACGAGCGCGACGTGGACCGCACCGCCGCGATCATCAAGTCGATGACCCCGGCCGAGCGCCACGACCCCACCATCCTCAACGGCTCGCGCCGCGCCCGTATCGCCAAGGGCTCCGGTGTGGAGGTCAGCGCGGTCAAGAACCTCGTCGAGCGGTTCTTCGAGGCCCGCAAGATGATGTCGCGGATGGCCCAGGGCGGCGGCATGCCCGGTATGCCCGGCATCCCGGGCATGGGTGGCGGCCCCGGCCGCCAGAAGAAGCAGCAGAAACAGGCCAAGGGCAAGCGCAAGAGCGGCAACCCGCTGAAGCGCAAGGCCGAGGAAGAGGCCGCCGCCGCCCGCCGCGAGCAGGGCCCCCAGGCACTGCCCGGCGCCGCCCAGGTCCCGCAGGACTTCGAACTGCCCGACGCCTTCAAGAAGTTCATGGGCTGATGGGGCCGCCCCTCCTGACGGGGACGCGTACGTCCTCATAAGGAAGAAGAGGGCCAGTGGTAAGGAAGAGAGGGGGGGGGGGGGGGGGGGCGCGGGGCCCCCGTGGTTTCCCCCAATAGGTAAATAAAAAAAATAAAAAAAAAAGAAACAAAAAAAAA